>CAKXHL010000001.1 GCA_934875375.1 uncultured bacterium
AGGTACTCCACATTCCCGGCTTCCACTTCTTTCATCATTGCTAAAAATCCGGGACGGTCAAAGCAAGTACCACTAATGCCATCGTCCGTGAAATGGACAATGTTTGTAAAGCCCTGCCGTGCGGCGAACTCCTCCAACATAACTTCCTCGCCCTCTACCATGAGACAAACCGGAACCGCGTCCCTCAGTTTTGCTGTAATTTCTCCTGCCTTCATAATGTGTTCCACCTTTCATTTTTGCTTGTATTTTATACTTGGCTGCTTGCCTTGTGAGTGACAGCTTACGCATTTTCGGCGTGAAAGCAAGCCTTTTTTCAAAGAAACTTCTTCTTTTTCAGCTCTCCATAGACAAAAAAATGCCAGCCGATGGATACCGGCTGGCGCTTTATTCATGCTCGCTCGAATGGCTCTCCGCAGTCCCCGCAGATTACATTGACCTCCCGCGTGTCCCGGATGATGGTGCCACAGATCGGGCAGACATATTTGATACTGCGGTTGGTGGATTTCTTGCTCCCACCCTTGGCGGTTCCCTCTATGGGCTGGCGGCTGGCATTGATTTTGTCCTCGCCTAAGGTTTCAACGATCCATGCCTCGGCTTCCGGGGCCAGTGTTGTTACTATCCAGCCATAAATAGTGAAACGAGCGACATAATACCGGAAATTCTGCTACGCACAAAGCGTGCGTTTCTAATTTTCGCTGCCTTTTCGTATTTACACAAGGCAATAATCCCCAATATTAGAGCAATAACAGTTAAAATGCCTGTAAGCGTCGGAGCGAAATTTGCATACCCTATTAAGCTCAAGCCAAAGTATGAGTAAGTGTGTGTTACTCTATCTCTTGGACTGGTGGCAAAAACCAGGAAAGCACCAAACGGCAACAGTACGGCAACAGTTCCAAAATCAATGCAGTGATTTAAAATACTACGCTGACTACATAAAGCATTTTATTTGTAAATTTCATGATTTTACCTTCCTTTTTAGATAGCTGCGAAATGCTGCAAGTCCAATCAGAACGATACCCCCTACCCAGTAGTAGCTTCTACTTGCTAAAAAATAGGGGAAATCAATTGGTATGAATGTTTTATGATGATGCCGATTCCGTTGTTCCGAAATATCTGTCAAGCACTTTTTGCGGTGGGTTTTGTAGAAAAATAAGATTTTTGGCGTATGAGGGGGAGCTATCTTAAAAAGAAAAAGCAGGGGATTGGAAAAATTCGATCCCCTGCTTTTTTACCGGGACGGTGCCACTTTTCGGGTAAAATAAAAAACGCGGCTGGCACCGCGTTTTTTAAAGAGGAGGTCAATGAAAATTTTACCAGAGAACGGCCGTGCTGGCAACCGTCTTTCTCCCTTGGTACAATACTAAGTATATCAGTCGGATATGGATAGTTCATGATAAAAATTTAAACGAATCTGACCGGTTTTATGAAAAGTTTGTGAATGGCTTTTTCCTAAAGTCGCAGGTTCGGTTTACCCGTTGGAAGCTTTTTTCTGCGATGAGAGATATTCATACAAAGTGGCGATAAACTGGGCATTATTGGGCTTTCCAGTTTTCCGGCTGATCGAAGACCCGAAAAATTTTTCAAACAACGCCAAATCCCCCCGGTCAAACGCAGCTTCTACGGCAGTGCGGATGTTCCTCTCCACCCGGTGGTAGCTGCTGTGTGTCTGTTGCGCGATAGCCTGATACAGCCCCTTGGTACCATAAGAAAAACGTGCCGGATTTTCCAGCAGCAGAGTCAGCCCCATTTTGATGTAATGGTAGCCGGTCAAATGGGCCGGCACGCCGATTGTTTTTAAAAGCTTGGCTGCATCGTCAGAGGGTGAGGGGGAGAAAGGCGAAAAGTCCACCCGGCGCAGATTGTTTTTTCGATCGGCCTGTTCCAGATGCTGAACAATTCGTTCGGCCAGAATGTCGGCGTCAAAAGGCTTGACGAATATATCGGCACCGCCTGCGGATAAAAAACGCTCGAACAAACACTCATTGTCTGACGCGCACAGAGCGACAAAGACCGGAACCGTTTCCATGTTTTGATTCAGCTGCTCCATGATATGGATTGCATCGCAATAGGCCATAAAAATATTGCACACGACAAGAGCGGGGCGCTCTTTTTCAATCGCATCCCACAGCAGGCGCCCGTGTTTGGGTACCGGAACAGCCTGCATCCCCCGCAGTGCAAACACATTTTGACAGGATGCTAAAAATATTTGGTCATTGTCTGAAACGATAATTTTTCTGACTTGTGGCATTACACTACCCCCAAAAGTGAATCGTATGAATGCCAATCCCGCTTCTCTCTTCTTTTTTTTGCCGTCTTCTATCTTATATGGATAAAAAGGAAAAATCAAGATAAGAAAAAGGAAGGCTTATCCGAGCGGAGGCCGGAGCAAAAGCTTTCCGGCAAGAGCACGACCGATTTTTCTCGATAAAATCCGACGTGATTCGACATTTCCCAGCTGGTTCTGCTGGGAAAAACGTCGAAATAAGCAGAAATGTTTGGAAAGCGGCGTACGGCAGATAAGGATGGGCTTTGTGGAAAATTCCTAAAATCTCTGCCAAAATTGATGAAAAATGCCGATACTGTTTTGGACAAAATATGCGCTTGCGTTGCTCCTTGGACCTTAGATCAGCCAAACAGCTTGGCGAGGGGAGATACCGCTTTTTGCAAATCTGCAATGGCCCGGTTGAGCTGGTCCATATCAATTTTTTCCAAGACCTCCGCTGCCTTTTCCATGGCCTCCAGACTGTCTTTACCCTTAGCGGCCAGCTGGTCCATATCCGAGAGCAGGGCGGGGATGTCCGCCTGTACCAGCTGAGAGGCAACCATCTCCAGACTGTCGAAGGCGTGATCGGCGTTCTGCAAAGAACGGTGAAGCCTCGGCCCCCACAAAAGAAAAGCAAGCAGCACCAAGGCGGTCAAAAAGCCGGTGAGTCCCAGCCGGATTTTGGAAAGCAGCAGCTGCTGGCGGGCGGCTTGCGCGGCGCTTTGCGTATTTTGTGCGATCTGCTTTAAAAGGATGGTTTCTTCCCCTTTACAGGATAGCGGTAAAGAATCAGTGATTGGTTTGACAGACATGGCGATCCTCCTTTAGGTTTTTCATTCCGTACAGCCAATACAAAAAGCCTGTTTTTATTCCTACCCTATTATAGCAAAATTTTCCGCACGGCAAAACGAATTTTGTAAAACAGCCTCCGCTTTTGAGGATAAACGGCAGAGGAAGACACATACTATTTTTCGAAATCATATCGCTTTGCCTGGTATAAAATTGGTCTGACCGAACCCGAAAAGCTGGCCGGTTGGACAATAGGGCTGGATAGCGGACAAGCCTGTGCATCATGCTGCGGCTTTATACCGCGCTGGGCGAAATGAAAAAGGGAGGAACGTATATGAAAAAGCTGACAGCGCTTACACTGACCTTTTGCCTGCTGCTGGCATTGACCGGATGCCAGAAAAACACCGACTCATCCGGCAGCGGAGCAGTAGCGGATCAGAAAGGCGGTTCCGTTTACTATTTGAATTTTAAGCCGGAAGTAGCGGACGTTTATCAAAAAATTGCCAAGGCTTACCAAAAGGAAACCGGCGTCGAATTGCGGGTGGTCACAGCGGCATCCGGAACCTATGAGCAGACGCTAAAATCGGAAATGGCCAAGTCCGACGCACCGACTCTGTTCCAAATCAACGGACCCTTGGGATATCTCAACTGGAAAGACTACTGCGCCGATTTGAGCGATATCGAGCTGTATCGGCATTTAAAAGATAAAAGTCTGGCGGTGACCAGCGGCGGGAAGGTCTATGGCATCCCCTATGTGGTGGAAGGATACGGTATCATTTACAATAACGCGATCCTGCAAAAATATTTCGAAACCAAAGGAGCCAAGGTCTCCTCGGCCGAACAGATCAACAGTTTTTCCAAGCTGCAGGAGGTAGTGGAGGATATGACTGCCAAAAAAGAGCAGCTGGGGATCGACGGTGTGTTTGCCTGCACCTCTTTAAAGCCGGGCGAGGATTGGCGCTGGCAGACCCATTTGGCCAACATCCCCATTTCCTATGAGTGGATTCGGGGAGAAGTGGACCTGACCAGCGATGCTACCCGGGAAATTGCCTTTTCCTATCACGAAAACTTCAAAAATATTTTCGATCTCTACCTCCAGAATTCGACGGTTGCCCCTAAACTGCTCGGCACAAAACAGGTGATGGATTCTATGGCGGAATTCGCTTTGGGCAAATGCGCCATGGTTCAAAACGGCAACTGGGCTTGGAACGATATCAAAGGGGTAGAAGGCAACACCGTAAAAGAAGAGAATATCCGTTTTTTGCCCATCTATACCGGTATGGAAGGGGAAGAAACCCAGGGGCTGTGCATTGGCACGGAAAACTTTTTCTGCATCAACGCCAAAGCCAGCGAGGCGGACCAAAAACGGGCGGCGGATTTTATCTACTGGCTTTTTTCCTCTCAGACTGGCAAAAAATTTGTAACAGAGGATCTTGGCTTTATCGCGCCGTTTGACACTTTTTCCGCTGACGAGCATCCAAACGATCCGTTGGCCGGCGAGGTGGCTGATTGGATGAACCGGGAAGAGGTGCAGAATATCGGATGGAATTTTACCCTGTTCCCGGGACAGACGTTTAAGGATCATTTCGGCGGCGCACTGCTGCAATATGCCCAGGGCAATATGAACTGGGAGGATTTGGTGTCCCAGGTTGTGGAGGACTGGAAAACGCAAAGCGCCAGCCGTTAAGCTGAACCTGTCCGGCAAAGGCTTCTGCCGGGCCGAAGAAAAGCCGCAGACAAAAACATTTTTCCAAAAGGGCTGCTGCTTTTTCGTTTCCGGTAAAACGGGAACGGGTTCATCCGATTCCAATTTGTCAGGAGCGTGCCTATGCAAAAAAGCTTACGAAAATATTTTGCGGTTTTTGTGCTGCCAACACTGGCGGCGTTTGTGATCGCTTTTCTGATTCCGTTTTTGTTTGGCCTTTATCTGTCCTTTACCAATTTTACCACCGTGACCAATACTCAGTGGGTAGGATGGGAGAACTACGTCCGCGCGTTTACCGACAACAACGATTTCCTCCATGCGCTTTGGATTACGGCGGCCTTCACGGTGGTATCGGTGCTTTCGGTCAATCTGCTGGCCTTTGGACTGGCGCTTCTTTTGACCAGGGGACTGAAAGGTACTAACCTGTTCCGGACAGTATTTTTTATGCCGAACCTCATCGGCGGCATTGTGCTGGGATATATTTGGCAGCTGATCATTAACGGGCTGCTGCTCAGTGCCGGTGTGGATATCACATACGATCCTAAGTATGGATTTTGGGGCCTGGTGGTGCTGATGAACTGGCAGATGATCGGCTATATGATGATTATTTATATTGCGGGCCTGCAGAATTTGCCGACAGACGTGCTGGAGGCGGCTGAAATAGACGGCGCCTCCTCTTGGCAGAAGCTGCGCCGCGTAACCATTCCGATGATTATGCCCTCCATTACCATCTGCACGTTTTTGACGCTGACCAATTCCTTTAAGCTGTTCGACCAGAACTTTGCCCTGACCGCTGGTGCGCCTATGAAAAAAACGGCGATGCTGGCGCTGGACATTTATAACACCTTTTATGGACGGATCGGGGATGAGGGAGTCGGTCAGGCCAAGGCGGTGCTTTTTTTCCTGATGGTGGCGGCGATTGCGGCTCTGCAGCTCAGGGCTACCAGAAGCAGGGAGGTGGAGCAGTGAGGAATGAATCCAAAGGCTGGAAAAGCGTTTTACTGACTGTTTTTCTGGTAGTGCTGGCTATTTTTTTTCTGGCCCCGATTTTTTTGGTGCTGATGAATTCCTTTAAGGGCCAGTTTTATATTTCCGATGCGCCCTTTGCGCTGCCGGATTCCGAGACTTTTGTGGGTCTTCGCAATTACTGGAATGGGATTGAGAAGGTAGGCTTTTTTTCCGCCTTCGGCTACTCGGCTTTTATCACCGTTTTTTCGGTAGCGGCAATCGTACTGTTCACTGCCATGACCGCCTGGTATTTGGTCCGGATTAAAACCCGCACGGCAAACGCGCTTTATTATCTGTTTGTTTTCAGCATGATTGTTCCGTTTCAAATGGTGATGTTTACCATGTCGAAGCTGGCGAATCTATTGCGTTTAGACAACCCGTTGGGGATTATCCTGCTGTATCTGGGTTTTGGCTCTGGGCTGTCGGTGTTTTTATATAGCGGGTTCATCAAATCCATTCCGCTGGATGTGGAAGAGGCGGCTATGATAGATGGCTGTCGGCCTTTACAGACCTTTTTTTTCGTGGCGTTTCCCATTTTAAAGCCCACGGCCATCACGGTGGCGATTCTCAACGCCATGTGGATCTGGAATGACTATCTGCTGCCTTATCTGGTGATCGGCAGCCGCTACCGCACCATTCCCATCGCAGTGCAGTACCTGCAAGGAGGGTACGGTTCCCGCGATATGGGCGCGCTGATGGCCACTTTGATCCTGGCGATCATTCCCATTGTCATTTTCTATCTGACCTGTCAGAAATACATCATCCGCGGTGTGATGGCCGGAGCGGTTAAAGGGTGAGCCTTTCGCAGCATGTAAAAGGGCGGTGCGGGTTTGGTTTGACGGCGGGCCGCGCAAGGAGTATGATAATGGCAGAAAATACTGCGGCAAAAGCCTGCCAAAGCGTCTGATTGTGGAAGGAACGGTGGTTGTATCATGAAAAAACAAAAGCCCCTGGGCCGCGGAGCCGGCGTTTTGCTGCCTGTATCCTGCCTGCCGTCGGATTACGGAATCGGCACCTTTGGGCATGAAGCATACCGCTTTGTAGATTTTTTGGCTGCGGCAGGCCAGCGCTACTGGCAGGTGCTGCCCTTAGGCCCCACCAGCTATGGGGACAGCCCTTATCAGAGCTTTTCCGCTTTCGCAGGGAATCCGTACTATATTGACCTGCAGCTTTTGACCGAACAGGGACTTTTGCAGCCGGGGGAAGCGGCAGCGCCGGACTGGGGCCTTCGCCCCGACTGGGTGGATTATGCCAAATTGTACGCCAACCGGTTCCTGGTTTTGAAAAAAGCCTGGTCCCGCAGCAGGTGGGAGCAGGACGCGGATTTTTCTGATTTCTGCCGGAAAAACAGGACTTGGCTGGAGGATTATGCCCTGTTCATGGCTTTGAAGGATTTCTTTGGCGGACGGGAATGGCAGGCCTGGCCGGAAGAAATCCGCCTGCGCAGGCCCGCGGCTCTGGCAGACTGGCAAAAGCGGCTGCGGCAGGAGACAATTTTTTGGAAATATGTCCAGTACCTGTTCTTTTCCCAATGGGAGCGGCTCAAGGATTATGCCAATCAAAAAGGAATCCGGATGATCGGCGATATTCCCATCTATGTGGCGATGGACAGCGCCGATGTTTGGATAGGCGGCAGCCGGTTTCAGCTGGATGAAAACCGACAGCCCACCGCAGTGGCAGGCGTTCCGCCAGATCTGTTTTCCGCTACCGGGCAGCTTTGGGGAAACCCGCTATACGATTGGCAGGCTATGGAGCAGGATGGATTTTCTTGGTGGAGAGCACGGATGGCGTCCTGTGCGGCGCTGTACGATTTGGTCCGAATTGACCATTTTATTGGCTTGGTCCATTATTATGCGATTCCGGCAGGGGAGGATACGGCTATAAACGGCCGCTGGCTTAACGGTCCGGGGGAAAAGCTGCTGGAGGCGATCGGCCCCGCTCTGGCCGGTAAAAAAATCATCGCAGAGGATCTTGGGGTAGTTACCCCGCAGGTGCGCCGCCTTTTGGAAAAAAGCGGCTATCCGGGTATGAAGCTGATGGAGTTTGCCTTTGACAGCGACAGCACCAACGAAAATCTGCCCTGTCATTTTGAAAAAAATATGGTTGTTTACGGCGGTACCCATGACAATGAAACGTTGGCCGGCTTTTTTGGCCCGGGTCAAAGCCGGCGGATGCTGCGGTTTGCCAGGCGTTATCTGGATGTGTCCCAAAACGTGCAGATCCCCTGGGCGTTGATCCGGGCAGGTTATGCCAGCTGTGCGGATACGGTGGTGTTCCAGCTGCAGGATTTTTTGGGGCTGGATAACCGGGCGCGGATCAATACGCCGTCTACCTTGGGCGGAAATTGGTGCTGGCGTTTGGTCAAAGGTCAGCTGAGCGATGACTTGGCTGTGAAAATCCGGGATTTGACCGAGCTTTACGGCAGATAGAGAGGAGGAACCCTGTTTGCAGGATTTTGAGAAGAATGTGCAGACAATCTTGGCGCTGGAATTTGGTAGTACAATCGAAACGGCCGACATCAAAGCGCTTTATCATGCGGTTTCAAAAGCCGCCATGGCCCAGGCGTCCCCCCGGTGGAAAAAAGAAACGGGACAAAAACGGGCTTGTTATCTTTCGGCGGAGTTTTTGCTCGGCCGGCTTATTTACAGCAATCTGCTGAATCTGGGTCTTTTGGAGCGCTGCAATGTTCTTTTGCGTAGCCATGGCGTTGACCCGGCTGTATTCGAGCAAATTGAAGACGACGCTTTGGGCAACGGTGGTCTGGGGAGGCTGGCCGCTTGTTTTCTGGATTCTGCCGCGGCGCTGCGGATTCCGCTGGACGGGTTTGGCATCCGCTACCGCTACGGTCTGTTTCGCCAGCGGTTTGAAGACGGGTTTCAAAAAGAAGAAGCGGACGACTGGCTGCGCTTTGGCGATCCGTGGAGCGTGCGCCGGGAGAGCGAAACTGTGTTGGTGCGTTTTGCAGATCAAACCGTAAAAGCGGTGCCCTACGATATGCCGGTAATCGGGTATGGGGATGGAACAGTCAATACCCTGCGCCTGTGGCAGGCCGAGGCGGTGGAGGCTTTTGATTTCGACCGCTTCAACCGCCAGCAGTACGATGAAGCGGTGAAAGAGAAAAACCGGGCTGAGGATCTTTCCGCCGTGCTGTATCCCAATGACGATACCGACGAAGGCCGGCGGCTGCGGTTAAAGCAGCAGTATTTTTTCACCAGCGCCACCATGCAGACGCTGACGGCCCGGTATGTCTGTGAATTTGGGGAGGACTTTTCCCGGTTCCCGGATCAATATGCCATTCAGCTGAACGACACCCATCCCACAGTGGCGATTCCGGAGCTTCTGCGCCTTTTGATGGAAGACCACCTGCTTTCTTTTGAACAGGCATTTGACGTGGTGCAAAAGACCTTTTCCTATACCAACCATACCATCATGGCGGAGGCGCTGGAAAAATGGAGCGTCCCGCTGTTCTGTTCGGTGATTCCCGCAGTCTATCCCTATGTGGTGATGCTGCAAAACGCCCTGATGCGCCATCTGGCGGCCAGCAGCCTTTCCACCCAGGAGCGAAAAGAGTATCGCATCATCGACGAGGGTACCATCCATATGGCGCGCATGGCTATCTTTGCCGGACATGCAGTCAACGGCGTAGCTAAAATCCACACGGAAATTCTCAAAAACAGCGCGCTGAAAGAGTGGTACCGGCTGTATCCCGAGCGTTTTCAGAACAAGACCAACGGTATTACCCAACGTCGTTGGCTGGCTTTGTGCAATCCCGAACTGTCGGCGCTGGTCACCTCGCTGTGTGGCAGCGGCTGGCAAACCAATCTTTTTTTGATTAAAGGCCTGGCGCAGTATGCGGACGATACCGCTGTACTGGAACAGTTCGCCGCAGTTAAGCGGGAAAAAAAGCAGCAGCTGTGCGAGTATATCCGAGAAAAAGAAGGGGTGATTTTGCAGCCGGACTTTTTATTCGATGTGCAGATCAAACGCCTGCATGAGTATAAGCGGCAGCTTTTGAATGCGTTTTCCATCCTGGACATCTATTTCGCACTGAAAGACGGCAGCCTGACGAATTGGTATCCGACGGTCTTTTTCTTCGGAGCCAAAGCTGCCCCCGGTTATGATCGGGCCAAAGGAATCATCAAATATATCAATGAAATTGCGAAACGCGTAAACCAGGATCCAGATACCAAAGACCGGCTACAGGTGTTGTTTGTGCAGAATTACAACGTTTCTTATGCGGAAAAGCTCATTCCCGCAGCAGACATATCCGAGCAGATTTCCACCGCCGGGACAGAAGCCTCCGGCACCAGCAATATGAAATTCATGCTCAACGGAGCAGTGACGCTGGGGACAATGGATGGCGCCAACATTGAAATTGTGGAACAGGCAGGGATAGAAAATAACTACATCTTCGGCGCGACGGTGGAGCAGCTGGCTGCGCTCCGGGAATACGACCCGTCCCGGATTTTACAGGAGAACGCCCGAATTAGACGGGTAGTGGAAACTCTGATTGACGGAACCTTTTCTGACGGCGGCACCGGTATGTTCCGGGAACTGTATGATTCCCTGACTGTCGGCGCCTCCTGGCACAAACCGGATCAATATTTTCTGTTGCTGGATTTTTTACCCTATTGCGATGCAAAGTGTCGGGCCAATCAGGATTACGCCCGGCAGCGGACGGCGTTTACTCGCAAATGCCTGATGAATACGGCGGGTGCAGGTGTTTTTTCCAGCGACCGGGCGATTGCAGAATATGCGTCAGAAATCTGGAGGGTAAAAGCAGAAGAAAAATAGCAGCTTTTCGAAAAAATGCGGCAGCTATCAAAAAGAGGCGGAAATAGAAGATTTCCGCCTCTTTTTCTGCGGGTTTACTCAAAAACAGAGTGATTTACAGAGCTTTTTCGAAAAGGCAGTGTAGTGTAAAAGGAGTTGATAAAATATTACGACAAGTGTAGTAGATAGATATACTTCAAATGTAGTAAAAGGATGGCGGCCATTTTCAAAAGGAGGAGGGACGAATGGAAAAAATGCGGCGGCTGCCCGACACAGAGCTCGAAGTAATGCTCGTTCTGTGGGAGGCTGAAGGAGAGGTTCCCCGCTCTTATTTTGACCGGCAGCTGAAAGATAAGCACTGGAATATCAACACCATCAATACTTATTTCCCGACTGGCGGAAAAGGGGTTTCTCATCTGTGAAAAAAGAGGAAAGATGAATGTTTATCGCCCTGCGGTGACCCAGCAGGAGTATCTGGCTTTTGAAAGCCGTTCCGTACTGGACCGACTGTATGGCAGCTCAGTGAAACGCTTTGTAGCGGCTTTATACCAGGATAAAAAAGTGGATGACAAGCAGTTGGGAGAGCTGGAAGAGTTTTTGGAGGAGTTAAAAAGGAGGGGCTAGAGATGCTGGAAAAGCTGTTTGCCAATCTGGTGGAGATTACGGTGTTATGTCGTTTTTGATTGTAGTGTTTCTTTTGCTCACACCGCTTCTGCGACGGAAATACGCGGTAAAATGGCGATACTGGGCGTGGATACTGATATCGCTGCGGCTTTTGATCCCGGTGAACTTCTCAATCCCCCAGGCGCCAGTACAGGTGCAGATGTCCAATCAGACAGTGCTTTGGGTTCCGGCAGCGACCAATACTGCCGGTGTGACACAGCTCCCAGCGAATTCGCCTGCGGTAGGCACGACCGATGGTACAGCGAATGAGCGGGCCTATGCCATCGACAACCTGTTTTGGGAATTTACAGAATCCCTGCGATGATAAAAAACGGACCGGCCCAAAAAGCTGGTCCGTTTTTGCTGGATTTTTTACAGATATTCTCCTATAATGGAACCAAAAGGGGGAGAGCTTTTGGAACAGGTATGGGAACAGATGAAAACAGGCTTGCAGAAGTGCGAACGCTGTGGACTTTGCCGGACCAGAACCCAAGCGGTCTGGGGGGTAGGCAATCCGCGGACAAAAGTGCTTTTGATAGGAGAAGCACCAGGCAAAAACGAGGACGAACAGGGGGAGCCTTTTGTGGGGCGAAGCGGACAGCTTTTGGATAAAATGCTCGCCGTAGTGGACTTGGACCGAAAGCGCAACATTTATATTACGAACATTGTCAAATGCCGCCCGCCGGAAAACCGCGACCCAGCGCCGGAGGAAGTGGCGGCCTGTCTGGACTATCTGCGGGAGCAAACCAGAATTCTGGCCCCGAAAATTATTGTCTGCCTGGGCAGAATCAGCGCTACGAGGATTATTGATCCCGGATTTAAGGTGACAAAACAGCATGGGCAATGGGTGGAAAAAGGCGGTATCCATATGATGGGTACTTTCCATCCGGCGGCACTTCTGCGCAATCCGGGCAACAAGCCGGGAGCACTGGAGGATTTTCTGGGACTGCGGGAAAAAATCCGCCAGTTATGTCCAGAAGTATATGAGCTGTAAGCGGCTGTCTGCTGTGGAAAACATAAAACGGGACGCTCAGGACAAAAAATCCTGAAGCGTCCATTTTTTTAGAAAATGATCGATGCACTGGGCAAAATCCTCCCAAAAAGGAAGAGTGGTACAGCCGTCTCTGCGCGGACAGAGATTCCTTTCGGTTTCCAAACAGGCCACCGGAGCGAGATTGCCCTCGGTGACTTTAAGGATTTCCCATGCAGTGTATTCCGATGGATCCCGCGTCAGGCGGTATCCGCCGTTGTTGCCGCGAACGCCCTGGATCAGGCCGTCTTTTTTCAAAAGGGAGACAATCTGTTCTAAATATTTGATGTCAATGCCCTGTCGGTTGGCAATATCTCTCAAGGGAATATAGCAGCTTTCTCTTTTTTGCTGCTGCGCCAAATCGATCATCATGCGAAGGGCATAGCGGCCTTTGGTGGATATTTTCATGGCCTTTCTCCTTTCGGGAAATTTTTCTATCTCATATTAAACCAATCGGAATTCTCTGTAAAGAAGTTTCTCCGGATTTTTGACACCGGATTTTCCAATATCGGGGCTACCCATTCCGGCTGCCGGCAGAATGAACAAAGAAAATCGGGCGGTTTCAAAGCGCTTGTTTTTTGCCATCCGCTTTGGGAAAATCGTTGCCGGATTTTTTGTATGCTGTCTGCCGGATGAAAAATGGACGCAGGAATAAAAGCCTTCTTTTTCGCGCATACTGCCGTTGGTTGCCGGATAAAACAAAGGCGATATAAAGTGGCCGGGACCCTTTTTGCCCGGTGTGGTATATACTGAATCAGTATCGAAAAAAGGAGAGATCAAGATGGAATGGACTTTGGATCAGATGCCACTGGGACAGGAAGCAGTGGTGCTGCAGATAGAAGAAAACAGCATGCTGGGCCGGCGGATGCGGGAAATGGGAATCACGGAAGGGGTGCGCATCTGCCGCAAGCGCCAAGCTCCGCTGGGAGATCCTTCGGTCTATATGGTGCGCGGAAGCGCATTGGCAATCCGCAATATGGATGCAGCGCATATCCTTGTCCGCCCGGTGCATATATCTGTTGCGGGAGGTTTTATAAACCGCCGCAAAGAGCGCTGAATCTTTTCCTCCCCATCTGCCTTACGGCAGAGCCGAAAAACGGCGGCAAAGGGAGGGCGAAATATGCCAAATCGAACGATCGGGCTGGCGGGAAATCCCAACTGCGGTAAGACCACTCTGTTTAACCGGTTGACCGGCGCCCGGCAGGTGACAGGAAACTGGCCTGGTGTGACAGTGGAACGAAAGGAAGGACAGGTGAAGGGTAAGCCCTGGACGTTGGTGGATTTGCCGGGAACTTATTCTTTGATTTCCTATTCCCCGGAGGAAAAAGTAGCTGCTTCTTTTTTGCGGGATACGCCTCCGGATCTGGTGCTGAATATCGTGGACGCCACCGCGTTGGAGCGCAACCTGTTTCTGACGCTGCAGCTGCTGGAACAAAATCTGCCAACGGTGGTGGCGGTGAATCTATGCGATCAGCTCGCCAAAAACGGGGGAAGAGTGGATTGCAAGGTGCTGTCTCAGCGTCTTGGGGTACCGGTGATCCCCATATCGGCGCGCAGTGGGGAAAACATCGGGAAACTGGTAAAAGCGCTGGAAAAGGCTGAGAAGCGGCCTGGCGTTGGGCCGGCGCTGTTTGCGCTGAATGCAGATCAGTCTCAGGAGGATCGGTACGAAATGATCCGCCTGCTGCTGGACGGCGTTTACGACAGCGGCGCCGCAGTCGACAGGCTGACGGAGCGGCTGGACAATATCCTGACCAACCGGTATCTGGCAATCCCGATTTTTCTGCTGGTGATGCTTTTGATGTTCACTGTTATTTTCGGTCCTCCCGGTATGGCAATGAAAGCGGCGGCGGAGCATGGTGCGCAGGCGGTATCTCTTTGGCTGCAGGCCCTGCTGGATCGGGCCGGAGCGTCCTGGTGGGCGAAAGAAATGGTGGTGGATGGCATCTGGGCAGGCGTTGGCGGTATGCTGACCTTTCTGCCGCAGATGGCGCTTTTATTTTTATTCCTTTCCCTGCTGGAGGACAGCGGCTACATGGCCCGGGGCGCGTTTGTGATGGACCGGCTGTTTCAAAAGGCAGGGCTTTCAGGAAAGGCGTTTATCCCCCTGGTGATGGGCTTTGGCTGCACCACTCCCGCTGCAATGGCCGCACGCACATTGGAACGGGAAGAGGAACGCCGGCTGACAGTACGGATGCTGCCTTTCTTCTCCTGCGGGGCCAAGCTGCCGGTTTATATTCTTTTTACAGCGGCTTTTTTCCCGAAAAGCCAGGGCCTTTTGATTTTTGGCTTATACATATTGGGCGTAGCGCTGGGGGTATTATGGATTCGCCTAACCGGCGGGGCTGCGGTAAAATCCCCAAGCGCTCCTTTTTTGATGGAGTTGCCGCCATACCGCCTGCCCACGCTTTGGGGTACCCTGCGCCATCTTTGGGACAAGTGCAGGGGATTTATGGCAAAGGCCGGTACGGTTATCGTGTCTTTCAGCGCGTTGATCTGGCTGACGCAGCACCTGACCTTCTCGCTGGACTGGACCAACCAGGCCAGCATCAGCATATTTGGCACCATTGGAGAATGGCTGGCTCCGTTGTTTCGGCCGCTGGGTTTTGGCAGCTGGCAGGCGGCAGTATCGCTGCTGGCGGGGATTGTTGCCAAAGAGGCGGTGGTCAGTTCCATGGCGTCGCTGTATGCTTACGGAAATGCGGCCGGGCTGACCGCCGCTTTGCAGCAGGCCTTCACTCCGGCGTCGGCTTTGTCCTTTTTGGTATTTGTACTGCTGTATATGCCCTGCGTGGCGGCGTTCGCTACCATCCGGCGGGAGTTGGGAGGATGGCATGCAGGGTTGATGGCTATGGCAGGCCAGACAGTTGTAGCGTATGTCGCTGCTTTTTTCGTTTACCGGATGGCATTGCTTTTTTGGCCTATATAAGCCGGCGCAGGCTCTTTTTGCCGGAATTCACAAAAGGAACCGGAAAAAGCTTGGATTTTTTCTGATTGTGTAAAGAAAAAAGCCTTGACTCTTCCGGCTTTTTTTTGTATAATAACCGTTGCAAGTTGTAAAGGACTGGCCTTTACATAATACCGCCAGAATAGAGCAAGGGAGAGATTTGGATGAAAAATCTGGATATTTCGGTGTTGCTTGACTTCTATGGCGATATGCTCACCGAAAAACAGCGGGAGGTTATCGGCTTTTATTATAACGAGGATCTGTCGTTGTCAGAAATCGGCGAGTTTGAGGGGATTACTCGCCAGGGCGTGCGGGATTCCATCAAACGCGGCGAGGCGGTGCTTTTGGAAATGGAAGAGCGGTTGGGCCTGGCGAAACGCTTTCGGAAAATGCAGGACGGCATTGAACGGATTGTCCAGTGCGCGCAGGATATCAATTTTTATAACAACGAGTTTGGATATTCCAAAATAATTGAGGAAAAGGCAGACGAGATCATCCGCCTGGCAAAAGAACTGGATGAATAGAGGTAGACCATGGCATTTGAAGGATTGTCCGACAAACTAGCAGCAGCTTTTAAAAAGCTGCGCTCAAAAGGAAAGCTGACCGAGGCTGATGTGAAAGAGGCCATGCGGGAAGTTCGCCTCGCTTTGTTGGAGGCGGACGTCAACTATAAGGTGGCGAAGGATTTTATCGCCTGCGTTACCGAAAAGGCCATCGGTTCCCAGGTGCTGGAGAGCCTGACCCCGGCTCAGCATGTCATCAAAATTGTCAACGAGGAACTGACTGCGCTGATGGGCTCTGAACAGGCCCGGATCAATATTTCTTCCAAAATCCCTACCATCATCATGATGTGCGGCCTGCAGGGTTCCGGTAAAACTACCCATTCGGGCAAGCTGGCACTCCACTTTAAAAAACAGGGAAAGCGGCCGCTTTTGGTCGCGTGTGATATCTACCGGCCTGCGGCTATTGAACAGCTGAAGGTAGTCGGCGGCAAGGTGGATGTGCCGGTGTTTGAGATGGGACGGACCGATCCGGTGGAGATCGCCCGCAAGGCGGTGGCCTATGCCAAAGACTACGGCCGGGATATTGTGATTTTGGACACTGCGGGACGGCTTCACATCGACGAAGAACTGATGGCGGAGTTGCAGCGGGTCAAAGCCGAGGTCAAACCGGATGAGATTCTGCTGGTGCTGGACGCCATGACCGGCCAGGACGCAGTCAATGTGGCCAAGTCCTTTGACGATACGCTGGGCATTGACGGTACGATCCTGACAAAACTTGACGGCGACACCCGCGGCGGCGCAGCGCTGTCCATCCGGGCAGTGACCGGCAAGCCCATCAAATTTGTGGGTATGGGCGAAAAATTAGAGGATCTGGAGCCGTTTTTCCCGGACCGGATGGCTTCGCGTATTCTGGGCATGGGCGATGTGCTGACCCTGATTGATAAGGCTCAGGAGCAGTTTGATGAAAAGCAGGCGGCCAAAACGGCACAGCGCTTAAAAGAAAATAAATTTGATCTCAATGATCTTCTGGATCAAATGCATCAGTTGAAGAAAATGGGGCCGTTGCAGCAGGTGATGTCCATGCTGCCGGGTCAAAAGGTTCAGATCAAGGATGAGGATGCGGAAAAAGGAGAAGCGGAGCTTCGAAAAATGGAGGCGATTATTACCTCTATGACCGCTAAGGAAAGGGAAAAGCCCTCTCTGATCAATCCGTCTCGCAAACGCCGCATCGCGGCCGGCAGCGGAACAAAGGTAGAGGATGTCAACCGGGTGCTGCGCCAGTATGAACAGATGCAGAAAATGCTCAAGCAGTTTTCCAATCCGGGAAAAATGAGCAAAAAGCTGCGCCGCATGGGCGGAATGCCAGGTATAGGCGGAATGCCCGGCGCAGGCGGCGGATTCCCGTTTATGTAACATTTGGTATCAACCGGCTGACCGGTCAGTATACACAATCAAATTTATGGAGGTGACAGACATGGCTGTTAAAATAAGACTTCGCAGAATGGGCGCGAAAAAAGCTCCTTTCTACCGTATCGTCGTAGCCGATTCCAGATATCCCAGAGATGGCAGATTTATTGAGGAAGTCGGTTATTATGATCCGACCAAGGAGCCTTCCGTCATCAAAGTTGATGAGGAAAAAGCGAAAAAATGGATTTCTACCGGCGCGCAACCTACCGATACCGTGAAATCCCTGCTGAAAATTGCCGGCGTGCTCTAATCGGTGAAAGGTGATACGTTATGGAAGAACTGTTAGTGACAATCGCAAAAGGCCTTGTGGAAGACAAGGACGCAGTTTCTGTAACCGCTGATGCCCCCGATGAAGAGGGTATGGTTGTGTACCATCTGCACGTGGGCCCCGACGATATGGGCAGAGTCATCGGCAAACAGGGCCGGATTGCCAAGTCCATCCGCTCTGTGATGAAAGCTGCCGCTACCCGTCAGGGAACCAAAATAGCGGTAGAGATCGATTAGTATTTGCTTACAAAGGCCGAAAGGGACTGTAATAAAAGGGCAGGCGGGCATGATCCGGATATCCTTTTGTTGCAGTCTCGTTTTGTTTCGGTGCGCTTTAAGGAGAGTATCTCATGAAAAAGAAATTCCTGGAGATTGGAAAAATCGTGACCACCCATGGCGTAATGGGCGAGGTAAAAGTCTATCCCTGGTGTGATACGCCGGATTTTCTCACCGGCTTTTCTACTCTCTATTTTCATAAAGGCAAGGATCCGGTTGCGGTGCAGCAGGCGCGGGTCCATAAAAATATGGTGCTGCTAAAGCTACAGGGAACCGATACGCTGGAAGCGGCGCAGGCGCTGCGCAATCAGATTTTGTATGCCGACCGGGCGGATATGCCGCTGGCAGAAGGCGAATATTTCATCCAGGATCTGATTGGCCTTACTGTGGTCGACGCAGATACCGGGGAAGAATATGGAATTCTCAGCGATGTTTCCCAGACCGGCGCAAATGACGTATACCATATCTCCAAGCCGGGAGAAGCGGAAAAGCTGATTCCGGCCATCCGGGACGTGGTAGTCGAGACCGATGTGGACGGCGGCATCATGCGGATCCGGCCGCTGAAGGGACTGTTTGACGATGCGGATTGACATTGCGACCCTATTCCCGGACATGTGCGAAGCGGTGCTGTGCGAGAGCATTATCGGCCGTGCCCGGGAGGCGGGATTATTGGAGATTCACTGTCACAATATTCGTGACTATACCCTGGATAAACACCGCCGGGTAGATGATACTCCCTATGGCGGAGGCATGGGGATGGTCATGCAGGCGGACCCCATTTTTCGCTGTTATGAGGCTGTCTGCGCCCAGCTGCCCCAAAAGCCCCATGTGATCTACCTGTCGCCCCAGGGAAAGGTCCTGACCCAGCAGATGGCGGTGGAATATTCCAAGGAGGAGTATCTGTTTTTGCTCTGCGGCCATTACGAAGGTGTGGATGAGCGGGTGCTGGAGGAAATTGTGGATGAGGAGCTTTCCATCGGCGACTATGTGCTCACCGGCGGCGAGCTGCCCGCGCTGGTTTTTGTGGATACGGTAGGGCGGCTGTGCGAAGGGGTGTTGGCGGACGAAAGCTGTTTTACGGAGGAAAGTCATTTCAACGGCCTGTTGGAATATCCGCAGTATTCCCGTCCGGCGGTCTGGCACGAAAAAGAGGTGCCGCAGGTTCTGCTCAGCGGGCACCATGCCAATATCGGCCGCTGGCGGCGGGAACAGTCGCTTCTGCGCACCCGTGATAAACGTCCGGACCTGTTGGAAAAGGCTGTGCTGAATGCCGGTGACCTCGCTTTTTTGGAAGGGGAAAAAAACAGATAAAATAGTGGCCTTGAACGCTTTCTTTTTGGGGGACTTGACAAAGCGTGATACAATAAAAGTGGTTGGAATGCTGTATCCTGAATAAGGAGATGCTTATGAAAAAGATCATTGGGATTTATTTGCTGCTGCAGGCGGCGATGAAGGGCGTGTGTTTCTTCTTGAGCCTGAGTAGCGACGAATCGTTTCTGCCTGTCATCGTGCTAGTCACCTGCGCGGTGCTGATGGCAGGGGCAGTGTATGTGGCCGCCATGACGTTTATGGAGAAAGCTCGGCTGCGTCAGATTTCCCGGTTCTTTGTTCTGGAAATCGCTTTAACCGTATTTAACATCGTATTTATGTTCTTCCAGCCGGTGGAGATGCTGCCCACTGACAGCTGGGTCACAGGCAATTTGTTCGACATTTTGGTGGCAGGGGTGATTCTGGTTTATCTCACCCGCCAAAAGTATTACATCCGGGCGAAGTATGTTTCCAATACAGCCGAGCCGGATGAACGGGAAACGATCCCCGCTGGGCATAAGGCCCGGCCAACCGTGTAAACTTAGATACGATTCCAACGCCGAGGGTGTTCCCGATACAGGGAAACACCCTCACTTTTTTTGCCCGGCAGGCATAAGATGCACTATCTTAATATTTGGCAGGTGGGAAAATGCGGATTTTGCTGTTTTTGGAAATTTGTTTGATCGCCGTCGGAATCTGGTCGTTGGTTATGATGCTGTACCGGTTATTTCTAATGCCGGCAAAAGAAGATTTTGCACCGCTGGTTTTGCCGGTAGGAGAGCAGGCCGATTCGGTAGAAGGCCGGCTGCGCTGGGCATATTGGCAGACCCGTTCCGGCGGAAAATATGGTTTTTTGTATATTCTGGATTGTGGGATGAGTGACGAAACAGCTCAGATTTGCCGTCGGTTTGCCCGGGAATACGGCAATATCGAGATCGGCAGCCTTGCGCAGCTGGAACAGCGTTTGACCGGCGGCGGGGATTTGCAACCGTAAACAAAGTGTAGTATACTAAATGAAAAAGTATGCGGGCGTTTTTCGCCCTTTTGAGGGACTATGGAAGCACAGGAATATCTTCGCCTGACTGGCACGGTGGAACATATCGTTTACCAGAAGGAAGAAAGCGGTTTTACCGTGCTGGAACTGGCGAGCGCAGACGAATTGATCACCGTGGTGGGTGAAATGCCCGGCGTTGCCGAAGGGGAAGAACTGGTTCTCACTGGAAATTATGTGGCCCATCCTACCTTTGGCAGTCAGTTTCGGGTATCGGTCTATGAACGGCAGCTGCCCGCTACGGCAGGGGCAATCTATAAATATCTGGCCGCAGGCGCGATCAAGGGGATCGGGCCTGCTTTGGCGCGCCGTATTGTGGACCGGTTTGGGGAAAATACGCTGGACGTGATGGAAAAAGACCCCGGTCAGCTTTGCCAGGTCAAGGGGGTATCCCAGCGCAAAGCCGGGGAGATTGCCCAGGAGTTCAAGCGGATTTTCGGTGTCCGGGCGGTGATGCTGTTTTTGGCGAAATATCAAATCCATTCCTCCATTTGCGTGCGGGTGTGGAAAAAATGGGCAGCCGAGGCGGTGGATGTGATTCGGGAGAATCCTTATGTGCTGTGCCGGGTGGACATCGGTTTGGATTTTGGCCAGGCCGACGGAATCGCCCGCTCGATGGACATCGCACCGGACGATCCGCGTCGCATTGCGGCGGGGCTCCAGTTTGTGCTCAGCCACAACCTGGGCAATGGCCATACCTGCCTGCCTGCGGAAACGCTCATCCAGGTGGCGGGAACGCTGCTGGAAACGGACCGGGCAGCGCTGGAACTGGGGCTGGAGGCGTTGGCGAAGGAAAACGAGCTGATCGTCTGCGCCTGCGGCGGGCGGGATTTTGTATTTCTGCCGGAGCTGTATGCGGCGGAAACCTATATCGCCGGGCGAATGGCCCTGATCCTTTCCTCTTACCCGGATTTGGGCCAGGCTTATGACCGGCAGATCGACGCGCTGCAGGAGCAGCTGGGCATTACGTATGAATCCCGCCAGCGCAAGGCGATTACCATGTCGCTCAATAACGGGGTGTTTATCCTCACCGGCGGTCCCGGCACCGGTAAGACCACCATTATCAACGCCATTATTGAGCTGTTTGAGCAGCGGGGGGATAAGGTGATGCTGGCAGCGCCCACCGGACGGGCGGCCAAACGGATGAGCGAATTGACCGGCCGCCAGTCCAAAACCATCCATCGGCTGCTGGAGGTGGATTTTCGCGACGGTGCCGGAACCGTATTTAAACGCGACGAACGCAACACCCTGCCCGCTGATGTGATCGTGGTGGACGAGATGTCCATGGTGGACACGCTGCTGTTTCAGAGCCTTTTGCGGGCCATGAAGCTGGGCTGCCGTCTGGTGATGGTGGGGGATACTGACCAGCTGCCGTCCGTGGGGCCGGGCAATGTGCTCAAGGATTTGATTGAGGCGGACGTCATTCCAACCGTGCATTTGCAGGAGATTTTCCGGCAGGCGGCGCAGAGCCTGATCGTTACCAACGCCCACGCCATTGTGCGCGGGGAGCAGCCGGATCTTTCCTGCCGGGACAAAGATTTCTTTTATCTGGCAGGCGGCAGCTACCAGGCGGTGACCGAAACGCTTTTGGATATGGTGCAGCGCAGGCTGCCCCGGCAGTACGGATTTTCTTCCATGACTGACATTCAGGTGCTCTGTCCCAGCCGAATGGGGCAGCTGGGGACGATGGAATTAAACCGTCGCCTGCAGGAGCGGCTGAACCCGCCTGCGCCGGACAAGCCGGAGGTAAAAGTTTTTGCCAACCTGTTCCGCCTGGGGGATAAGGTCATGCAAATTAAAAATAATTATGATATTATATGGAAAAAGGACGAGGAGGAAAACGGTGTCGGCGTGTTTAACGGCGATATCGGAGAGATCATCTTCATCGATAAAAGCATTGGCCGGGTCAAAATCCGCTACGACGACCGGGTAGCGGATTATTCGGTGGACATGATGTCCGAGCTGGAGCTGGCCTACGCGGTGACGGTGCACAAAAGCCAGGGCAGCGAGTTCCCCTGCGTAATCCTCTCTCTGGATTCTCCTAACCGGAAACTGTACTACCGAAATCTTTTGTATACGGCGGTGACCCGCGCCAAGCAGCTTTTGCTGATTATGGGAAACCCGCGGGCGGTACCGTCTATGGTGGAAAACAACCGGAAAACGCTTCGGTATACCAATCTGGCCGGCTTTTTGTCCGAGCAGGCCCAAGCGTAAAGAAAGGATGATCCTGCGTGGGAGAAAAGCGTTTTTCTGGGGTCAGTTTTTTGATGAACCTCGTGTTTCCGCCCCGGTGCCGGTGCTGCCAACAGCTTTCCGGATCGAAATTACTGTGTGAGGCGTGTGCCACTGGGCTACATGAGGTGGGGGGAAATCCTTGCCGATTCTGCGGAAGAGACGCAGATCGCTGCCGGTGTGACTACGGCAAAAATCTTTTGTTTGAGCGGGCGGTCAGCGCCTATTATTACGAAGGAACCGGTCGCACGCTTTTGCAAAATTTTAAGTTCAAGGGGGACCGGGCTTGCTACGATCAGATTTTATCGCGGCGTTTTTTGGAGCGGACAGCCAGTGCTTTTAGCGGGGTTCCTTTTGATTATATCGTCCCGGTGCCGATGTATGAACGGGAAAAAGACCGGTTCGACCAAACGTTGTACCTGGCCCGGTCCCTGTCGCGAAAAATGGGGATTCCGTGCCGGACGGATTTGCTGCGGAAAGTTCAAAAAACACCACCGCAGCATTTGCAAAAAGCAAAGGACCGTGGCGAAAATGTAAAAGGCGCATTTTTGGCCTGTAAGAAGAATGACCTGCAAGGAGTTTGCATTTTGTTGGTGGATGACGTGGCCACCACTTTTTCGACACTGAATGCCTGCACCGCTGCGCTGAAAGCCGCCGGCGCGGATCGGGTTTTATGTGCTTGTCTGATGACAACGGCGGGAAGAACCAAAAACCAGGGGGATGCAAAATGAACGAAATGATTACCGATATCGGCATTGATTTGGGAACGGCCACTGTAATTATCTATGTAAAGGGCAAAGGGATCGTACTGAAAGAACCATCGGTGGTAGCATATGATACCCGTTCCGGAAAGATGCTGTGCGTGGGTCGGGAGGCGTATGCGATGATCGGCCGCACGCCCGACCGCATTCGCGCGGTCAAGCCGCTGGACCAAGGGGTGATTTCCGACAACGAACTGTGTGAGAAAATGTTGCAGCACTTTTTGAAAAAAGTCTATCAGAACGCGCTGCTAAAGCCACGGGTGGCACTGTGCGTCCCTTCCGCCATCACGGATGTGGAATCCCGCGCGGTGGTGGACGCAGCGGTAAAGGCGGGCGCCCGCAAGGTCTATCTCATTGAGGAGCCGGTGGCGGCGGCGATCGGCGCGAAAATTGATATTTCCAAGCCGGCGGGCCATCTGGTGCTGGACATCGGCGGCGGTACGGCGGATATCGCTGTGTTGTCCTTAAACGGCATCGTGCAGAAAGAATCCATCAAGCTGGGCGGCGATAAATTTGACCAGGCGGTGGTTCGCTATCTGCGGGAGCGATATGGCCTTTTGATCGGTGAAAAGATGGCGGAGCTGGTCAAACGGGAAATCGGTACGGTTGCGCGGGAACCGGGAACGGATTCGTTTGAGGTAAAAGGCCGCAACCTGACTACCGGCCTGCCTGAAAAACGACGGATCAGCGCGGCGGAACTGCGTCCCTGCCTTTTGGAAATTGCGCAGCAGATTGTGGGCACGATGCAGTCGGTTCTGGAACGAACGCCACCGGAACTGGTCGGCGATATTTTCACGTCAGGTGCGGTAATGACCGGCGGCGGTTCGTTGCTGCGGGGGTTGGACGAACTGATCGAGGAAAAGCTGCACATCAAAGCGCAGGTGGCTGAATCGGCGGAAGAATGCGTTGCCATTGGCACCGGCTGTTGTTTCGATTTTATTGATGAACTGTCAGAGGATGTCATTCGTTACGGTTCCAACCGGTGAGAGCGGAAAATTTTTTTCGGGCGGCTCTTGCCCGGTAATCGGTTTTCCGCTATAATGAAACTGCCTAGGTGGCTTTCTATTTTGATTTTTGTTTATCGATGCAGAGGTGACTGATTTGAAACATATGAGAAGATGGACCGGACTGCTGTTGGCGATGATGCTGCTGTTTTTGTCCGGCTGTGGCGACGCGGCGGAATCCTCCTCCCCTGAATCCCAAGACGGAGAAGCGGGCGCGTCTGCCCTTTTGCAGTTCGAACTGCCGCAAGAGGGTGATGAAATTGTTGTCATCCATACCAGCATGGGAACGCTGAAAGTGATGCTTTTCCCAGAGGTTGCCCCGAAAGCGGTGGAAAATTTTGTGACTCACGCAAAAGAAGGGTATTATAACGGGCTGAAATTTTATAAGGTCCAGAAGAATAAATGCCTTTACACCGGCGACCCCAAAGGGGATGGGACCGGCGGAGAGAGCGTTTTTCAGGATGAGAACGGTCGTGTTCAGCCGTTTGAGGATGAGTATTCCATGGATTTATGGCATTTCAACGGGGCGCTTTCCATGGTGAACGACGGCGCCGAAGATAATAACGGCAGCCGGTTCTGCTTTGTGCAGTCTTCCAGCGTCAATGCGGATATGCTGCTGGAAATGAAAAATATCGGATTTCCCAGCAATGTCATTTTAAAGTATGCCGGTGTTGGCGGCGCTCCCTGGCTGGATACCAAGCAGGTGGTGTTTGCTCAGGTGTATGACGGATTGGATGTGCTGGATGCTATCGCGGCGGTGAAAGTAGATGAAAACGGCGTGCCGAAGGAGAATGTGGTCATCAATTCCATGTCGGTGGAAAAATATCAAGGCTAGTTTGTTGTAGGAGAAAGCAGGAGTTCCGGAAAAGCGGTGTTCTTTACCGCATTTTTCTTGGGATGCCTGCTTTTTTTCGTCCGTTCGTGATACAATAATCCTGATGAGGATATCATAAAATCGGGGAGAAAGGGGATTGGCGATGAAACGGATTTTTTTGATCATCTTAGACAGCTTCGGCATTGGCAACGCACCGGATGCGGCGGATTTTGCAGACGAGGGCAGCAATACCCTGCGGGCGGTGATGCTCTCGCAGAAGTTTTGGGTGCCGAACCTTAAAAAACTTGGCCTTTTTGAAATCGAGGGAACGCCGGGCCCAAAAGGAGGGCCGGCGGCCGGTGCGTTCGGGCGGCTGACCGAAGTTTCCCGCGGAAAGGACACTACCATCGGACATTGGGAGCTTGCGGGCATCCATTCTCCCAAGCCGCTGCCGGTTTATCCCGATGGATTCCCGCCAGAGGTGATCCAGGCTTTCCAGCAGGAGGTGGGCCGGGGTGTGCTGTGCAATAAACCCTATTCCGGCACACAGGCCATCGCCGATTATGGAGAAGAACACCTGCGTACCGGCAAACTGATTGTCTATACCTCTGCGGACAGTGTGTTTCAAATCGCGGCACATGAAGAGTTGGTGCCGCCGGAACAGCTGTATGAATACTGTCGGGCTGCCAGAAAGATTCTGACTGGGAAAAACGGCGTAGGGCGGGTGATTGCCCGGCCTTTTGTGGGCAAAGCACCTCATTTCACCAGAACAGCAAACCGCCATGATTTTTCCTTACCGCCTCCCGCGCCTACGATGCTGGATCTTTTGCAGCACTCGGGTCTGGAGACGATTGGCGTGGGGAAAATCGGTGACATTTTTGCAGGACAGGGCTTGTGTGAAAGCCTGCCCACCAAAGGAAATGCCGATGGGATGGAAAGGGCCGGGCAGCTGCTGGAACGGGATTTTCACGGACTCGCTTTTGTGAATCTGGTAGATTTCGATATGCTGTATGGGCACCGCAATGATGTGGACGGCTATGCGGCAGCATTAAGTGAATTTGACCGGTGGCTGGGCGAGTTCCTGCCAAAACTGAAAAAAGAGGATGTGCTGATGATTACCGCCGATCACGGGTGCGATCCGTCTACTCCCAGTACCGATCACTCCCGGGAGCGGGTTCCCTTTCTGGCTTTGGGCCGTCCGATTCGTGCCGGCGTGAATCTGGGAACGCGGAACAGCTTTGGCGATGTGGGCGCGACCATACTGGACGCATTCGGTCTGGACAAAGGACCGCTTTTTGGAACGAGCTTTTGGCCCCAGATTGTAAAACAGGAGGAGAAAGATGGACTGGAGCGGATTGATTGAAAAGGCGATGGAAGGGATGGAGCGGGCCTATGCCCCTTATTCTGGCTTTCGGGTGGGCGCGGCGCTTTTGGGAAAAAGCGGTGAGGTTTATACCGGCTGCAACGTGGAATCCTGCGCATACACGCCAACCTGCTGTGCGGAGCGCACCGCTTTGGTCAAAGCTGTGAGCGAGGGAGAACGGGCATTTTCGGCGCTGGCGGTAGTTTCTGTCGGCGGCGTGGATGAGGATTACACATCTCCGTGCGGGGTTTGCCGGCAGATGCTGTTTGAGTTCTGCGAAGAAGATATGCCGGTGATTCTGGCAAAATCGAAAGAGGACTACAAGCAGGTCACGCTGGGGCAGCTGCTGCCCATGGGATTTGGGCCTGACAAATTGGGAAAGGGGAAAGCAGGATGCGAATGATCGATTTAATCGAGCGAAAAAAACGGGGAGGCGCGCTGTGCGAAAAAGAGATTCGCTATTTCATCGATGGCTTTACCGGCAGCGAAATTCCCGATTATCAGGCGGCGGCTTTACTGATGGCGATTTGCTTTACGGGGATGACCGACCAGGAAATTGCTTGGATGACCGACGCGATGGCCTGCTCTGGCGATCAGGTAGATCTTTCCGACATCCCCGGTATCAAGGTGGATAAACACAGCACCGGCGGAGTCGGTGACAAAACAACGCTGATTTTGGCGCCGTTGGTGGCGGCATGCGGTGTTCCGGTGGCGAAAATGAGCGGCAGGGGTCTGGGACATACCGGCGGTACGGTGGATAAGCTGGAGGCAATTCCGGGTTTTCACACCTCGGTGGACCGGAAGACATTTTTGGAAACGGTGCAAAAAATCGGCGTTTGCATAGCCGGCCAGTCGGGGAATCTGGCGCCTGCAGATAAAAAGCTTTACGCCCTGCGGGATGTTACTGCCACGGTGGATTCCATCCCGCTGATCGCCGCATCGGTCATGAGCAAGAAGATTGCCGCTGGTGCGGATGCCATTGTGCTGGATGTAAAATGCGGCAGCGGCGCTTTTATGAAAACGGCAGAGGATGCTTCCCGTCTGGCGCGGGAGATGGTGGATATTGGCCGGGCCTGTGGGCGACGGATGTCTGCGGTTATTACCAATATGGATGTTCCGCTGGGACACTGTATCGGCAATGGGCTGGAAGTGGCGGAGGCGATTGCCGTGCTGAGCGGCAAGGGGCCGGACGATTTGCGAAATGTTTGTCTGGAGCTGGCGGCGCAGATGCTGCTGCTTGCAAAAAAAGGTAATTGGGAAGCCTGCCTCTCCATGGCAAAAAAGGCGCTGGCCAGCGGAGCCGCATGGGGAAAATTCCGGCAGATGTGTGCAGCGCAGGGCGGCGATGCTGCTGTTTTGGATCAGCCGCAGAAATTGTATGAAAAAGCGCAGGTATACGAATTAACCGCCCCGCAGGACGGCTGGGTAGAGCGGATGGATGCGGAGCTCTGCGGGCGGGCCTCCATGCTGCTGGGAGCGGGCCGGGAGACAAAGGACAGCGTGATTGATCCGGCAGCCGGGATTGTCCTGTGCCGGAAAACCGGCGAAGCGGTTCAAAAAGGGCAGACGCTGGCATGGCTTTATACCAACCGGCCGGATCAGCTGGAGCAAGCGTGCCGGACACTGTTGGAAAGTTATGTGTTTTCGGCAAAAAAGCTGGCTGAAATCCCATTGATTTATGATAGAATCTTGGAAAAATAATCACTTTTTTCGTAAAAAACCGGGGTTTTTACCGGGATAATCTGGACTTTTTCAGCGCCCGGGATTACAATAAGGGCAGAAATCGCGGCGGCTCTACCGCAGACAAGCGATGCCGAAAGGATGACCAATATGAAGAAAATTACGGCAGATTACCATTTGCACAGCGACGTTTCGCCGGACTGTAAAACGCCGATGGAGGAAAGCTGCGAGGCAGCGATTCAAAAAGGATTGACAGAGCTTACTTTTACCGAGCATATGGAGATGTTCAGCGGTAATTTCAAGCGCTATCCGGTTTCCTACATGCAGCAGTATTTTGGCAATCTGGCGCGGTGCCGGGAAAAATTTGCCGGAAAACTAGTGCTGAAGGCCGGCGTGGAGCTGGGTCAGGGACAGGTGGACCGGGAATGGGAAAAGACCATTATTGACCTGTTTCCATTTGATTTCATCATTGGATCGGTACATAAAATGGACAATGTGGATATGGGCAAGATGGCATTTGCCGATGAGGCACAGACCAAACGGATTATCTAGCAGAATCTGGAATATTTGTGGGAATTGGTGGACACCTGTGATTTTGATTCGCTGGGCCATGTGGATCTGGTGAAGCGCTACGCGGCAAACCATGGGATCAAGGTGGATTTGGCGGAATATCCTGATCAGCTGATGCCGATTCTGCGCCGGCTGGCAGAGAGGGGAAAGGCGCTGGAGATCAATACCTCCGGTATTCGTCAGTCCCCCAAAGAGGCGCTGCCTTCGGTGCGGATCTTAAAAATGTTTAAAGAAGCAGGCGGCCGCTATTTGACCGTTGGTTCCGATGCGCATTTGGCCAAAGATGTGGGGGCGGATTTTGACACGGCGCGGCAGATGGCGCTGGAAGCCGGATTCCGTCATATCGCACTGTATGAACAGCGAAAACCAATTCTGGTTTCAGTTGAGGATTAGACGAGAGGAGAGAAGTTTTGTGTATCGGTATGAAGAAAAATTGAGAAAATTTTTCAAAGCGCACCAGCAGGAGCTGGTGGATCTGATGATTACCATCTGTCAGATTCCGGCACCTTCCGGCAAGGAGGAAAAACGGGCGGCCTTTTGCAAGGAATGGCTGGAAAAACAGGGTGCCAAAAACGTGACGGTCGACCGGGCGCTGAATGTGATCTGTCCGATGGGCTGCGAAGGGTCTGACGAAATTGTGGCGATAATGGCCCATTCGGATACCGTATTTCCGGACATGGAACCAATGCCGCTGCGCATAGAGGACGGCAAGATCTTTTCCCCCGGCATCGGCGACGATACCGCCAATGTGGCGATTATGCTGATGATTGTGAAGTTTATTCTGGAAAACCATATGAGCCCGAAAGGCGCTGTCATGTTCGTTGTGGATTCCGGAGAAGAGGGCCTTGGCAATCTGAAAGGCTGCCGGCAGATCATGGAAGATTATGCGGGGCGGATCAAAGAGGTGCTGGCGCTGGATGGAACATTTACTTCGATGGTGACCGGCGCAGTGGGCTCTATGCGCTACCGGGTGGAGGTACTGACGGAAGGAGGCCATTCTTACGGACATTTCGGCAACCGCAATGCCATTCATCTTTTGGCGTCTATGATCAATACACTGTATCAGATGAAGGTGCCGCAGGGCGGGCGAACCACCTACAATGTGGGAACCATTGAAGGCGGCACATCGGTAAACACCATCGCGCAGCAGGCGTCTATGCTGTATGAATTCCGTTCGGACTGCAAAGAGAGCCTGAAAATTATGGACCGCTTTTTCCAAAGTGTGGTGGAAAGCTACCGTACTATGGGTATTACTGTCAATGTGGAGCTGCTGGGGCTGCGCCCCTGCACGGGAAATGTGGACCCGGCCAAACAGGAGAAACTGATTGAGCGATGCTGCGAAGTGATGACCTATTATACCGGTGAGAAAGAAATCGCCACCGGCTGTGCCTCAACAGACTGCAATATCCCGTTATCCCAGGGGATCCCGGCAGTGTGCTTTGGCGGGTATGTAGGGCACAAAGGGCATACGAGGCAGGAGTTTGTCGAACTGGACAGCCTGGAGGTTGGGCCGCTGGTAGTCGGTACGGTCATAACCGAATATTTTCAATAGTCATTTTTCTAGCACAATAGAGGCCATCCTGGCAAAAACGCCTAGCCCTGCAGGGCTAGGCGTTTTTGCCGAAAAACTGCTGCCTACTGCCTTGCGAGGAAAATTCCTGGGGACAGCCTTCGCTTTTTATTGCAAAGCAGCGGAAGAAATGAAAAAAAGACAGGAAGCAGGAGCCTTTTTCATGCTTCCAGAGATTACCGCTATACAAATTTGTCATAATATGCAATAATTTGTAAAAAAGTGCGCGTAATCTCTTGCTATTATTTCTCATACAGTATAAAATAAAAAGTGGATATCTAGTGGTATCTGAAATGGGAGGGGAAGTATGAAACGAATTATCAGTATATTGCTGATTTCTGTTTTGCTGCTGACATCTTTTTCCGGATGCGCCGGCCAGCCTGCTGATTCGGCTCCGGACCCGCAAATGCTGTTGGGAGAAGGCACGGTGCTTTCTCAGCAGGAACGACCGGAATTTTCTCAGGGCAGCGGGGAAACACCTTTTTCATCTGATCCGGTTGTGCTTTCCTCTCAAGCGGAGTCTTCTTCGGGAACGGATACGTCTTCCCGGACTTCTGAGGGATCGAAGATATCTTCTCAGGCGGCTGGGTCATCTTCTCAAAGCCAGACGATGGGACAGAGCGGCGCCTCCCAAGCAGGACCCGGCAGCTCGCAGAGTTCCAGCTCGCAAAGCAGTTCTTCTCAGGCCGGTGAAAGTTCCGGTACCGGCAGCTACACCGGCGATGAATATCGGGCGGTGTGGTTTTCCTATTTGGATCTTTCCGGAATGCTCAAAGGGCAGGGACAGTCGGCTTTTCGAAAAAATATCAGAACGGCCTTTCAAAATGTGTCGAATCTGGGATGCAATGTGGTGATTGTGCAGGTTCGTCCTTTCGGTGACGCGCTTTATGATTCCGATTATTTCCCCTGGTCCTATTTGTGCACCGGCACCGAGGGGAAAAGCCCCGGCTATGACCCATTGCAGGTGATGATTGAAGAAGCTCGCGCTCTGGGGCTGGAAATCGAAGCTTGGGTGAACCCTTACCGGATCCGAACAGCAGGCAATAACAATGCGCTTTCTGCCTCAAACACTGCATCTCAGTGGGAGGACGAGGAAGAGGATTACGTAATCCGTTACGCAGGCGGTATCTATTATAACCCGGCACGGCCCGCGGTGCGGGAACGGATTGTGGACGGCGTGCGGGAACTGGCAGAGAATTATGATTTGGACGGCATTCATTTTGACGACTATTTCTATCCGTCCCCGGATGAGAGCTTTGACAGCACTGCTTACCGGGAATACAAAAATGGCGGGGGGTCTTTGTCGCTGGGCGACTGGCGGCGAGAGAATGTCAATATTCTGATTCGGGATGTCTATTCTGCGATCAAAGCGGCAGACACTTCGATCCGCTTTGGTATAAGTCCTCAGGGCAACAACTCCAACAATTATAACAGTCAATATATTGATGTGGACAAATGGCTTTCCAACAAAGGATATGTGGATTACATCTGCCCGCAAATCTATTTTGGATTTAACAACTCCACCTCTCCTTATACCGAGACGGTGGCGTTGTGGAATAATAAAATCAAGGTTTCCGGCATTTCGCTTTATATCGGTCTGGCACCCTATAAAATCGGATTGACGGATACTTGGGCCGGAAGCGGCAAAAATGAATGGATCCATGATTCGTCTATTTTGGCCCGTCAGGTGCAGTCCGCCAGAGATTATAAAAAATACGGCGGGTTTGCTCTGTTTCGGTATGCGTCCTTGTTCGTACCGGATTCGTCGGTAAAAAGCCAGGTGGAAAAAGAGAAAAACGCCTTGGCGGACATTCTGTAAAACAAGGGAAAAGGAGAGAAGCGGCGACCGGCCGCGGGGGAGGTACATATTATGGCTTATTTGCTGAACAACAAAAAAATATTGGGAATCGTCATCGGCGTTCTGCTGGCGGTCATTACCCTCACTGTTACCGTGGTAGCAGTGGTGGCAAATACGCCGGAGAAAGATCCTGCCGACAATCCAGGCCACAGTGCCGTAGAAGACCCGGTGGACGATCCGGAAAATGAACCGGGAGAAGTGCCAGGTCAGCAGCCGGTGGATGAAGAGCCGGATAATACGTCGGTGGTGTTCAATAATCCGGACGAGATGCGCGGAGTTTGGCTGGTTCCGGGGACAGATTTTCTGACCGGCGGAAACTATGACGCGGCAACTGTAAAAGCAGCGATTGACAGTGCGGTTGCCGACGCTAAAAACCTGATGATGAACACGATCATCATTGATTCGGTATATGGGGATTATGTCTTGTATCAAAGCGGTACAGCGGCCAGTGTTCCCACGAATTTTGACGTGATGGAGTATATCATTGCCAAATGCCGGGAAAATGGATTGTTTGTTTATTCGACCTTCGATGTGCTGAAAGTTCAGCAGGACGGCAAAAATGTAGCCGCTGACAAAGTGGATGCAGCGGTTTTAAGCTCTGTAACGGAAAACGCAAAGGCGCTTGCTCAGAAATATGGGCTGGATGGCGTTTTACTGGATCATTATTATCTGGCTTCTTCCGGGAATGGCACTGCTTATGCGTCATATTTAAGCACTGGCGGCGGCATGGGTTTTGAAAACTATATGTATAGTGCCACCGAATCTGCCATGAAAGCAGTGGTGGACGCATTCCATCAAGGCCGGCGCAGCATTCAGGTGGGCCTTTTGTCCGATGCCGTATGGGCGAATAAGGACGTTAACGATGCGGGGTCGGATACATCGGCCAGTTTCCAGGCGCTGATCAACGGCTACGCGGATACAAAGAGCTTTGTGGAGCGGGGTTACTACGATTTTGTTGCGGTAAAGGCATTCGCAGCCAGAAGCAATTCTGCGACGCCGTTTGCCACTGTCGTCAAATGGTGGGCAGCTTTGGCACAGCAGAAAAATATTCCGCTGTATGCGGTGCAGGCTTCCAGCAAATCGGTTTCCACCGAAACGGGATGGACAAGCCCCGCCGAGCTGACAGAGCAGGTGATGGCGGCCAGAGAAATTGCCGGGTACAAAGGCAGCATGTTCGACTCTTTAAGCCGCCTGAAAGCAGACCCACAAGGAAGCACAACCGCCCTGCAGAAGCTGTTTAAAGAAGAGCTGGATGTCGAGTATTTTGCGACCAAGCTGGAGATAGCCAAGCCCCAGAAAACTACTTTCACGACCTATGAGCCTACGGTGGTATTCAGCGGATCTTCTGACCCCTATTTTGATGCATTATTCAACGGAGAAAAACTGGAACGGGATCAAAACGGTTATTTCAGCATGGAATTGGAATTGAAGCCGGGACAAAATACCTTTACTTTCAAGCACAAGGATCAGACGGTGACCTATAATATTACCCGTGTGGTCAAGGTTTTGGAGAGCATTTCGCCGCAGGGCAACCTGACCGTAAATGGGGGAACGGAAGTCACTGTGTCCGCAATGGCGTACAAAGACGCGAAAGTGACCGCCTCGTTGGGCGGCCAATCGATTCAGTTAACCCGCGATACGGCAGAGGATGATTCTACGGATAAAGACACGAACTTTGTGAAATTCAGTGGTAAGTTCACGGTTCCAGCCGGAACCTCTTCGGTGCAGAAGCTGGGTAATATCAATATTTCTGCAACCTGGAGCGGCGTGACCGATTCTCTGCAGGGCGCTTATGTGACCATCAACAAAAAAGTGCAGATCAGAGACGGCGTATTGGTACAGGTAACTGCGTCCCAGGCGGAGACTTTCCCAGACAACACTTTGGACGATTTGTCGCAACCGTCTTATTTCCCGCTTTGTAAAGGCAGCTTGGATTTTGTTGTCGGTGACGAGCTGATCTACAAAGAGGGCGGAACCACCTACTCTTACTACAACCTGGCCTCCGGTCGGCGTGTTTATTCAAAAGATATTACCACGGTGGGCGGCTCTATGGAAAACAATGTGATTTCCGGCCTGCAGGTGGTCAGCGACAGCGGACACACCTATGTCAAACTGAAAATGTCCCAAAAGGCGGCGTATACTTTCCAATATTCTTCCGGCGCTATCACCATCGACTTCCACTATACCGACAGTGTGCCGGATGATCTGAGCCTTTCGAAGAATCCGCTGTTTAGTTCCGCAACTTGGAGCGGCAGTACGCTGAAACTCAAACTGAAAAGTGGATTTTTGGGGTATAAAGCCTATTATGAATCGGATACTGGATATCTGGTGTTCCAGTGTAATAACCCGCCTGCTTCTATGAGCAGCGCCAGAATTGTAATCGATCCCGGGCACTGCAATACGGATCCGGGTGCACTGGGATTCCGTGAGGATTACAATGAGTATGAAGTGAATCTGGCTATTTCCAAATATCTCAAAGCAGAATTGGAATCCATGGGCGCTTATGTTTACATGAACAATACCACCAACGGCAAGGTGGAACTGCTGACAAGACTTAACAACGGCAAGAGCGCAGATCCGCACCTTTTGATCAGTGTGCATGCAAACTCTGCTACCAGCTCTTCGGCCAGCGGTTCGGAAGCTTACTATTTCAATGCATTTTCCAGTGATTTGGCTTCGAAAGCAAGTTCGGCAACAGCCAGTGCGTTGGAAACGGGAAACCGCGGCGCGAAATTCGGGCGTTTTTACATGACGCGCGACAGTGAATTCCCGGCAATCCTGTTGGAAACTGGATTTGTTTCCAACCAGTCGGAGTATTACAAGCTGATCACAGCCAGTTACCAGAAGTCCATTGCATCGTCGGTAGCCTCTTCCATCAAATCCTTCCTTTCTTCCATGGGAATGGGAAATGTGGCAACCGGCACACAGTCGGTGGGTGATATGTCCGGCGGCTCTGCGGTAGCTGTCACTGATATTGCTTTAGATCAGACCAAAGCGACGATCAAAGCCGGTGAAACGCTGTCTTTGACCGCTTCGATTAAGCCGGAAAACGCTACCAACAAAGAGGCGCTCTGGAGCAGTTCTGACGAGTCGGTGGCAACGGTCGACGCCAATGGTACCGTCACCGGCAAAAAAGAAGGAACCGCTACTATTACGGCGAAAACCGTCAGCGGCGGAAAGACAGCTACCTGCAAAATCACGGTAAAAGGCTCGGCGGTAACCGTCAGCTTAAACCGGAGCGAAATTGCGCTGCAAAAAGGCGACAAATATCAGTTAACCGCTTCGGCTACCGGTGGCAGCGGTGAGATTACTTACAGCTGGAAGACAGAGAATGGGAATATCGCGTCGGTAGATGCGAACGGCATGGTAACGGCGCAGGGAAACGGGACGGTAACGATTATCGTAACGGCGAGCAACGGTGCGACCGCAGCCTGCAAAGTCACAGTTTCCTCCTCTTCCAGCAGTTCGTCCAACAGCGATAGTTCTTCTTCCGGCAGTTCATCTTCCGAGTTGGATGGCATTGTTCCGGAAGAGGATGAAATCTCCGTCAGTCGCGGAAACAGCAAGCAGCTGACCTATGAAGTGCGTCCTGCCAGCGCAAATCCTAAAGTCACTTTCAAAAGCAGCGACATAAAGGTTGCAACGGTTACAGATGACGGGGTTGTTGTCGGCGTAAAATCGGGTGTTGCTACGATTACTCTGACGGCGGAAGATGGTTCCACCTGTGAATGGACCGTTACCGTGACAGACGGCGGTTCCATTTGGCATTAACTGCCTTGAGGCTGCCGTATTATTCCAAGCAAAAATATCCATAAGCCATTGGAATTTGAGAAAGCGTTCTTTCGTGGGGCGCTTTCTCTTTTTGCATATTTTGTCCGTTTTTTGCATAGGATGGCTCAGGAAACAAAAAACGGAGGCAGAAAATATGGCTGATCGTCGGGATTACAGCGGTCGCAGGAGCGGCCCGACTTACAAGGAGGGTTCTTATTACCATCGGAAAAATGCGTACAAAAAAAGCACTGGTATCCTGCCCTACCAAATCGCAGTTTGCACTGTTTTACTGCTGTGCTTACTGGGAGGATGGATGACAGATGCCCAATGGTTTGCCGAAGGGAAACAGCTGCTGCTGGTTCAAATCAATGCAGCGGACCAGACAAAGCGGGTGGGAAATATGCTGTCTGGCATTTTAAAAAGAGACGAAACGGAAAAGCAGGCACCTGCGACCACGCCGGATGCCGCGTCTTTGTCTCCGCCATCAGATCAAGCGCAGCAGGCAGGGGTGTCGCCGGAAAAACTGAAGCAGTTGTACCGTTACATTGAACAGTATGGAAAAAGTGGTGAGGAAGAGCAGGCTGCATCTACTGGGCTGACCGGTATGGGGGGATACCTGCCGGTCAGTGTTTCCGGTACTGGCGCTACCCAATATCCGGCGCCGGAAGGGTGTCTGCTTTCTCCGGTGGCGGTCAGTGCAAAACCGCTTTTGCCACTGAAAAGGGCTACTGTTACCAGTATTTTTGGGTACCGGATTCACCCGATTACCGGCGAACTGGACTTTCATACGGGGCTGGACCTGGCGGCAGCCCAGGGTACGCGTATCGCCGCCGCTTGGCCCGGAACAGTGAGTGAGGTTGGCTGGTCGGATATTTACGGAAACTATGCGCTCGTCAGCCACGGCAGTGGACTGGCGACTTTTTATGCACACTGCGATTTGATTGCCGTGACAGAAGGAACGGTGCTGCGGCAGGGAGAACTGATCGGCTATGTGGGCTCCACCGGATGGTCTACCGGACCGCACCTGCATTGGGAAATTCGTGTGAACGGAATGCGGGTAGATCCAGCTTGGATTTTTGGCACCAGACAGGCTGTACAGCAGGAGGACGAAGTTGCCGGGCAGTAATATCAAAACAGAAATACAAATTTCCGTTCCTTTTTTATGCGGTCTGATTCTGTTTTTACTTGTTGACCGCACCGGCCTTGGCGGGCAAATGGTGCTGGCTGCCCTTTCTCATGAGATCGGTCATCTGTTGGCGATGACTGTATTGGGAGAACAGCCTCAGAAGATCGTATTCGGCAGTTTTGGCATCCGGATTGAAAAACGCCCGGGAACCCGTCTATCTTATCACAAAGAGATTTTGATTTATGCCGCGGGTCCTGCGGTCAATCTGCTGGCCGCAGGACTGTTTGCTGGACATCCGGCGGTTTGCCGGGTTCATCTTTTGCTGGGGATTTTCAATCTTCTCCCCGTCGGCGTTCTGGATGGCGGGCAGATTTTGCGCTGCTTTCTCCAAAAGCGAATGGAGATTAGCCGGGCGGATTTCTGGCAGAGAACCATTTCCTTTTTGGGGGGCGCAGGACTGGCGGTACTGGCTGCGGTGATATTTTGGAATAGCGGTTACAACGCTTCCTTGCTGGTGACATCCGCTTATCTGCTGTGGCTGCTTTTGGTTGGAAACGGGGAAATTTGAGCGGATGCGTGTCATTGCCGCCAGGTTAAAAGACAGACGGAATGGGTCTTTCAACGATTGGAAATCCCAGATTTCTTTTAAAATATCCGCTGCAAGAGCATACGGCTTAGACAAACCGGATGTTCTTGTTTTTGCAGCTTTATTCCAATCTACATAGAAAACTGTTTGTGTCTTCGAGGAGATTTCTTAGTGCGCGGTATCTGGCACGTCGGCTGGTCTTTCCCGGATACTTTAGAAATAAGTCCAGAGAGAGTTTGATTATCTACTGCAATAAACATCCATGTATCATTTTTCTTATGGTGTTTTTTATGCGGATCCTCCTTTTAAAAGTGTGGAATGCCGCCGGGCAGATAATAAAAAAGGACTTTTTCCTATAACACCATATGCTGCAATACGAAAAGCCCTTCTGAAAAGACGGATCCTTTCTATTTGATTTATCAACAGTACAACACATGTGAAAAGAAAAGTAAATTTCCAGCTGAATACAGTCTGCTATGAATGGAAATAGGGTTGCATTCAGCTATCAGTTCCGATATAATAAAATTTTGATATGGCCGAAAATGTGATAGAATGGGAGAAAAACCATGAATTCTCAACTGGAACGAATTTTTATGAAGGTACAAAAGCCGGGCCGCTATACCGGCGGGGAGCTCAACAGTGTAGTAAAGGATCCTGCGGCGGTGGACTTTCGATTTGCTTTTTGCTTTCCCGATCTGTATGAAGTGGGAATGTCCCATCTGGGCATGAAAATTTTGTATTCTTTATACAATCGGGAAGAAAACATGTGGTGCGAGCGGGTTTTTGCGCCGGACACGGATATGGAAGCGATGATGCGCAAAGAGGGCATCCCGCTGTTTGGGCTGGAAAGCCGTGATCCCATCCGGGATTTTGACATGGTGGGCTTTACGCTGCAATATGAAATGTCCTATACGGCGATTCTCAACATGCTGGATCTGGCAGGGATCCCGCTGCGCACGTCGCAGCGGACAAGCCTGGCGCCGATGATCATTGCTGGGGGTCCCTGTGCCTGCAACCCGGAACCGCTTGCGGATTTTATCGACCTGTTCGTGCTAGGCGAAGGGGAAGAGGTCAATCTGGAACTGGCCCATCTGTTTTTGCAGGCAAAGAAAGAAGGCTGGAGCCGTGAGGAGTATCTGCGCCGTGCCTGCAAAATCGAAGGGGTATATGTTCCGTCGCTGTACGAAGTGTCCTATCAAGAGGATGGTACCATTCGGGCAGTAACACCCCGGGACGGCGCGCCGGCGGTGGTACATAAGCGGATTGTGAAAGATTTGGACCGCGTTTTCTTTCCGGACAGTTTTGTAGTACCGTTTTTGGAAACGGTTCACGACCGGGCCGTAATTGAGCTGTTCCGCGGCTGCATTCGCGGTTGCCGGTTCTGTCAGGCCGGATTTATTTACCGGCCGTTTCGGGAGAAAAACTATGAAACACTCAACAAAAATGGCTGCGATTTATGCGCGTCTACCGGCTATGATGAGATTTCGCTGTCGTCTTTGTCCACCAGCGACTACTCCCAGCTGGAAGATCTTTTGGAGGAGATGCTCCCTTGGACGGAGCAGGATAAGGTGAACCTGTCCCTGCCATCTTTGCGGATTGACAATTTTTCTCCCAGCTTGATGGAAAAGATCACCAAGGTGCGCAAAAGCGGTCTGACCTTTGCCCCAGAGGCGGGAACGCAGCGCATGCGGAATGTCATCAACAAAAATGTTACCGAAGAAGAGGTGCTGGCCACCTGCCGGACCGCGTTTGAAGGTGGGTATACTTCGGTGAAGCTCTATTTTATGATGGGCCTGCCCACCGAAACCAAAGAAGATATCGAAGGGGTAGTGGACCTGGCGCAGAAAGTGGTGGATTTATTTTACAGTCTGCCGGATAAGCCCAAGGGGAAAGGGGTTAACGTTACGGTCAGTTTGGCCTGCTTTGTGCCGAAGCCTTTTACGCCCTTCGAGTTCGAGCCGCAGGATACAGAGGAAATGCTGCGGGAAAAGCAGCATCATATGGTAGGATATAACCGCAGCAAAAAAATCCGGATTAATTACCATGAATCCCAAACCAGTTTTTTAGAAGCGGTATTGGCCCGGGGAGATCGGCGGCTGTGCGCAGTGCTGGAAGATGCTTGGAAAAACGGCTGCAAACTGGACGGATGGACAGAGCATTTCAATTATAACGCTTGGATGGCGGCATTTGAGAAAAACGGAGTGGACGGAAGTTTTTACGCCAACCGGACCCGTTCTTACGACGAAGTGATGCCCTGGGATCATCTGGATTACGGCGTGACCAAACAGTTTTTGATTCGGGAAAGCCAAAAAGCCCATGGGGACGCGCCTACTCCCAACTGCCGGGAAAAGTGTTCCGGCTGCGGCGCCAACTGCCTGATAGGAAGGAGTTGTTTTTGATGGAGCCGATACGGGTGTTTTACCGAAAAACCGATACAGCCAAATATATTTCCCATCTGGATATCAACCGCTGTTTTCAGCGGGCGATGAAACGGGCCGGGATTCCGTTGTGGTTCACGGAAGGATTTAATCCCCACGCATATCTGACTTTTCCGCTGCCGCTGGCGCTCGGATACGAGAGTTTGTGCGAATGTGTGGATTTTCGGCTGACACAGCCGATGGAATCTGGAGAGATTGTAGACCGCCTCAACCGCGTGCTTCCCATGGGATTAAAAGCATATGCCGCCGCGCCTCCGGTTTATAAGGCAGCAGACATCGCGCTGGCAGCCTATACGGTATGGTTGACGCTGGCCGACACGGATTCGGAACAGTCTGTCCGGATTTTAGAGGCGTTTTTTGCGCAGCCCGAGATTACTGCTATGAAGCGGACCAAAAAGGGTGAAAGAGAGATTTCGCTCAAAGAGCATCTGCACGGTCTTTCCCTTCAAGCGGATGGAGATATGGTATTGCTTTCGGTCCAGTTGCCGGCAGGAAATGAGCTGAATATCAATCCCACGCTGGTGCTGGATGCCTTTGGAGTGCAAACGGGAATGCTCATTGACCGGCTAGCGGTACAGAAAACAGCGGTGCTGACCAAGGACGGAAAGAATTTTGCATAATCTCTTGCTTTTTTAGAAGGGATATGGTAACATATATGAGCATTATGTGCCGTCGTATTCCGCGACGGGAGTTGATGCCCGGCTATGCCGTGACATTAAAGCGGGCGGTCCTCTGTCATTCACGCAATGAGTATGAACGTCTGAAAATATGAGGAGGATATGAAAATGGATGCTTTGAAACTGATTGCACAGGACAGCCTGAAAGCCGAAGTGCCTTCTTTCGAGGTTGGTGACTCTGTAAGAGTTCACGTGAAAATTAAAGAGGGTGACAGAGAGAGAATTCAGGTATTTGAAGGTACTGTCATCGCCAAAAAACACGGCGGTGTTGCCGAGACCTTTACCGTTCGCCGCGTTTCCCATGGCTGCGGTGTGGAGAGAGTTTTCCCGCTGCATTCTCCGAACGTGGACAAGGTGGAGATTGTCCGTCAGGGTCGCGTTCGCCGTGCGAAACTGTACTACCTCAGAGATAGAGTGGGCAAGGCTGCAAAGGTCAAATCCAAAATCAGATAGTTTTGATAAAGCCAAAGCCGGCGCTAATCAGCGCCGGCTTTTTATATGGCGAAAATAGTCCAAATTTTACAAATTATTCAGTTTTTACGTCAATAAGCCCGTGGAAGAAAAAATCCACGTGTGTTATAATAAATTTATACTTTGTCAAAGGCTGAGCAAAAAGCGTTCGAAAAGAAGGCGGTATGAGCTGGTAAAGTCCTGCACTGAGTTGAAAAAGGAAAAAGACAGAGAAGCCAACTTTTCGGAAGGGCAGGAAAGAACGGTCCTACTGATGGATAAAAATGTCCTCCGCTCTTTACAGAATCAATCGTTTTTTGAGGCCTGCGGGGTCAAAAAGAAGATTTTCTGATACAAATGTTTTCCTACATAACAGCGGGATAAAATAAATGGAGACGATAATAGCCGTTATGACGGCGGAACGGAGCTGGAATCAATGAATGATCGCATCAAACGGGAAAAAATCGGGGAAGGTGTGTTTTTCACTGCGATCACCGACCCAAAGTTCAAATCCAACCGCATTTCTGTGAACCTTTTGCTTCCTCTGGAGGAAGAAACAGCGGCAAATCGGGCGATTGTGCCCTTTGTATTGCGGCTGAGATACAAAGACTGCCCGGATTTTACCCAGCTGAATGAAAAGCTGTGTGATCTATACGGCGCAATTGTAGACGGAGACGTGCGCAAATACGGTGCTTATCAGATTATTAATTTGTCGGTTCAATCCTTGGATGACCGGTACAGCATTGCTGGGGAGCCGTTGGTGCAGGAATGTGCGGATTTGGCCTGCGGAATGCTGTTCGACCCTTATTTGGAAAACGGTTTGTTTTCCGAAGAAGATGTTTGTCTGGAAAGGCAGAATCTCATTGACACCATTGAATCGGAATTTAACGATAAACGGGAATATGCCATCAACAAATGCCTTTCGCTGATGTTTGACGGAAGCCCCCTGGCGGTGAAAAAATACGGGACCCGGGAAAAAGCGCAGCTGATTACGGCGAAGAGCGCAACCGATGCGTACCATGACATTCTGCGCCGGGCAGCGGTGGAGATTTTATTCATTGGCTGCGGCGATCCATCGGCGGCAGAAAAGGTCTTTTCCGCTCGATTTGCCAAAACACAGCGCCAGCCGGTGGCATACGATGCTTCTTTGCCCTGTGTTAGTGCCAAACAGGTCCGAACGGTACGGGAGGATATGGATATTGCTCAGGGAAAGCTGGTCATGGGCTTCCGCACTGGCGAAACTACGTCGCCGGATGAAGTGGACGCCATGAAGATGATGGTGGCGCTGTATGGCGGCACGCCATTTTCCCGCTTGTTTCAAAACGTGCGGGAAAAACTGTCTTTATGTTATTACTGCGCTGCCCGTTATGACAAGGCGAGCGGTATGATGATGGTAGACAGCGGGGTGGAAACCGGCAACGAACAAAAAGCGCAGGAGGAGATTCTGCGCCAGCTGGAACTGGTAAAGCAGGGAGCGTTTGACGACGCGGAGCTGGATGCAACTGTCCTGACCATCAATAATGCGCTGAAATCTACCGTTGACACCCTGAATGGACTGGAAAATTGGTATTTGACTCAGATTTTAAGCGGGTCTGACGAGTCGCCGATAGAAAATGCCCGAAAGGTGGCTCGGATTAGTAAAGAGCAGATTCAGGCTGCTGCTGCTCAGATTACGTTGGATACGGTATTCTTTTTAGCGGCAAAAAAGGAGGGACAGGACCAATGAAACAGGAAATTCGTTCCGAACGTGTACGCGAAAGCTACCAGAAAATCGATCATCCTTCCGGGCTGACGCTGCTTTTATATCCGATGGAGGGCTTCAGTTCCGCCTATGCCATGCTGACTACTGATTACGGTTCGGTGGACATGGCGTTCCGGACCGACCCGAAAGCGGACTTTACCCGCATCCCCGCTGGGATGGCCCATTTTCTGGAGCACAAGATGTTTGAAAATGAGGATGGGGACGCATTTGCTAAATATGCGGCGACCGGCGCATCAGCCAATGCGTTTACTTCTTTTGACAAAACCTCTTACCTGTTCGGCTGCGCGGATCACTTTGAAGAGTCGCTTCGCATACTGCTGGAGTTTGTCACGACTCCTTATTTCACCCCGCAGACGGTGAGCAAAGAGCAGGGAATCATCGGACAGGAGATTAAGATGTACGATGACAACCCGGATTGGAGGGTTTTATTCAATCTGCTCAAGGCAATGTATGTGAAACACCCCATTGCCATTGATATCGCCGGAACGGTGGAAAGTATCGCGGAAATTACGGCGGATAGCCTGTATGAGACTTATCATGCTTTTTATAATCTGCACAATATGGTATTGACAGTGGCCGGCAGCTTTTCGCCGGAAAGTGTTGTCCGTATCACAGATGAAGTGCTTCGTCCGGCGTCTCAGCTGCATCTGGAGCGGAATTTTGTAGAGGAGCCGGATCAGGTAGCACAAAAACGGATAGAACAGAAATTTCCGGTTGCCGCCCCCATGTTTGCACTGGGGCTGAAAGTGCATCCTGCCGATCCTAAAACCAACGTGCTTCGCAGCATTGTCAATGAGATTGTCAACGAAGTTTTGGCGGGGGACGCTTCTCCGTTATACCGTCGGCTGTACGACGGCGGTCTTATCAACGCCACCTTTGACAGCGAAACAGACTGCGGAAAGGATTTTTCTGCGCTGATTTTTTCTGGTGAATCGAAAGATCCGGACCGAGCTGCGCAGGAGATCCTTAACGAGATCGAGCGGGTGCGGAAAGAAGGAATTTCTCTCGAGGCATTTGAGCGGGGTAAAAAGGCGGTTTACAGCCGTTATATCCGAATGCTTAACCGTCCGGATTCCATTGCCAATGCCATGGTAGGCGCCCATTTTTCCGGGTTAGGTCTGTATGATCTTTTGGAAGCGGCAGCCAACGCTACTCTGGAAGAAGCGCAGCGGCGGCTGGCTGAGGACTACCGGACAGAATATGCGGCTTTGTCGGTCATTTCGCCGTTGGATTAAGCTGATTGGCGGCAGAGACTGAGCAATCAAGCAGAGAAAACACAACAGAATGGAGCTTTGGTATGACACAGATCGTTTCTTTTCCCGGGTTGGGTTTTTCCTTTGAGATCAATCCTGACGCTTTTTCCATTGGCAGCCTGACAATAAAATGGTACGGTATTCTTTTTGCATGTGCCTTTCTGCTGGGAACGCTGTATGTTTTGAAAAATACGAAGAAATTCGGGCTGGATGGAGATCGGGTCATCGACGTTTTGCTGGGTACGATCGTTTTCGGCGTGATTGGTGCGCGGATTTATTATGTGGCCTTTTCCTGGGATATGTATCGGGATAACCTGATGGATATTTTTAAGATTTGGAACGGCGGTATCGGTATTTACGGCGGCGTGATTGCCGCAGTGCTCAGCGGCTGGCTTTTGTGCCGGTGGCGGAAAGTGCGTTTTTTGCCGATGCTGGATTTGTGCTCTGCCGGCCTGATTTTGGCGCAGGCCATTGGCAGATGGGGGAATTTTGTCAATGTGGAGGCGTTTGGCTGCGCTACCACTGTTCCGTGGCGGATGACCAGCGAATATGCCGGCGGAATTGGCTCCACACAGGTACAGCGATATCTGGCGACACTGACTTCTGCTGAAGTCGACGCTTTGGGCGGAATGGATGCGATTGGAGTACATCCCACATTTTTTTACGAATCACTTTGGTGTCTGCTCGGCTTCTTCTTGCTGGTCTGGATGACGAAGCGCCGGAAGTTTGACGGACAGATGATCTTGGTGTATACCATATGGTACGGTGTGGAGCGCTTTGTGGTGGAGGGTCTGCGGACTGACAGCCTGATGATTGGCAATCTGCGGGTATCCCAGGTTTTTGCGATTTTTTCGGCTATTGTTGCTCTGATTATCATGCTGGTGGTTCTGCAAAAGAAGAAAGCCAGCAATGATCCGGAATATTTGAAGTTGTATGTGGATACCGAAGAGGCGCAGCTGATCCGGGAAGGCAAATTCTATGGAAAGAAACAGCCGGATTGGGCGGAAAATCCTGTGCATACCCCAGAAGACGGCAGGCAGGTTGAAAAAGAGCCTGTCCCTGAGGAAAAGGAGCAGCAGCCTGACGAAGAAAAACCAGCTGAAAGCGGGCAGACCTCAATGCCCGATCCGGAAGAAAAATAGATTTCGGACAAAACGGAGCAAAGACAAAAGCAGGAAAACGAATGTGGAAAGTCCTTTTTGCGGATAGGGCATAAAAGCAGTGAGGAGGATAAAAATGGCAATGATTGACGGGAAGAAAATTTCGGCAGAAACAAGGGAGCAGATTGCCTTGGACGCTCAGAAATTGATGGCAGAAACCGGGATCCGTCCGGGACTGGCAGTTGTAATTGTCGGGGACGATCCGGCCTCTCATGTGTATGTGAAAAACAAGAAGAAAGGTTGCGAGCAGGTGGGCTTTTATTCTGAGGAATATGCTTTGCCGGAGCAAACTTCCCAGAAGGAACTGATGCAGCTTTTGGACCGGCTGAATGCGGATCCCAAGATCCACGGCATCCTTGTTCAGCTTCCGCTGCCCCGTCATCTGGATGAGAAGGCGGTGATTGAGCGGATTTTGCCATCAAAAGATGTAGACGCGTTCCATGCGGTAAATGTGGGAAAAATTATGATTGGCAATTACGATTTTCTGCCCTGCACGCCTGCCGGTGTAATGGAGTTGATCCATTCTACTGGTATTTCGGTCAGCGGGAAAGAATGTGTGGTTATCGGCCGCAGCAATATTGTTGGTAAGCCGATGGCGATGCTTTTACTGCATGAAAACGGCACGGTGACGATCTGCCATTCCCGGACAAAAAATTTGGCCGAAGTGACCCGGCGGGCGGACATTCTGGTATCGGCAGTAGGCCGGGCAAAGTTTGTTACCACGGATATGGTAAAACCCGGAGCGGTTGTCATTGACGTAGGGATGAACCGTGACGAAAACGGAAAGCTTTGCGGTGATGTGGATTTTGCCGCAGTTGAGCCGTTGGCTTCTTACATTACGCCGGTTCCAGGCGGCGTAGGCCCCATGACCATTACGATGCTTTTGAAAAACACCCTGACCAGTGCCCAAAAGGCGGCAAAACAGGAATAAATCGGCTTTTTTATGCGGAAAACAGGCGTTTTTAGTTGACAAGCCGCTATCTGTATGGTATGATAATCCATGCCGCATGCAACTGGCTGTAAGTGCGCGTTTGCGCCGCCTTTGGGCAGCGAGTCTATAAGAAAGAGGCAGGTGCCTTAACATGTACGCTATTTTGGAAACCGGCGGAAAACAGTACCGCGTCGAGCAGGGCGATACGATTTACGTCGAAAAGCTTCCCTATGAGGAACTGGAGATTGTTGAACTGGACAAAATCGTTGCAGTTGGCAAAGACGATGGAATCGTTGTCGGCAAGCCTTATGTGGACGGTGCAACCGTGACCGCAAAGATTGCGAAAAACGGCAAGTCCAAAAAGATCACCGTATTTACTTACAGATCGAAGAAATCTTCTAAAAGAAAACTTGGCCATAGACAGCCTTACACCAAGGTTGAGATTTTGGAAATCAAAGCGTAATCCGATATGATTATCGCTCAGTTTCAAAAATCGGGCCAAAAGTTCAAGGCGTTTTCAATTGAAGGTCATGCCGGTTATGCCGACGCGGGCCGGGATATTGTATGCGCCAGCGTGACCTCGGCAGTTCAGTTGACTGCCAATGCCATTACTGAACAGTTCGGAGAAAAGGCAGAGGTCATAGTGGAGGAAAATCGGATTTCCCTTCTCTTACCGTCCAACGCAGGAGAGGAAGCAGCTTTGCTGCTGGAGGCTCTTTTGGAGCATCTGAAAATCTTGGCAGAGGATTACAGAAATACCATTCAGATAATTGTTTCGGAGGTGTAACGAATGATTCGTTTAAGCATGCAGTTCTTTGCACATAAAAAAGGTGTAGGTTCCACCAAAAACGGCCGTGATTCTGAGTCCAAACGGCTGGGTGTCAAACGTGCCGATGGTCAGCATGTACTGGCCGGCAACATTCTGGTTCGCCAGCGCGGCACACACATCCATCCGGGAGAGAACGTTGGCCGTGGTTCTGATGATACGCTGTTTGCCCTGATTGATGGCCAGGTTCGTTTTGAGCGTGTGGGCCGGGATCGCAAAAAGGTAAGCATTTATCCCGTTCAGTAACAAAGCTTGGAAATCCCGAGGTCTCCTCGGGATTTTTTGTTATGCTTTTGCCGATACTAGGAAGAAAGCATAAGGGGAGGTTTTTCATGTTTGTAGATGTTGCAAAAATTCGCATTAAAGCAGGTGATGGCGGTAATGGCGCCGTATCTTTCCATCGGGAAAAGTATGTAGCGGCCGGCGGGCCGGACGGTGGAGACGGCGGCCGGGGCGGCAGTATTGTATTCCAGGCAGATACCAACCTGTCCACCCTGCTGGATTTCCGATATAAGCGCCGTTTTATTGCCCAGAATGGGGAAAATGGTCGAGCCGGACGGTGCACTGGAAAAAGCGCGCCGGATTTGATTATCCGGGTTCCTTTGGGAACGCTGGTCAAAGATGCAGAAACCGGCCGGATTCTGGCCGATGTTTCCACCAATGAGCCAGTAGTAGTAGCCAAGGGCGGCAAAGGTGGATGGGGAAACTGTCATTTCGCTACGGCAACCCGTCAAATCCCACGTTTTGCCAAGCCAGGACTGCCGGGTGAAGCATTCGAGGTGACATTGGAACTAAAACTGTTAGCCGATGTTGGCTTGGTCGGATTCCCCAATGTGGGTAAATCTACGCTGGTTTCAATGGTCAGCGAGGCGAAACCGAAAATCGCCAACTATCATTTTACAACGCTGACGCCGGTTCTGGGCATGGTAAAAGTGGCAGAAGGAAAGTCGTTTGTTATGGCGGACATCCCGGGCCTGATTGAAGGGGCCAGCGAAGGCATTGGCCTGGGACATGAGTTTTTGCGCCATGTGGAACGCTGCCGGCTGAATGTCCATATTGTGGATGTATCCGGCAGCGAAGGACGCGACCCGGTGGAAGATTTTGAAACGATCAACCGGGAACTGCAAAACTTTAACGAGGAGCTGGCTTCTCGTCCGCAGATCGTAGCGGCCAATAAGTGCGATATGGCCTCTCCGGAGCAGATCGAGGTGTTTCGAGCTTATATCGAAGGGAAAGGGCTGCCGTTTTATTCCATCTCTGCGGCAACACGCCAGGGAGTAGACGCCTTGATCGATGCGGTGGCAGCACAGCTGGATCAATTGCCGCCAATCCGCCAGTACGAGCCGGAACCTGCGCCGCAGCCGGAGCCGTTGGAAGGCGGAAAGCGTCCCTTCACCATTCGGATAGAGGATGGTGTGTATATCGTAGAGGCCGATTGGCTGATGTCTTCACTGGGAATGGTGGATATGGAAGATTATGAATCCTTGCAGTACTTTCAAAGAGTTCTCATTAAATCCGGCATTATTGAAGAGCTGGAGCGTATGGGCATTAACGAAGGAGATACGGTAAGCATTTTGAACTTTGAGTTTGACTATATTAAGTAAGGAGCAATATTATGGCGCCGGAAGAACAGAATCCAAAGCTTTTGAGTCCTTTGACATTGGCGTTTGTAGGCGACGGCGTATATGAGCTGCTGGTTCGCAAAAGAATTGTGGAGGCGGGCAGCATGCCGCCGAAAAAGCTCAATGCCCATAAGGTGGAAATGGTGCGGGCATCCGCCCAGGCGGCAGTCTACGATGGGTTGGAGCCGCTTTTGACGGAGGATGAGAGGGATATGCTGAAACGGGGCAGAAATGCCCATACCGGCAGTGTGCCCAAAAACGCTCAGATGGCCGATTATCGCAAAGCGACCGGGGTAGAGGCACTGTTTGGCTTTTTGTATCTGAAAGGCGATTGGGAGCGGCTGTACTTTTTGTTTGACAAGGCGATGCGAATTTTTACGGAAAGGGTGGGACAGAAGTGAAACGGGTAAAAAGCGGAAAAATCAAAACCTTCTGCGTGGACTGTCTGTATGATGTGGTCGGTTCTTTGATTTACGGCGTGGGGATTCTTTGTTTTACAGCGCCCAATCAGGTGGCGCCTGGTGGGGTCAGTGGTGTTGCCACGCTGATTAACTTTGTGACGGGATTGCCTATCGGCGCGATGAATTTTGCCATCAACGTGCCGCTGGTGATCATCGGATTTTTGATTTTGGGCAAAACTTTTACAGCGAAAACACTCAAGTCAGTCGTGATCATGTCGGCGGTACTGGACTATGTGGTGGTATATTTTCCCACCTACACGGGCAATGCGCTGCTGGCCAGCCTGTTTGGCGGCGTTTGCATGGGTGCGGGCTTGGCGGTGGTATTTATGCGCGGATCTACCACCGGCGGATCAGATATTCTGGGTAAGCTTTTGCAGCTGAAAGCACCGCACATCCCGATCGGCCGAATGATGCTGATTCTGGATTGCTTTGTTCTGGCCGCGGCGGCCATTGTTTACCGCAATATTGAGGCAAGCTTGTTTGGATTGATTGCCATGTATGCCAGCGCCCAAGTGATGGACGGTATTCTGTACGGATTGGAGAATGGGAAGCTGGTACATATCGTTTCTACTCAAAACGATGAAATCACCAAGGATATCATCGCGCATCTAAACCGTTCGGCGACGATTTTAAAAGGGCGCGGCGCTTATTCCGGTACAGAGATGGATGTGATTATGGTTGTTGTGCGCAAAACGGAGTTTTTTAAGCTGAAAACATTGGTGCACAGCCATGATCCCAATGCGTTTATTGTTGTGACTGAGGCCGGCGAAATCATTGGCGAGGGCTGGAAACCCATTGACAAAGAAAACTAATCTTTGCTCAGAAAAAGCGGATTTTATATCCGCTTTTTCGTATGAAGAAGGAGATTTTTTTGAAGGTCAATTTCGTGACAAGTGGTTTTCCCAATGGTTTTACAGAAATGTTTCTCGCAGAACTTCGCAGATATCTTCCGGCTCAGGGATTTTTTGTAATGGTGGCTTCTGATTTTTCGGCGCATGAAAAATCCCAGCAGTATTTGCAGCAATATATCCGGGATTTTTCTGTGCATGGAATTTCTTTTCAAGAAGCCGCGTTGGTAGATTTCACCATTTCTCAAAAAGAAGCTGTATCTCTGGTCCAAAGAGCAGATGTGATTTGGCTGTCCGGTGGCCCAACGCTGACACAAATTCGCCATATCAAAGAGTATAGACTGATTGAGTCACTGCGCGAGCAGGATGGCGTTACCATTGGGATGAGCGCCGGGTCGATCAATATGGCACGGCAGGTGGTTGTAGCCAAGGATTTGGATGATGGCATTGTCCGCCTGTCCCAATACGAGGGCATCGGTTTAGTGGATTTCAATATCGAACCGCATTTTGCATCGGTCACGGAAGAACGGATGCCGGATATCAGGGAAGCCGCAAAAAAAGCAGATGCTTTTTACGGGCTATATGATGAATCCTTTCTTGTGGAAAAGGGCGGCTCGATTCAATTTTTTGGGCCGTATTGCCGATTGTGCGAGTTGGTGTAAAACTGTATGTGTTTAAAAAGTAATTATGATGGCATGCAAAGTGGATGATGCATGAAATTTGACGCTATGGGCCGTTTAGTCCATGTATTGAGATTTTATGGCGGTTTTGCTATGCTTTTTTGCACCGCAAAACTGGGGTCTTGGAACAAAGAGCAGCATGGACTTATGCAGGAAAAGAGATCTGGCGCTAAGGGTACTGACAACGTGGCAAAAGAAGCCTTCTCAAACGGCAGAACCTCCCCAAAGAGACATAGCGGAAGAAAGGTACGGATGATGTGACACACGTTGTAGATCGTATAGAGTTTGGTATAGATGACGGCCAAAAGGAATACAATGAGGAAAGAAATGAAAAAAGGTGTTTTTTGTATTGAGAGAGGCTGTTTGATTGTTGTATTATTCTGTTTTTAAAATAGAAGAAACATCGAAATTGTGAGCAAAAGCTCAGGAATCGTTTGCAAAAAAGGTGCGGCCTTGTAAAGAAAGGCGCACCTTTTATATTTGTTATGTTGTGAATGGATGGCTATTTTTTTCGTTTGGGACATTTTTCGGGAAGAAAAGAGCGAAACGCCTCAAAATTCCCGATGGTAAAGGAGTTTTTTTCCAGGATAATTCCACTGTCCTTTCCCAGCATCAGCACATACAAATTCCCGGTTTCCCGGATTTTTGTAATTTGCCGGTATTGAAAGCGAACGGATAATGTTCCCTCAGTCATGGAGATTTCATCGTTGGAAAATTGGACAACTGTTTCCGGGACAATACCGCCGTGCAGCTTTTTCGTGTTACGGTAGACAATTTGTGCAGTTAAACTGGGAAAGAAGAACAGCATCAGACAAAGGAGAAAAGAGACCGCAGGCGAAACCATCGCATTGTAATCACCAGGAAGAAATAGCAGACAATAGACTAGCGCCAGCGCGCAGACCGCCATTCCGACCAGGGAAAAGCGGAAAAAAATTTTTGGGAGAAGCTGGCGCCGCGGGAAAAGGAGCGGAGCATACGAAGATTGACGGTGTAACGGTTTTCAAATAAAGTTTCCATAAAATCCTCCTAAACGAAAAATAAGCGGCGCAGATTTCTCCACGCCGCCCATTTTGGTTTCTTAAGCTTGTTTTTCTTGGGGCAAGAATTGTACCAGCGCTTTGCTGATAGCAGTTCCCAAGATAAACGCGACGATTGCTTCCACCAGGCCGTTGATCCCCACAAAGGCCGCTAAAAACGAAAGCAGCCCCATGCCGCCGCGCATTGACATCATATAATCACTGGAGCCGAACAGCAGCATTAACATCGTGACAAAAAAAACTGTGTTCAATACCGCACCGGATAAAGACGATACGGCGAAAGAAAGAATTTTTGTCTTACCACCGCGGTGCAATAGCTGGAAAATAACACCAGACAGATATCCCATGAGAACACGGGGTACCATGCAGACCAAAAAGGTCAGAAAAGGATTTATGTTCAGCAGCGCCTCGCCGAACGTACTCATACCAAAACATTGGATAAAGCTGGTCAGCCCAAAAACGCCGCCAAGCACCGCACCGGATGCGGGTCCTAAAAGAATTGTACCCACGACGACGGGAATAGTCATGAATGTGATGTCAATCACACCGACTTTTAAGTACCCCAACGGAGTAAACGCCAGGATCAGCATGATCGCAATTAAGATAGACATCTGAACCAGTCTTCGAGTTTTTTCTGTTGCTTTTGCCATAAAAAATCCTCCTTGCTGCTGTTCGGTTCCTACCGATACAGCGCATTCTATTTGCTAACGGCCTTAAAAAAGCCGCAACAGCTCAAAGCAATCTATTTATTTTGTGTTTTTTTGGAATAAGATCCGCAGACCCTCCAAAACCAGATTTTCGTCCAAGACAATATCGTTTCGGCACAGTACCGCAATGGATTTGGACAAGCCGCCGGTAGCGATTACGGTCAGATCTTCACCCAGTTCTGCTTTGTAACGGTCGATCATACCGTCCAACATACTGGCAGTGCCGTACAGGACACCGGATTTCATGCAGTCGATGGTATTGGCGCCGATGATACTTCGCGGTGGATCGGATAGTTCGATCTGCGGTAGCTGCGCTGTCCGTGAAGTCAGAGCCTCCAGAGAAATACGTACGCCGGGAAGGATGGAACCGCCGAGCATTTTGCCATCCCGATCCATCGCCGAGATGGTAGTTGCGGTTCCCATATCGATTACAATGGAAGGCAGAGGATATTTTTCCAGAGCGGCCACCGATACACACGCAAGGTCAGCACCCAGTTGCGCCGGATTGTCGATGGCGATATGCAGACCGGTTTTAATACCGGGGCCCACTGTTAGAATCCGCACCGGCTTAATACGAGTAATAGCCTGCTTTAAAGAGGCGGAAAGGGGAGGAACCACCGAGGAAATAATCGCACCTTCCAAATCACTGCCGTGATAGCCATACAAGCGAAGAAGAGAATGAATGGCAATCGCGTATTCATCCGGCATTTTGGTTCGATCGGTACCCATTCGGGTTAAAAACAAAAGCTCATTGCCACGGTAAGCCCCGATAGTGATATTGGAGTTGCCAATATCAATAGTCAGAATCATAAAACTCCCCCTTTTTACATTTCTAGTATAATATAATGTTCGTCAAATCACAAGAATGTTGTTAGAGAAAAGGAACAGAGAAATCATGAGCAATTTGTTAATTTTTACAAAAGAGCCTTTTTCTGATTGACAAATCATGGAGAAGATGATATAAAATAGTTAATAATCATTCTTAATAAGAAGGGGCGATAAACTATGAATTTGAAGGGTACCAAGACGGAAGCCAATCTGCAAACTGCCTTTGCCGGAGAATCTCAGGCGAGAAACAAATACACATTCTATGCTTCGAAAGCAAAAAAAGAGGGATATGAGCAGATCGCCGCTTTGTTCCAGGAAACGGCAGACAATGAAAAAGAGCATGCGAAAATGTGGTTTAAGCTGCTGCATGACGGAATCGGTACAACTACGGAGAATTTGAAAGACGCGGCGGCCGGTGAGAATTATGAGTGGACTGACATGTATGCCACCTTTGCAAAAGAAGCGAAGGAGGAGGGCTTTGACCATATCGCCAAGCTGTTTGAAATGGTTGGCGCCGTTGAAAAAGAGCATGAGGCCAGATACCTGGATCTTTTGAAAAATGTAGAGGAAAATAAGGTTTTCTGCAAAGAAGGACAGGTCGTATGGGTCTGCCGCAACTGCGGACATATCCATGTAGGAGAGAAGGCGCCGGAAGTTTGCCCGGTTTGTGCACATCCGCAGGCTTATTTCCAGATTTTAGCTAAAAATTATTAAGTAACAAAAAAGGCGCTTATACAGCGCCTTTTTCTTTTGGTGTGAAAGATGAAGGTTTTCCATAGGTGACCTGATTGGGCTGGTAAAACGATATTTTGCAAATTATCGCTTCAAAAAGCCGGGTGCACGGAGATTTTTCCAAGCATCCGGCTGTAATGTTATGATGCAGAGGAATTGTGCGGTTCTTGAAAAACAGGGAAAGAAACTGTGATTTTCGTTCCTTCTCCCGGTTTGCTTTTCATAGACAGTAGCGCCTGGTGCTGAATCGCGATATGTTTGACAATGGCAAGTCCCAGGCCGGTTCCGCCCGTTTCTTTGGATCGGCTTTTGTCCACCCGGTAAAAACGTTCGAATACCCGATTTTGGTGGTCTGGTGCAATACCGATGCCGGTGTCGGAAACAATCAGCAGTGCGCGTCCTTCCTGGCAGGCCGTGCGCATTGTTACACTGCCGCCGGGATGGTTATAGCGGATGGCATTGTCACAGAGGTTGAAGGTTAATTCTTCCAGTAGCTTCTGGTTGCCTTTTATCAAAGCGGGGGTTCCCTCCGTCAGGATCGAAACCTGTGCCTTTTGTGCCTGCAGCTGCAGGCGGGCCTTGGTCTCTTGCACAATTTGAGCCAAGTCGATTCGCTCAAAAAAGAGATCCTTTTTGCTTTCGTCCAGTTCAGACAGCTTCATGATATCTCCGATCAGTTCCAGCAGCCGCTGGGATTCGGAATGGATTTTCTCAGCAAAAACAGGAATATCCTCCGGTTGGGCAAGACCGGTTTCGATCATTTCCGCGTAGCCGGAAATAGAGGTCAGCGGTGTTTTTAATTCGTGGGAGACATTTGCAGTAAATTCCTGACGCATCTGGGCGGTTTCCATTTTCTTTTTCTGCTGTTCTTTGATTGTCTGGACAAAGGGAATCAGTTCTTTGTAAGGAGTGTTGGCCTCCATGGTGTCCATATGCTGGGCCATTACTTCAATCGGCTCAATCAAACGTTTTGTAAGAAGAGAAGAAAGAATGATGGATACCAGAAGAATCAGAAATCCGATCAGGATAACCATTGGCAGGGCCTTTTCAAAAATGGAGTACATGTTGCGAATTTGCATGGACACCCGCAGGATACTGCCATTTTGCAGGCGCAGCGCATAATAATAGGTATCGTATCCCAACGTGCTGGATTGCCGCATTGCCTCGCCAAAACCGTTTTGCAGGGCCGACTGGATTTCCGGGCGAGAGAGATGATTTTCCATCTGGGATTCGTCGGCGCTACTTTCATATTGAATTTGCCCGCTGGGAGCAATCAAGGTAATACGCATTTTATCGCTGGCATATACCGCAAGCAGGTTGGGATCAGTGAGAAAATCATCGTTTTTGGCGATGATTCCAGCGCTGTTTTGCAAATCTTCTTTGACTTGCTCCTGAAAAGCGGTATGGAAAACCAGGGTGATGGAAATGGCTGTTAAAAGAATCGACAAAAGGCCGATAAAAAGAAAACGAAAATTAATTTTTTCTTCCATACGGGTCCTCCCTATACCTCAATTTTATACCCCACGTTTCGGACGGTTTTGATTAGGCCTCCCTGACTGCCTAATTTTTGGCGCAGCGTTTTTACGTGCATATCTACGGTACGGCTTTCTCCTTCGTAGTCAATTCCCCAAACGCGATTGATCAGCTTTTCACGGGAAAGGACGATGCCGGGATTTTGCAGGAAGAACTTGAGCAGCTCATATTCTTTGTAAGTCAACTCGCACAGGCTGCTTTCTGACCAGACCTGGCGTTTTTGATCATCCATCTGAATTTGTCCCAAAGCCAGAACGCCATCGCCGGAGGAATTGGTGCGTCGAAGAACAGCTTTGACCCGGGAAATGAATTCCATGATGCCGAAAGGCTTGGTTATGTAATCATCTGCTCCCAGATCCAGCCCTTTTACCGTGTCCAGCTCGGTTGTTTTGGCAGTGATGAGGATTACCGGCACAAAACGAGTCCGATGATTGGCTTTGAGCGTTTGCAGGATTTTCAGTCCGTCGTCTCCAGGCAGCATAATGTCCAGCAGGACAAGATCGGGCAGCTTTTTTTCGCATGCGGCGAAAAAAGAAACACCATCGTCAAACTCTTGGGTGAGATAGCCGCTGTTTTTCAAAGCGTAGCTTTCCATCTGACGGATATTCAAGTCATCTTCTACAATATAAATCATGAAATATCATCCTTTCACGGGCGAACGATTATGCAAGCTGATACTTTTCCTTATAGCGGTTATACCGGTTTTCAAAAGTGTCGTCATGCCCATCTTTCACATGATTGAGGTATTCGTGCGTGTCAAAGCTGTCCTCAGCAATACGCAGAATACAAACGCCGATATTGGAACAGTGATCCGCGACCCGCTCATAGTTGGTGATTAAATCAGAGAAAATAAAGCCGTTGCTGATGGTGCATTCCCCGTTTTGCAGCCTTTGGACATGCCGGTTACGCAATTCGTCTTTCAAAGAATCCACTACCTGCTCCAGCGGCTCCACCTTAGAGGCCAGATAAAGATCATTTTTTACAAAAGCATTGGTTGCCAAATCGACAATTTCTTCGATGGCGCTGGAAATAATGGAAATCTCTTGCTGCGCTTGCCCGGAAAATACATATTTTTTGACCTGCATTTCTTTGGCGGACTTGAGAATGTTAACTGCATGGTCGCCGATGCGCTCGAAGTCTCCGATTACATGCAGCAGCTTGGAGATTTCCCGGCTTTCTTCCATCGTCAGATTTTTGCTGGACAGCCGGACCAGATAGGTGCCCAGTTTGTCCTCATACATATCGATTTGGTCTTCGCCTTCCTCAATGGAATGGGCGATTTTTTCATCATAAGCACCAATTAGCCCGATGGCCTGATACAAAGAGTTCTGGGCCAGTCTTGCCATAGAGACGGCCATTTTCTGACATTGGTGAATCGCCACTGCGGGAGAGGCAAGAAAACGTTCGTCGAGAATTTGAAAATTTTCGTCGTTGGCAGTATCTCGGATTGTGAGATAAGCCAGTTTTTCCAGCAGCTTGGTAAAGGGCAGCAGTGTCAGCGTAGAGAGAAGATTAAAACAGGTGTGTACCACGGCGATTCCCAGCCGGTCAATCGACTGGTCGTAGAAAGAAAAGTGCAGAAATCCGTTGAGCAGATAAAATACGGCGAGGAATAATCCGGTTCCGATCAAGTTGAAATACAGATGGACCACCGCCGCGCGGCGGGCATTTTTATTGGCGCCAATGGAGGAAATCAAGGCGGTGACACAGGTTCCGATATTCTGCCCGAGAATGATGGGAATGGCAGAAGAATAGGTCACACTGCCAGTGGCAGACAAAGCCTGCAAAATGCCGACTGATGCGGAAGAGGATTGAATCACAGCGGTGAGAATTGCCCCGCAGAGAACGCCTAGCAATGGATTTGAGAATAAAAGCAGTATGCTGGTAAATTCGGGAACATCAGCCAACGGTTCCACTGCGCTGGACATTTGTTCCATGCCGAACATCAGCACGGCAAAGCCTATCAGCGTAGAGCCAAGATCCTTTTTACCCTCTTTTTTAGAGAACATGATTAGAATAATGCCAAAAAATGCAATAATCGGAGAAAAAGAAGTCGGTTTTAGCAGCTGAATCCAGAAACTGTCCCCCTGCAGGCCGGTAAGGCTCAAAATCCAGGAGGTAATCGTAGTGCCGACATTGGCGCCCATGATAATGCCAATCGCCTGGCTGAGCTTCATGATTCCGGCGTTGACAAATCCAACCACCATAACGGTGGTGGCGGAAGATGATTGAATCACAGCGGTGACGGCTGCTCCGAGCAAAAATCCTTTTACCGGGTTTGCCGTTAATTTTTCCAGAATGGTTTTTAATTTTCCGCCGGCCTGTTTTTCCAGCCCGTCGCCCATAACGTGCATGCCGTATAAAAACAACGCAAGCCCGCCGGCCATTTGAAACACGGAGAAAATATCCATATTGCACCCACTTTTCCCTTTTATTTTCCTTTTACAAGCCTATTATGTAACGAAAAGGTAAAATGTATCTGGTGCTGCTTGTAAAATCTATGTAAAGTTATAAGGGCGAAAGGGCTTTTTAATTGATTTTTTCCGGTTTTTAAAAAATTGCCGACAAGACAAGAAAAGACAAGTCGGTAAAAAGAGTATTTTTGGAAAAACGATGTAAACGGCATGCATGCAAAAAGGAGAGGATTCTTCCTATTCCGGCAATACGGCAAGCTGGACATGTGCATTGCCCAAAAGATCCCGCCGACGATAATCAAACAGCAGAACGACCGGTTCTGCCGCCCCGGTCAGGACGTTGATGGAAAACGGTTCGATATGCACCAGTTTATACAGCATTTTGGGGTCGGTTTCCGGATAATCCGGCAGGTATTGGAGGCGGTTTTCTTCCTGCTCCAAAAATAGCAGCGCGCGCTGGCGAAGAACGGCGGCGTCCGGTCCGGTAAACCAGTCCGGATGCCGTTTGGGGCGTTGGTGCAGGCAGTAATCCAGTTTCAGATATTGGGTGAAAGCAGAGCTGTCAATCTCCGGGAGCTGTACGCAGAAACGATGGAAAAAAGCATAGCGCTGCTCCAGCGACTGGCTTTCGTAAGCATGTCCTTCGGCGACAAACAAATCTCCCAGAGACTGATAAAACAAAAAGGGATCTTCCAGCTGCGAAAAAAGCCAGTGGAGGGCATGAACAAACCGTCCGCTGTTGTAGTACTGTTCCACCATTTCTTCTACGGCTTTCAGTCTCAGCGTGTCAGAATAAGGAAGATCCGGGGTGAAGAGAACCTCAAACGGCGGATAGTCTCGGCTGATAAGACCGTATTTTTGCTGATCGTGAGATAGTCCGGACCCTTTGAGAATCTTTAAAAATCCCAGTTGAAGCTGTTCCGGTTCCAGTGCGTAAACATCATTAAAAGAGCGATGGAAGGAATCATAATTTTCATATGGCAACCCTGCAATCAGATCCAGGTGCTGATGGATGTTATGGTACGATTTGATTTTTTGCACGATGGAGCAAAGAGCCGGCCAGTCGTTTTGCCGCCGGATGGCTTTGAGCGTTTGCGGATTGGTGGACTGAACGCCGATTTCAAACTGGAACAGCTCCGGCCGGACAGTACGGAAAAAATCCAGTGTTTCCGGGGTTAACAACTCAGCGGTGATTTCAAAATGAAAATTGGTAACGCCGTTGTCATGATCGCGCAGAAAACGCCAGATTTCCAGAGCGCGGCGGCTGTCGTAATTAAAAGTACGATCCACAAATTTGACCTGACGAACCCTTGCGCGCAAAAAGACCTTCAGGTCGGCAAAGACTTTATCAAGCGGTGCGGCGCGTACCCCTTTTTCAATGGAAGACAGGCAATACTGGCACTGAAAAGGACAGCCGCGGGAGGATTCGTAATATTTTATTTGCTCCGGCGCATCGCAAAAGTCCAGCTCATAGGGAAAGGGAAGATCGGACAGATCCAACGCAGGCTGCGGGGGATTGACACGGACGGAATGCTCTGTCCGCACGGTCAGTCCGGGCAGAGCATGCCAATCGGCGCCAGATTCTGCCGCCGAAAGTAGCTGGCGGACCGTCTGTTCCCCCTCGCCCCGGATGATCAGGCCGAAGGCTGGATTCTGCCGCAAAAACGCCTCGGATTCATAGCTGACCTCCGGGCCGCCGGCGCCGATGAGCGCGTCAGGCCGCAGTTTTCGATACTCTGATGCCAGCCGGCGCACCATATCAACGTTCCAGATGTAAGTGGAGAACAGCAGAATATCCGGTGAGCGGCGAAAAATTTCGTCCAAAATAAAATCCAATCGGTTATTGATGGTCAATTCTAAAATCTGCGGCGGCTGGCGAAGAAAAGGAGCCGCGTATTTTTGCAGATATCGGACGGCGATATTAGAATGAATGTACTTGGCATTGAGAGCCAAAAGCAGGGTGCGCATGACAAAATCCCTTTCAAAAATATTTTCCTTTATTTTAGCACAGAAAAAAGAAAGCGCATATAGTTGCGTTCCCACTTTTTCGTATTATAATAAAATAGAAATTTTATTTGCATTTTTTGGCAAGACGTATCAGGGAGAAGATCGCTTAACCGGCGGACACTCCTAGCAGTTCAAAACGGACGGAGTAAGGATGGACAAGACATGAGGAGAAGAAAAAAACAAAACAGCTGGATTACGCTTTCGGTCAGCGTTGGAGCGATCGTACTGTTCGGGTTGGTGAGCGTGTTTCTGGTATGGATAAGTGGGAATACCGGGGACGCATTTTCAGGAAAATGGGACGATTACGATGTGATATTGGATGAAAACTGCGCGCCTGGTGCATTGGAGGGAGAGTGTGATCGTACACAGGTGGAATATGGCTCTTTACGGTACCGGCTGAACACAGCGCCCTGGTTTGCGGACAGCAGTACCAGCGGCACGGTCTGTTTTCAAAATGATGGGGGAAATCAGCATTTTGTTCGTATTTCCTATCGGCTGGGCGATGAAGAGGTGTACCGCTCTGAAATGATTCCGCCGGACAGTCATATCGACCGCGCCTGCCTGGACAAAAAACTGCTTGCAGGAAATTATGATGGAGTGTGCCAAATCGAACTGTTCGACATGGATACATTGGAGTTACTTGGAACGCTGGAGGAAAAAATCACCATTACGATACAGAAGTAAAAAGTCTTGCGAAATATATACTTATCTGGTATTATTATAAAAACAAAAAGGGCTGCACAGAATGCAGGCCGCTTGGCGGCTGGAATGAGCTGGGGGTTCCGCTTGTTTTTTCAGCCGCTGTTTTGCAAAAATCTATGAAGGAGTGAGGGACGATGGTTGCTCGCAGGCAATCCAAAATACGGCAGGCAATTTATGAAGCAGTGGTGACCCATCCGGTTCACCCAACGGCGGAGTATGTCTATGAATACCTGAAGCCTCAGCACCCTTCGCTCAGTTTAGGTACTGTATACCGCAATTTGGGCATTTTGGCGGAACAGGGGTTAGTTCGAAAAATTGAGTCCCAAGGCGCAGCTGACCGCTTTGACGGCAATATGGACCCACATTCCCATATTCAATGCCGGGAGTGCGGCCGGCTGGAAGATGTTTTTCTTCCTTATGATAAGCAAATGGATGTAAAAGCGCAGGAAGTGACTGGATTTCAAATCAAAGAGCACGCGATTACCTTTTTAGGGGTTTGCCCACAATGTGCGGCAGAAAAAGAAACGGCTTAAAATATAGAGCATAAGACGAAAAATGAGCTGTGATGTGCGTCAGATGCCGTTTGAATTTGCCATATCGTTGTGAAATGATTGGAACACGGGATTCTTTTAGAGGGAATCCTGTGTTTTTCTTGCTTTTTTTCCTGATGCGGGACTATAATACAGACATGTGGTTTGCGCTGCGGGAGCAGCAGTTTATATGGAGTGGGTGAAGGATGATGGAAAATCATTGGAAACAGGAAAAAAATTTGACCATGCTGCTTGACTTTTATGAGCTGACCATGGCCAACGGTTATTTTAAACTGGGAACCGGAAATCAAACGGCAGTTTTTGATATGTTTTTCCGGAAGATACCGGACCAGGCGGGTTTTGCGATCTGCGCGGGATTGGAACAGCTGATCGATTATTTTGAGAATCTTCATTTTACAAAAGAAGATATCGAATATCTGCGGAGCCGCGGTATGTTTGACGAAGCATTTTTGGGTTATCTGGCCGACTTTCATTTTGAATGTGATGTATGGGCTGTCCCGGAAGGCACCCCGATTTTTCCCAATGAGCCGGTTCTGATTGTGAAAGGGCCGATTATCCAGGCACAGTTGGTGGAAACGATGGTGCTTTTGACCATTAACCATCAGTCGCTGATCGCTACCAAATCCAACCGCATCGTTCGTGCAGCACAGGGGCGTTCGATTATGGAATTTGGTTCCCGCCGCGCTCAAAGCTATGATGCGGCCATTCTGGGCGCACGGGCTGCCTACATTGCCGGCTGTGATGCAACGGCCTGTGCCATTGCCGACCGTGATTATCATATCCCTGCGGTGGGAACCATGGCTCACAGCTGGGTTCAGATGTTCGGCGATGAATACGAATCGTTCCGGAAATATGCGGAACTTTATCCGGATAACTGTGTATTGTTGGTCGATACCTACAATGTGCTGAAATCCGGGATTCCCAATGCAATTCGTGCCTTTGACGAGGTGTTGGCCCCTCTGGGTTACCGGCCCAAAGGCGTCCGCATTGACAGCGGCGATATTGCGTATTTGTCTAAAAAGGCGCGCAAAATGCTGGATGAAGCAGGTTATCCGGACTGTGCCATTGTGGCCTCCAATTCGCTGGATGAATACCTGATCCGGGATTTGTTGCTGCAAGGTGCCCAGATCAATTCTTTCGGCGTGGGAGAAAACCTGATTACATCCAAATCAGATCCGGTATTCGGCGGCGTTTATAAATTGGCTGCGATAGAAGAAAACGGCCGGCTGATCCCAAAAATCAAAATCAGTGAAACCATCGAAAAGATCACCAATCCGGATTTCAAAACCATCTATCGGTTTTACAACAAAACCGACGGCGAGGCAGTGGCGGACTATGTTACGCTGTTCGACGAGACGGTGGATACCGATCAGCCGGTAACGATTTTTGACCCCGATGCGACCTGGAAAAAGAAAACGCTGACCAATGTCACGGCCAAAAAAATCTTAGTACAGGTGTTTGAAAAGGGCAAATGTGTTTACGACCGCCCCTCTCTGGAAGAAATCCGCGCTTACTGCAAAGATCAGGTGGATCATTTGTGGGATGAAGTGAAGCGTTTTGAGAATCCACATAAATTTTATGTGGACCTTTCTCCGAAACTTTGGGAAATCAAACAGCGTTTGCTGGAGAGTCACAGCCAGTTTTAATGAAGATGGGAAAGCTTTTTACAAGGGCTTTCCCATCTTTTCTTTTCCGGAATCATTGCAAAAAGCGCAAAAAAATAGTAAAATAATAAAATACTGGGTTTGTAGGTCCTTTTTTAATGAAGCAAAACAAACTGGTACAGATTATTAAATTGAGGTTTTGCAGTATGATTAGAAGCATGACCGGCTATGGCCGGGCCGAAGCACTGGTAGACGGACGCAATATTCTAGTAGAAATCCGTTCGGTCAATCACCGGTATTTTGAATTTTCCTGCCGGGTTCCCCGAGCATACGGTTTTTTGGAAAGCCGACTGAAAACTTATTTGCAGGGTAAGCTTTCCCGGGGAAAGGTGGATGTAAATGTCGGCATTCAGAACATCGAAGGCTCCAATGCCAACGTGCAGGTAAATCAGGAGCTGGCGGCATCCTACGTTCAGGCGCTGCGGGCGCTGGAAGAACCGCTGGCGCTGCGGGATGACCTTTCTTTGAGTGCGGTTTCCCGCTTTTCGGATATCTTTACCGTCAGCAAAGAGCCGGAAGATGAAGACATTATCTGGGCGGATGTTCTGAAGGTGGCCGATGAGGCTGCTGAGCGTTTTGTCCAGATGCGCGAGACGGAAGGCACGAAAATGAAAGAGGACGTGGAAAGCAGATTGGATTTCATTCTGCAGGCGGTGAAAAAGGTTGAGGAACGGTCACCGCAGACGGTGGAGGAATACCGTACCCGTCTTTACAATAAAATGTGCGAAGTGCTGGGAAACACCCAAATCGACGAGCAGCGGATTCTGACGGAGGCTGCTGTCTACGCTGAAAAGATTGCAGTGGCGGAAGAAACAGTGCGCCTGCGCAGCCATATCGACCAGTTCCGTGCCATTTTGGAACAGGGCGGGCCAGCAGGCCGCAAACTGGACTTTTTGATTCAGGAATTTAACCGCGAGACGAACACCATCGGCTCCAAGGCGCAGGATATCGAGATCGCCCGGATTGTGGTGGATGTAAAAAGCGAAATTGAGAAAATCCGCGAGCAGATCCAGAACATCGAATAGATCGAAAAGGATGGACAAAGATGAAATTGATAAATATTGGATTCGGTAATATGGTTTCGGCCAATCGGCTGGTGGCGATTGTCAGCCCGGAATCCGCCCCAATTAAACGGATTATTCAGGATGCCCGGGAACGGGGAACGCTGATTGATGCGACCTATGGACGGCGCACTCGAGCGGTGATCATCACGGATTCGGATCACGTGGTACTCTCGGCAGTGCAGCCGGAAACGGTGGCCAACCGTTTGTCTGACGAAGAGGGTGAGGAGTTGGAAAGCAATGAATAACAAAGGCCTTTTGCTTGTGTTTTCCGGTCCGTCCGGCGTTGGAAAGGGCACTGTACTCAAAGAATATTTGAAAAAGCATCCCCATACCGCATTTTCGGTTTCCGCGACAACGCGAAAACCGCGGGCGGGAGAAATCCATGGGCAGCACTATTTTTTCCTGAGCCGGGAGGAGTTTGAGCTGCTGGTGGAAAACGGAGGGCTGCTGGAACACGCACAGTTTGCGGGTAACTGCTATGGCACCCCCAGGGAAGCGGTGGAACAGAACCTGGAAAAAGGGATCGATGTTGTGCTGGAAATTGAAGTGCAGGGCGCTTTGCAAGTGAAACAAAAATGTCCCGACGCGCTGCTCGTTTTTGTTATGCCCCCCTCTTTTGAAGAGCTGCGCCGCCGGTTAACAGACCGCGGCACCGAAGATGGGGCGACGGTCGAGCGACGGCTCGCCAATGCGGCCAGGGAAATGGAAGCTGCCAAACATTATGATTATATTGTGGTCAACCAAACGGTAGAGGACGCAGCCGATCAGCTGGAGCAGATTGTATGCGCGGCCAAACATACCGCAAAATATTTAAGAGAATTTATTGATGAGGTGGAATATGATGCTGAGACCTGCTGTAAATGAGATTTTAAAAGACGGCCAGAGCTATTACAGCCTGGTAATCGCAGTGGCCAAACGGGCACGCCAGATTGCCCAGGAGGCAGAAGAAGAGCATATTGTACTGACTGAGAAACCGGTTAAAATCGCGGTAAATGAGCTGGCTGCCGGCAAATATAAGATTGTGGAACCGGAGCATATCGGCGATACTCCGGAAAAATAAAGGAGAGGATTCCGATTCTACCCTATGAAGCGGCCTGCGTGGCAGTGGATAAGGCGGCTTACCATTTTGATAAGCTGTATAATTATGCCATCCCGGTGGAGTTTGCGGCCGTTTTGCAGCCGGGAATGCGGGTGCTGGTACCTTTTGGAGGCGGTAACCGCAAGCGGCAGGGGATTGTGCTTGGCCGAAAGCAGGTCCCAAGTCTGGAAAAGTTAAAACCGTTGGTTTCGCTGCTGGACAGCGAACCGATTCTTTCGCCGGAACTGCTGCGGCTGGTCTCTTTTTTAAAGGAGACGACTTTCTGCTCCTATTTCGATGCAGTAAAAGCAATTCTGCCCGGCGGCATTGGCTACCGGATGCGGTATGATTACGGTTTGTCGCCGCTGTGGGGTCGCGAGAAAGAACCGCTGCGGGAAGATGAGCAGATGCTCGTGAACTATCTGGAAAACAAAAGCGGAATGGTGCCGGAAGAAAAGTTGCTGGGGTTATTGGGCTTATCGGCATCCAGCCCTCTTTTGGGCGAAATGCTTCAAAAAGGCATTCTGGTGCGGGAAGAAACGGCAAAACGCCGGATGAAGGATGAAACTGTCCGGATGTTAGCGCTGTCTGCGCAGCGGGAAGGGATGGAGGACATACGCCTGACCCCCAAGCAGAAGGAAGTATTGTCCTTTTTGCAGACGGTAGAGACGGCTTCTGTCCGGGAAACGATCTATTTCACTGGTGTGACAGAGGCGGTGTTCCGCGCCCTTGAAAAGAAAGGGCTTTTGTATTACTACGATGCTGAAGTACTGCGCCAGACCCTGCAATCCGGCGAAAAGAGAAAGGAATTGCCGCCTTTGACGCCGGAGCAGGAAACGGCCTATCAGAGCCTTTTGCAGGATTATCAAAAAAAAGAAGTTTCCACCGCCCTTTTATATGGCGTGACAGGAAGCGGAAAAACCCAGGTTTATTTGAAACTCATCGCAAAGGCGGTGGAAGAGGGGCGTCAGGCGATTGTCCTGGTGCCGGAAATCTCCTTAACACCGCAGGCAATCGCCGCATTTACCGCCGTTTTCGGAGACAAGGTGGCGATCCAGCACAGCGGTCTTTCGCTGGGCGAGCGGATGGATCAATGGAAAAAAATCCGCGCGGGGCAGGTTTCCATTGCGGTGGGGACCCGATCGGCGATTTTTGCTCCCTTTCGCAATCTGGGGCTGATTATTATAGATGAAGAACAGGAGCACACCTATAAATCGGAAGCAAGTCCCCGCTTCCACGCAAGGGATGTGGCGCGCTTTCGCAGCGCGCAGAACAACTGTCTGCTGGTGTTGGCTTCGGCTACGCCGTCGGTGGAAAGCTATTATTACGCCCAAAAGGGCGTTTATCATCTGATCACGCTCAAAAATCGCTATGGCGGCGCACTGCTGCCTAATGTAGAAGTGGTGGATATGGGCCAGGAGCTGCGGGATGGAAATGATTCTCAGCTGAGCCGGGAATTGCTGGTTGAGATGCAGGAGAATCTGCAAAATAAAGAACAGACCATCCTGCTTTTAAATCGGCGGGGATATCATACCAGAGCGATTTGCACCGGCTGCAATACGGCAGCTTCCTGCCCCAATTGCAGCATTGCGATGACGTATCATGCGGCCAATGGGCGACTGATGTGCCATTACTGCGGATACTCCCGCCCGGCAGACGAGCGCTGCCCGGTTTGCGGCGGCCGGTATCTTCGGTATCAGGGCATTGGGACTCAAAAGCTGGAGGAAGAGCTCCATGAGCTGTTCCCGGACGCGCGAGTGCTCCGGATGGATGCGGATACAACCATGAGCAAAAATGCGCACAGTGAAAAGTTCAGAGCATTTGCAGATGGCGCATATGATATTATGGTAGGGACCCAAATGGTAGCCAAAGGGTTAAATTTCCCCAAGGTTACACTGGTGGGAGTGCTGGCGGCGGACGCCTCTTTGTTTGGAGACGATTTTAAATGCCAAGAGCGAACGTTCAGCCTGATTACGCAGGTAGTGGGCCGCAGCGGACGAGGAGAAAAGCACGGACGTGCGATGATTCAGACCTATGTGCCGGATAATCCCGTGATCGAACAGGCTGCCTGCCAGGATTATGAAGGCTTTTTCCGGGAGGAGATTTTGGGCCGGAAAGTGATGCTCTATCCACCTTTTTGCAGTATCTGCGCCATCGGCTTTTCCGGACCGATGGAATCGCAGGTCATTGGAGCAGCAAAACGGTTTTTAAAGGATCTGAAGCAGACTGCGGCGGAAAAATATCCCGGCCTGCCTTTGAGGGTGCTGGGCCCCACCGCGAATATGATTGTGAAAATAAGCGGAAAATACCGCTATAAAATATTGATTAAATGCAAAAATACAGCAGATTTTCGCCGAATGATCGCAGATCTTTTGATTCGGTCCGGCAAAGATCCGCAAAACAAGCAGGTCTCGGTATTCGGTGATCTGTATTATGACGGTTCTATGTGAGGAGGAAATATTTTGGCGATTCGTGAAATTGTAAAAGAGGGAAATGATTGTCTGCGCAAAGTCTGCCGTCCGGTGGAAAAGTTTGATGAGCGTCTTGCCATCCTGCTGGACGACATGGCCCAAACGATGTATGAGGGAAACGGCGTGGGGCTTGCAGCGCCTCAGGTGGGCGTACTGCGCCGTGTGGCGGTGATCGACTGCGGCGATCAGCTGTATGAACTGATCAATCCGGAAATTATCGCCCAAGCAGGCGCATTGGATGAGGCGGAGGGCTGCTTATCCAGTCCTGGAGAATATGCGCTGGTACGCCGCCCCGAAAAAGTGGCGGTTCGGGCACAAGATCGCCATGGCAAAGAATTTGTGCTGGAGGGCGATCATCTGCTGGCCCGGGCGATCTGCCATGAGTGCGACCATTTGGACGGGCGGCTGTTTAAAGATATTGCTATCCGGATGCTCCATCAGGATGAAGATGGAAATTGGAAATAATCGTTATAAGTAAGGTGAAAAAATTTGCGTATTGTGTATATGGGAACGCCGGATTTTGCCGTTCCCACTTTGCGGGCATTGCTCGGCAGTACCCATGAAGTTGTTGGAGCGTTTTCCCAGCCGGACCGGCCAAAAGGCCGCGGCTATAAACTGGTGCCGCCGCCGGTAAAGGAATTGGCGCTGTCGCATGGGGTTCCAGTGTATCAGCCGGTGAAGATGCGCGACGGGACGGCGCTGGAGATTTTAAAGAAGCTAAAACCGGATGTAATCGTAGTGGCGGCTTATGGGCGGATTTTGCCCAAGGAAATTTTGGAGCTGCCTGCGTATGGATGTATCAATGTCCATGCGTCTTTGCTTCCTAGGTATCGGGGCGCTGGTCCGGTGCAGTGGAGTGTGATCAATGGGGAAAAGATTACCGGCGTGACCACCATGTTCATGGGAGAAGGGCTGGATACCGGCGATATCCTGGAGCAGACGCAGACTGCTATCGGGTCGGAGGAGACGGCCGGAGAACTGATGGATCGCCTGGCCGATCTCGGCGCACAACTGCTTTTGCATACGCTGACACTCTTGGAGTCAGGAAAAGCGGTTCGTACGGTACAGGACGAGGCGCTGGCTACCTATGCACCTATGCTCCAGAAGTCTGATGGTGAACTGGATTTTTCCCAGCCGGCACAAAAATTGCACGACCGGATTCGCGGCGTGTCTCCCTGGCCGTCCGCATACAGTTATTTGGACGGAAAGCGGATAAAAGTACACAAATCGGCGCTGCTGCCGGACCTGTCCGGGGAATCCGGCGTGATTCAAGAGGGAAAACGACTGATTGTCGGCTGCGGCGAGGGCTCGCTGGAGCTTTTGGAAGTGCAGCCGGAGGGCGGAAAACGGATGTCCGGACAGGATTTTTTGCGGGGGCGCCGCCCTGGCACGGAGAAAAAATTTACATCCTGCCCATCAGAATGACATAATTGGCCGTTATGATAAGAGAAAATCCACTTTTTGGGGGAGAATAATCCCAAAGGGCAGGACGGATAAAAGCGATTATGATTTTCTGATAAAGGAAGCGTGTATATGTTTTATAATTTGTTTGACCCATATTATTGGATTTTAATTGTACCATCCCTTTTGCTGGCGATTTGGGCGCAGATGATGGTTTCTTCCAATTTTAAAAAGTACTCTGCGGTATATAACCAGCGCGGATATACCGGTGCCGACGCCGCGCGCATGATTTTGGACAGCAATGGCCTTTATCATGTGCGTATTGAACGGGTATCCGGCAATCTGACCGATCACTATGACCCAAAGGATGAGGTCATCCGCCTGTCCGATTCCGTTTATGGATCGACTTCGGTAGCGGCGGTGGGCGTTGCCGCTCACGAAGCAGGACATGCAGTGCAGCATGCTACCGGATATATACCGATTAAAGTTCGTTCGGCAATCATTCCCATTACACAGATCGGGTCGCAGCTGTCCATTCCGCTAATTTTAATGGGCTTTTTGTTTCAGTTCCAGCCGCTGGTATTTGCGGGTATTTTGTTTTACGCAACGGCTGCGCTGTTTCAGCTGGTTACACTTCCTGTGGAATTTAATGCCAGCGCCCGTGCAATGAAGGTATTGGAACAGTCTGAGATGTTGGCGGGCGATGAACTGACCGGTGCAGGAAAAGTGTTGCGGGCGGCGGCCATGACCTATGTGGCAGCTTTGTTGACTGCTTTGGCGCAGCTTTTGCGTTTGATTCTAATTTTTGGCGGACGCCGCCGGGACGATTAAAAACGATTTTAGGTGACGCAGGTGAATAATGGCAGACAGGTTGCGGTGCAGGCCCTTTTGAGGGTGGAAATCGCCGACAGCTATTCGAATATTGTGTTGGACCGGCTGCTCGAGTCCAGCAGGCTTTCAGCCCGTGACAGGGCTTTTTCCAGTGCGCTTTTTTACGGCGTGCTGGAAAAAAAGCTGACGCTGGATTATGTCATTTCGCAGTATTCTTCTCTGCCTTTTGGTAAAATGGACCCGCTGGTCCGTCAGTTGTTGCGGCTGGCGATTTATCAAATCGTCTACATGGATGGCGTGCCGGAATCGGCTGCAGTAAATGAATCGGTCGAGCTGGCAAAGAAAATGGGAAAAGGGCGCGCTGCCGGTTTTATCAACGGTGTGCTGCGTTCTTTTTTGCGGGCTGGCGGTGAAATTCGTCTGCCGCAGCCGGGAAAGGACCGGGCTAGTTGGCTTTCTTTGGCCTATTCGATTCCCCGGCCGCTGATTAAACTTTGGCAAAATCAATATCCCAAAGAGGATGCGGAAGCGCTTTTGCGGGGGATGACTGGCCATGCGCCGCTGTTTGTACGGGTCAATACCCGCCGGATTGACGCGCCGGGCCTGTGCAGTCGACTGGCAGAAGAAGGGGTGAAAGCGCAGCTTTTCCCTGATTTTTCCGACTGCGTTGTGCTGTACCATGCAGGAGCGTTGGAACACCTGGAAGCGTTTCGGCAGGGCTTGTTTCATGTGCAGGATCTTTCCGGGCAGGTTTGCGCGTCGGCGCTGGGCGTTCGGCCGGGGATGCGGGTTCTGGATTGTTGTGCTGCACCGGGCGGGAAATCCTTTACGCTGGCGCAGCGGATGGAGGACGCCGGAGAATTGATCGCCGGAGATCTGTATCCACAAAAGGCGGCGCTGATCCAAAAGGGAGCAGAACGTCTGGGGCTTTTCAGCATCCGCGCGGTGACGGCGGACGCGAGTGTTTTTTCTCCGCAGATGGGTTTGTTTGACCGGGTATTATGCGATGTTCCCTGCTCGGGATTTGGGATTATCCGGCGTAAGCCGGAAATCCGCTACAAAGATTTGGATACCTTGCGGGATTTACCTGCTGTTCAGTATAAAATTTTGGAAACCGCCGCACAATATGTGAAGGAAGGCGGCCAGCTGGTCTATTCTACCTGCACGTTGAACCGGCACGAAAATGATTATGTCGTCCAGAGGTTTCTAAAAGAACATCCAATGTTTACATTGGAAATTTTGCCGGAGGAAACCTTGTGTTTCCTTGGCCTGGAGAAAGCGTTTGGCGCTACATTGATGCCGCATCGAAACGGCACGGATGGTTTTTTCTTTACGCTTTTTTCTCACAAGGGATGATAAGCGAAAAGATTGCGGAAGGGGGGAGAACAGGTGGAAAAGGTGGATATCAAGTCAATGACGCTGCCAAAGCTGGAGGATTTTTGCACCGGGCAGGGACTGGCAAAATTCCGCGCCGGACAAATTTTTCAGTGGATACACCAAAAGCAGGCAAACTCCTTTGAGCAGATGACTAATCTGCCGGCTGATCTTCGGAAAAAACTGGACCAAACCTGTGAAATTCCTGGCATTTCCATTCGGCGAAAGCTGGTGTCTCAGATAGATGGAACCATCAAATACCTGTATGAATTTTCAGATGGGGAGACGGTGGAAAGCGTGCTGATGCAGTATGAGCACGGATACAGTCTTTGCATCTCCACTCAAGTGGGCTGCCGGATGGGCTGCCGATTCTGTGCCTCCACCCTGATGGGGCTGGAACGTTCGCTGACTCCGGCTGAAATGCTGAATGAAGTTTATATGGCCGGAAAAGACAGTGGGCAGAAGATTTCCTCCATCGTTTTGATGGGAATTGGAGAACCGCTGGATAATTTCGACAATGTGATGGATTTTTTGGAAATCCTGTCTTCTTTGCAAGGACTCAATTTAAGTCTGCGGCACGTTTCTCTTTCCACCTGCGGTTTGGTGGATGGTATCTATCGGCTGATGGAAAAAAAGCTGCAGCTGACCTTGTCAATCTCCCTGCATGCACCCAATGATGAGATTCGTTCTCAAACGATGCCGGTGAACCATAAGTATCCCATGGATGAGCTGCTCAGAGCCTGCCGGGAGTATTTTAAGCAGACAGGGCGGCGGATATCCTTTGAATATGCGTTGATCGAAGGGGTAAACGACACCCCGGAGTGTGCACAGCAGCTGTGCCAGAAACTCAAGGGTATGGGCGCCCATGTGAATTTGATCCCGGTTAATCCGGTGAAGGAGCGTGATTACCGCAGAAGCTCCCGTGACAGAATCCGGCGATTTCAGCAGATTCTGGAACGAAATCATATCACGGCGACCGTGCGCCGTGAGTTAGGCAGCGATATCAATGCCGCCTGTGGACAGCTCAGAAGGGATGACAAAGGAGGAAGATCATGCTGAGGATAGCGGGAAAAACAGACGTCGGGAAAAAGCGGGCTGCCAATGAGGACGGCTTTTTTGTGGCAAAGCTTTCTTCTGACGCAGCCTACGCAGTGGTCTGCGATGGAATGGGCGGGGAAAATGGCGGACATGTAGCCAGCTCCTGCGCCGTGGAGCAGATCCGAAAGATGGTAGAGGACGGTTACCGGGAGGATTTTAATGAAAATTCGGTAAAAAATATGATGCTTTCCGCCATTTCCGCTGCCAATGCACAGGTTTTTGCCATTGCGGAAAAAAACGATTCTCTCAAAGGAATGGGCACTACTGTAATTTTAGCGGTAGTTCGGGGGTCTATCATACATATTGCGTATGCCGGTGACAGCCGGGTTTATCTGATAGATGAAAACGGCGTACGGCAGCTGACCCGCGATCACAGTATGGTTCAGATGATGGTGGACCGGGGCGAAATCTCGGCAGAAGAAGCGCAATATCATCCGGAAAAGCATTATATTACCCGCGCGCTTGGCGTGGGAGGGATGCTGGATGTTGATTATCTGGAAGAGGAAATGCCAAAAAAGGGGGCAGTGCTCCTTTGTTCTGACGGTCTTTCCAATTATTTGGATCAGGAGGATTTGTACCGCTTAATTTGGAATAACGATGCGCCTTCAGCGGTAGACCAGCTGATCGGCCAGGCCAACGCCATGGGCGGCGCGGATAATATCACGGCGGTTCTGATTGCAAGATAGATCTTGCCCAATACTGCAAGACCAGGAGGCAGACGATGGATAATTTGATTGGCAAAAAGCTGGATGGGCGGTATGAAATTTTACAGCTCATCGGTGTTGGTGGCATGGCGAATGTATATAAAGCCCGAGATGTGATTGACGAGCGCTTAGTAGCGGTCAAAATCCTGCGGGAAGAATATGCTTCCAATGAAGAGTTTGTGCGCCGGTTTAAAAACGAGTCCAAGGCAATCGCGGCGCTGAACCATCCGAATATCGTAAAGGTATATGACGTCAGCTTTTCGGATAAAATGCAGTCGATTGTTATGGAATATATCGACGGCATTACCTTAAAAGACTATATCGACCAACAGAAAATCATCCGCTGGAAAGAAGCGGTGCATTTCACGGTGCAGATTCTGCGGGCGTTGCAGCATGCCCACGACAAGGGAATTGTCCATCGGGACATTAAGCCCCAGAATATTATGCTTTTGCAGGACGGCACCATCAAGGTGATGGATTTCGGCATCGCCCGTTTTGCCCGCAGCCAGATGGCGACCATTACGGACAAAGCAATCGGTTCGGTGCATTATATCAGCCCTGAGCAGGCCAGAGGAGAAAAAACAGACGAAAAGACCGATTTATATTCTGTGGGCGTAATGCTGTTTGAAATGCTGACAGGCAAGCTGCCTTTTACAGCGGACTCCGCGGTTTCGGTGGCGATTCAGCAGATCCAGTCCAAACCAAAGCGGCCGAGGGAACTGAATCCTTCCATCCCGGAGGGCCTGGAGCAGATTACGATGAAGGCTATGCAGAAAGATCCGGCAAAGCGCTACCAATCCGCAGCGGAAATGCTGCGGGATATCGATGAATTTAAGCGCAATCCTTCTATTGCGTTTGCTTATAAATATCTTTCCGCAGAGGAAGAAGAAGCGCAGCTTGCGGGAAAGAAACACAACGAGGCTGATGCACAGGCGGAAGCAGTGAAAAAAACGCGGAAGAAGCAGAAAACTGCGCAGGCGGAAGCAGATTCGGATGTGCAGGTCGTGGTAAAAACGCCGTACCTGGCTATGCTGGGAGGAATTTCCGCGGCATTTGTGCTGGTCACCTGCCTGTTTATCTTTCTGATGTTTTATTTTAACAATCCCTTTGTTTCGGTAGACGAAGTGGAGTTGCCGAACTTTGTGGGGATTCAGTACGAGAGCGTGCTGAACTCCAGTAAATACTCTGATTTCAATATTGTTGTAGAGGAAACGGTATACAGCGACGAATATGAAAAGGGTGTAATCTGTGAGCAGAAGCCTAAGTATCCCAAAACGGTGAAAAAGGGGGCGGAGGTAAAAATTAAGGTTTCCAGCGGCGCACAGAAAATTACGATTCCAGATTTTTCTAATCAAGAAGCAACACAGGTTTATGCAGAATTAAAAAATATGGGATTGGAATATACCGAGTCGCGCATGAACCATCCGTCGATTGCCAGCGGTTATGTCATTAAGACGGAGCCTACCAAGGGCAGTGAGGTAAAAGCGGGAACGACGGTGACCGTTTATGTCAGCCTGGGAGCACAGACGGTGATGAAACAGGTGCCGGATGTAACCGGGATTAATGTGGACGATGCCAAGCGGGTTTTGGAAAGCTATGGGTTGAAAGTCGGCGAGGTAAAGCTGGATGAAACCAGCGACGAGCCATATGGAACTGTTCTGTTCCAGGATCCCGCCGAGGGTGACATGGTGGCCACCGGTTCCTTTGTGAACCTGACAGTCAGCCAGGGGGATACGGTGGTTTCCCGGCTGACGATCACAGTGCCTTTGCCGTCTTCGATTGACCGCGATGTGACAGTATCCGCTTATCTGGATGATATGGAAGTGCGCCGGGAGACGATAAATCCCAAGAATACGACATCCTGGAAGCCGTCCTTCTCAGGCGAAGGAATCGGTCGTGTGAAAATCTATATTGACGATGAAATCTATATGGAGTATATTGTGGATTTCGACGAAGGCATTCATGAAATTGACTCCGACTATTCACAGGATTTTCAGTAGGCAAAAGGGCTTCCCATATCGGGAGGCCCTTTGATGAAAAGGTTGTTTCAGCTAGGAGGAAGCATTTTTGCAGGGCAGAATTTTAAAGGCAACCGGCGGGTTTTATTACGTGCTTTCAGACGCGGTGTTGTATGAGTGCCGCGCCCGGGGGCTGTTTCGAAAAAACGGTGTTTCTCCACTGGTAGGCGATTGGGTAGAAATAGAAGAAACCGGGGAAGAAAAGGGATATGTCACCCGGATTTTGGATCGGAAAAACAGTTTGATCCGTCCGCCGCTGGCGAATTTGGATCAGTTGTTTTTAGTGGTTTCAGTAGCGGACCCACAGCCCAATTTGCTGGTGCTGGACAAGCTGATCGCCATTGCGGAGCATAAAAAGATCGAGCCCTTTTTGATCGTAACCAAAACCGATTTGGGGGAATGGGAGACCCTTGCCGCACTTTATGAAAAGGCGGGCTTTCAGGTTTTTTGCACCGGACTGGATCAGGACAGCGATTTGGCCATGCTGCGACGGTCTATGGAAGGAAAGATCAGCGCTTTCTGCGGCAATTCTGGTGTGGGAAAGTCCAGCCTTTTAAACCGGATTGACAGCCGGCTGGATCTTTCTACCGCCCAAATCAGCCAAAAGCTTGGTCGGGGACGCCATACGACCCGGCATGTGCAGCTCTATCCCGTTTCAGGCGGGGGATACATTGCGGATACGCCCGGTTTTTCTTCTATGGATCTGGAACGTTATGAAGTGATTTTAAAAGAACAGTTGCAGTATTGTTTCCGCGAATTTGGACCGCATCTGAATCAGTGCAGGTTTACCGGCTGTTCACATACCAAGGAAAAAGGCTGTGCCGTTTTGGCGGCAATGGAAGAGGGAGAGATTGCCTCGTCGCGGCATGACAGCTACTGCACTTTATATGAGGCAGCGAAAAACATCAAGGAATGGGAACTGCAGAAAAAATGAGAGGATGGTTTTATGGCGCGTTGTGTGATTATTGGAGCCGGCGAGTTGGATGCAGATTTTCTGTCGGATTTTTCCTGGAGGGAAGATGACTATATTATCTGTGCCGACGGCGGTTTGTACCACGCGCAACAGGCGGGCATTCGCCCGGATCTGTTGATCGGGGATCAGGATTCTTTTGTGGAGGGATTTCCAAAAGGGATTCCGGCGCTGACCTGCCGTCCGGAAAAGGATGATTCTGATATGATGCTGGCGGTAAAAGAAGGCATTTCCCGCGGGTATGAGGATTTTGTACTGCTGGGCGCGACCGGCGGCCGCTTTGATCATACGCTGGCAAATCTTCAAACAGTTGCTTATGGGCTGGAGCAAGGTGTCTTTATTATGATTGCCGACCAGAATAATATGATTACGATGCTGCGGGACAGCTGTGTTTCCATGCCGAGGATGGAAGGGTATTATCTTTCCATTTTTTCCTACACGCCCTGCTGCGAAGGAATTACACTGACAGGCGTAAAATATCCGCTGCGCCAGGCGAAGCTGACAAACTGGACGACATTGGGACTGAGTAATGAAATCCTGGAGGAAACTGCGCAGATTAGTGTAGAAAAGGGGACTTTGGTCGTTGTTGTCTCCAAGGACAGGTAAAAGAAAGCCGCTTTCACCAACAGAAGATTTGCTGTATATAATAAAGCAAATCCCATTTGAAAGGGCGGTAAGTATGAAAGTTGTCGTCATGAAATGCCCCAGAATTCTTTCACCATTGCTGCGCCTGTTTTTCCACATGAAACGGGACGAAAACTGACAAAAGCTGTCTTGCATTCTGCAAGACAGCTTTTGTTTTACTTCCGGCCAGCGGAAAACGTTGTTCTGGAAAAAGAAAGCGGATGATTCTGCTTTTTGGGTCGGTAGCAAAAAGGATTTACCCCAATTTCTGTTTTACATTCCCAAAAAGCTAATATATAATGGGGATGGAGAAATGTAGTATTTTGTGATTTTGGACGTATAGATTATACAACCAAGCAGAACAGAGCGCGCCTGTTAAACTGTTTGAAAAGAAATACAACATACTGCAAAGAGGTGTATTTATGAGGAAGAAAAGAAACGGATCAATGATCTGAACAGTCGCGTCCAACATGTTCAGGATTTGAGGAGGTAACGGAACATGAGAAAAACCGCTTTATTCTATCTGTTTGTTTTTCTGCTCTTTTTTCTGGCAGGATGTGCTGGCGGCGGAGAATCTGTTGGATTGTCTGAGAAGGAGGAAAATGCCTCATCTATGCCCGGTGAAACCGTCTCCTCCCGGTCCGATGATCAGCAGGATTCTGAATCAGAGGAGCAAAAAGATCCGGAGCATCTCCAAATTGAGGGGGATGAATCGACCGTGTACCGGTTTATCGTAAGCGGATATGGAGCCGGCGATATGAGCTATGAGGAATATTTTTCCAAGGAAAGGTACATAGAAAACTTATCGGATATGGGGCTCGGCAGCTTGGAATGGGGCGGGAATCACTGTTCCTTTTTTATCCGAACGTTAGAGGGGCCGGTCGAAATTTATCGCAACCGCTGGCCGATGGAAAATGCCTATTTCTTTGATAAAACCATGATTTATTTCATCTGCGATCAAACCCTGTATCGGCTTTTTATCCATTCAGGTCAGCTGGATCCCATTTTTACATCCGACCAAGAGTTCTTTTTCTATCCCATTACGAACGTTCAAACCATGATTTTGTATCCCAATCCGGATTTTACAAAGGCGATAGAGACATACGGTTCTGACTACCTTCCGGCGGATCATCCCAATCAATACATCGCTTATATCTATAACAGCCAAACGGAAGAGATGCTTCCCTTCTCTCCAGCCGATCTCGGATACGAGGAGAATATGGAGATCACACTCATTCCACGGGAAGAAATCGTATCACTGAGCCGATATGGGACAGCGCAAATTAAGAGCCCGGCTATCCAGATAGATAGCCGGGCTTTGCCATGATCCGCAACAAATCGGAAACCAAAAACAGAAAGTTGGCTCCGATTCGATTTTTCCCACGCACAAGATTATGAATAAATAAATTTTTTCAGGATTTGAATATTGGTTTCCCAGTCCAGATCCAGAAGGCTGCGCCCATCAGAAGTTTTTTTGCTGCCATAGGTACCTTCTGCCGGAATGGTCATCTGTTCAATTTCGCTATTGGTAAAGCCGGGCGCGTCCATTAACAGCGAGGTGATTTCGGATTTGGTAAAATTTGTTTTTACCAGCGGCAATGCAGTATCCAAAAGGTTGTTCCATTCGAATACACTTAAGGTTTTGACCTTATCAAATGCAGCGGATACCACGTTGCGCTGCCGTTCAATTCTCTGCCAATCGCTGTCAATAAACCGCTGGCGGGCATATTGCAGTGCGTCATAGCCGTCCAGATGATTCCACCCCTCATAGACGGTGTGCTTGGTAATCGCGTTGGTATAGATTTCACCGTTCAGACCCTGCGCTTCCAATGCAGTCAGCTCAATGTCCACACCGCCAATTGCGTCAATAATCTGTTCAAAAGAATTGAAATTGACTCGTACATACCGGTCTACATCCAAATCAAAACACTCTTGCACGGTTTTGAGCGTCAGTACCGCACCACCATATGCGAAAGTATGGGTCAGCCAGTCATCCTCCTGCCCTTCAATGGGAACTCCAATGCCTCGCTCCAGACTGGTCAGGCGCATTTTATGCGTTTTACGGTTGAGGGAAAGAATCATCATACAGTCAGAACGGGCGTTTTCACTGTACTCATCCGAACGCTCGTCGGTGCCCAATAGGAGAACATTGAGAACATCATCATTCCAAAGATTCTGATCGTCTTTGATTTCGACTACCGATTGTCCGTCTTCCTGACCGGGTGTATTTTCATAATCGACTTTATCCAACATATGGTTAATGTACAAAGCAGCGGCACCTAATACACATAAAGTAACGCCCAACAATACAGAACAGACGACGATAATCGTCTTTTTTGCACTTCGAGAACCATTACTCGGTTTAAACTCTTTTTTTGACATTCCAAACCATCCTTTTTGTTATGACGTACAAAGAAAATCCTTTGTCTCAAACCGGTAATGGGCAACGAGCCGGTTTGCAAGGTGCTTTTTTATTTTTGACTGCTGCATTATACTCCTTTGTCGAAAAAAGTGCAAGAGAAAAATTTTTCCCTGCCTTTTGAACAAATTCTTTTTTATTATAAAGGGTAAAATAAAAAAGAAAGGAAAAAAGTGTGAATAATTCTAAAATTTTTGTAAAAAAATGGTGAAAAGCCCGCGCTTTTTATCGTTTGATGCTGCTTATCTCAGAAAAATAAATGGTAAAACAGTTCTTAATTAAAAACGATCCGAGTTGTCCAGATGTGCTTGGAGCATATATAAAAGCTGGCTACTTTATATAACCCGTTCTTAACGTCGCATATTTCTTTTAAACGGGAATTTCTTGTTTTTCTGCCGGAAAAGGTGTTTTCCCAGCGGAAAAATGTCTGATTTTACGTTGCCGGAAAGAAGTGGGGACGCTGCTTTTTTCATAAATCGGGAGTTGCTCAGACAGCCATAAAACCAATGTACAATCTACGATAGGAAGTGCCCAAAAGGCTGGTATGATCCCCAGAGATAGTAACCGAGGCCACCATAAACGGCGGTAAATATCCTCCCAGATTCCCCTCTTTTCACGGCAAAGCCGTGACGCTTCTCCAAAAATCCAACGCGACGGCGCAGAAGGATCAGCTGCCAGCAGCCAAGGGACCCAGAAATATCGGCGGCCGACGTATTTTGCCCATGCAATACCGCATAAAAGCAGACCGGCCCCAGCAAGCAGACACAAAAGGGATAACGATCTGCCCAGATCATGATCGGACCAGCGAAACATTACAACTGAAATGACTGTCGTGCCGCTTCCGGGTAAAATTCCCAACAGCAGAAGGACAGTTTGGCAAAAGGCGAGATGCAAACCGGTAACGACTGCTTTGCCATAAAGACGGAAAGAAAAAAAATAATAAAAAACAGACGGTATGCGCAGTCTGCCTGGTCGACAGGTTTCCAGATACCAACGCTTGGCACCCAGCCAAAGAGGAAGGTAAAAAAACAAAAATACCACAGCTGCGATTCCTGCAAAAATCCATACCACTTTTTCATTTTGCCCGATGAATGTACCCGGAATATTATGATACAGGTTGACGCCCAAAAGCAGCAGAAGCAAAAAAGGCAGAAAAATGGTAAAAAAAACGACACGGGCCGCCTCACGCCGATGTGAACGCAAGGCGGATTTTCCGCATCGTCTTATTTTTTGAATGGAGAATTCCATAAGCGCCTCCGGCATTTTTTGCCGATAAGGCAAAAAGCTTTATTCGGCAGCTGATATATATTCTGCCGCGGTTTGTGCAATATATGCGGCGAATACAGAGGCGGAGACAGTTGGAAGAGAAGGCTGATGTAGATCTGCTGTGCGGCCCAGTGAAAGCACTTTTGCCACGGCCTTTTCTATGCAGCAGGCTTCCCATTCTAAACCCATGCTGTACCTCAGGGCCATCGCAGCGGCTAAAATAAAGGATGCAGGGCAGCAAGCGTCCTCTTTTGGGCTGGATGCCGGCACAGGACAGGCGTTGTAATAAACGCCCTGTTTACCATAACCGAAATATGCAGCGCACTGCAAATTTGGCGTACCTGTCATTGCCAGACCTTGGGCAAATAAAAGGTTGCCCAGCAACGGATCAGCCAGCACTACGTCAATTGATGAGGGACTACGGACAAATCTTGCAGCCACCTCGGCTGCCGGCAGATGGGAAAGCTCTACCTGTGAAAACTCGGATGCAGCCAGATTGGTAATTCTGCGGCGCAGAGCAGCAGAGGACATTTTATCGCACAAGTCGGTAAAAATCATTTTTTGACGGCGTTCCATCGCAGCGCGAAGTGCCGCCTGGGCAGTCAACTGGGCCGTCTGGCTGTTGGTCAACAGCACATCGTACCCACAGAGGTCGCCGTCAATGATTTTTTCCCCCTGCTCCGGCAGCATGCTGGCCGACCATTCCTCCTGCACAATTAAACAATCTGTACCGGAAACGGTGGTTTCTTTCACCATAGCGCAGGAAGCCAGCGCAGGGAAAATACGAATAGAACGCATAGAGCCAAAAAGCCCCAGTTTGGAACGGAGAATATCCAAGTAGCTGCGGGTGTAAGCGCCGGTTTCCTGTAAACAAAACACCACTGCGTCCGATGTCCGGCACAAATCGATGATTTCTCTGGAAGGAATGCCGCTTTGCAGTTCGTCTTCCTCTGGCTGCCCATGGCAGAATTCCAGAGACAGATAGCTGCTTTTACAAACAGCTTCCAAAACGGTTTTGGTATGCCTTATCATCTCATCGGCCAGGCCGGGAGCGGAAAGAATACAGATTTTCATATCGGATTCTCCTTTGATGAATCACCATTTCAAAAGAAAAATTTGTTTTAAGGCCGGTCCTCTCCATAAAAGGTACCGTCCAGAATATCAAAGTCATCGGTGAATTTTTGATCCACACCATGCCAGGGAATTTCAGCGTAGATTTCAAACGCCCTGTCCCGCATCCACATCTGCGGCGTCAGCAGAATGGTAAATCCGCCGCCGAAATCTGTAATCCATTGGCGCATTTCCCTTTTAGGGAAACCGCAGGCGGCAAGCAGGGACATAATCACGCCGCCGTGCGTCACTACGGCAACATCGGTAAGGCGCTCTGCCATCATGCGGGAGAAAATCTCCTGTATTCCTGCCAATACCCGCGACAATAGTTCCATGCCGCTTTCTCCGTCAGGCGGTGCCGCCTCAAAACCGCCCTCTACCCACTTTTGATAGACGGGCAGCTCTTTTAGTTGAGCAAAAGACTTACCGGTAAAAGCACCGAAATCGCATTCGTTCAATGCGTCCAAAGAAATGGTCATCCGCTCAGGATACAAAAGCGCAGCCGTCTGCACGCAGCGCTGCAGCGGGCTGGTATATACAATTTGAGCAGGCGGATAAACAAACTGCGCGGCTTTATCCAGCAGCCCCTGTTTTCCAGCAGCGCTCAACGGCAGATCCGTGCGCCCTAGATAAAGCCCGTCCGCCGATTCCGCGGTTCTGCCATGCCGGATCAAATGGATTTTATAGGTTATCAACGAAAAATACAGCCCCTTTCGACCAGTTTCGACGGATCTTCTAAAATTTTTACAGATGCCACTTTACAACCATTGTATTTTATAATATAATCTACAATATGTAAAGTCTAAGCGGAGGAATGAGAATGAACGCCGATTTTCCAAGGATCTTAACGCTCCTGAGAAAGGAAAAGGGAATCAGTCAAAAAACGGCAGCCGGTGATCTGGGAATTTCACAGGCTTTACTTTCTCATTATGAAAAAGGAATTCGGGAATGCGGGCTGGATTTTCTTGTGCGGACGGCAGATTATTATGGCGTTTCCTGCGACTATCTTTTAGGCCGTTCTCCGGATCGCAGCGGTACCACGCTGACGGTGGAGGATATTCCCGAACCGGATGTGATTGGGAAAGAAAATGTGATGCATGGCAGCATTCTGCCGGTTTTAAATAAAAAACTCATTGCCAATTCGATGAATATTTTGTTTGATTTGCTTCAGAAAAGCAAGAATAAAGCGCTGATTCAAGAAGTATCTTCTTTTTTGATGCTGGCGGTATATCGAGTGTTTCGAGTTGTTTACTCTGCCAATCCCAAAAATCAAAACGGAATGTTTACCGTGCCCAAACAGGTGGCCTCTCATTATGCAGCGGCGGCTATGGAAATATCGGAAGCCAATGCAGCGGCAGTTGCCTCTGGCGACACGTTGGAGGGGCAGGAACCGCTAAAGGAGATAGATTCTCTGGCCATTACCACGGAGTCGCTGAATCACACCTATCCGATGTTCGCCTCATCTTTATTAAACTTAATCCAAAACAGTGAATCGAAGATCACAAAAGAAAAATAAAACCAATTTTATTCTATCATCTATCCCGGTAAAAGAAAAGTATATTTTGTGAATGTTTGCCGTTTTGGACCATACCCCAATGGAAAAATAGTTTCTTTGGGCACAGGGGGAAGAATTTGACCTCTGCATGAAAACAACGCGGAATAAAATCGACTTTAAAAGCGGCATGTTTTTTCGGGCTGCTTTTTTTGATGGGAAAATCCGTTGGAAGAGAAAGAGGAGTATAGCGCAAAAGGAATCCAAAACTTTTCTGCTTTTAATACTGGAAATTTTTCCTTGAAAAAGCGATAAGATGAATTTATGATGAACAACGGGGTTGACAGACGGTTTTCCATTGACAGAATGAAGCGGTTGTTATACTATGAAAAGGGCAAAAAAGGCTGTTTTTGTAGAAGTGTTTGCGTGCCGGAGCCATGAAGGTCCCGGCTTTTTTCATCGCTGGAAAGGGGGAGGGCTGTGCGGTTTTTTAAAATTGCTTTGTTGGCAGCGTGCTGCCTGCTGTTGAGCGCTTGTTCATCCTTTCAGTTTAACCTGACAGATTTGATGCAATCTCCCAAACTGACAGAAGATCAAGCGGAAATTTATGAGGCCCTGACCAACGCGGCGGGTGTATCGGATGTTCAGTTAAAGTATCCAAAAAGCGGAGAGTACCGCTCTGCTTTTGTCATGTTTGATTTGGATGCGGATGGAGAAAAGGAAGCGTTAGTCTTTTACAATATGCCCACTTGGGGCGGAAATGTCCGCATCATGGTATTGGATCATCAGCAGGATGAATGGGTATCGGTTTATGATGCAGTGGGAGAAGGCACCGATGTCACAGAGGTGGATTTTCAAATCCTGACCGATTCCGGGCGGCACTGTGTATTGATCGGATGGGAACAGGGAAGCAGTGAAAACACCAATATTTCCGTTTATGATTATACCGGCAGCCAGCTTCGGGTTTTATTTGAAAGCGAGTATTCTCAGATGCTGATTGAAGATATTGACCAGGACGGAACGCAGGAAATTCTGCTTGCTATGTTAAAGCCTTCCTCTGGAATGGGTTCTGTCCGGCTTATCAACGATACAGAAGACGGTCTTCAGTCGGTATCCCGTATTGTGATGGACAGTACGATTACAAAATTTTTGGGAATTGAAATCGGCTTACTTGCCCAAGATCAGATTGCGGTGTTTGTAGATGCTTATGCCAGCAGTACCCAGGTCATCACGGAAATTATGGTGTATACCGTTGACGGAAAGCTCCGGCCTCTTAGCAGTCATTATGAAGGGCTGGATCGATTACTGGTGCGGGAAGTCCCGGTGCGGTGTGAAGATATCAACGATGACGGCATTTTGGAAATTCCGGTTTCTTGGGGTGAATATAATGAGGAAGAACAGGAAGAAGATAATCGGAAGAACATCCTTCAGTATTTGTACCTGTCAAATCCGGAGGAGCTGAAGGGGTTGGCGGAAACTGGTTTGCAGGAAGAAGCCGTGACGTTTACCTTTTCCCCCGTATGGACCGGATTTGTAAATCTGGATTATGGGTTCCGCTTTCAGTTTCCGGAAGAATGGATCGGACAGGTGGACGTAACAAAAGAGTCTGACCGGAGTGAATGGGTCTTTACCCTCCGCACCGATGCTGCTGAGCCGCCGGCTCTTCTTCGTATCCGTGTTTATGAGCAGGACGAGCCACGGGACGTTTTTGACAACCTTGTATACGAGCAGCTGGAAAAACGCGGGGTATACGAATACTATGCGGCTCCAATCAAATCTTCGGCCGCGTCGGCGCAGGTGCAGCTGGATATAGAAGAAATACAAGAACGGTTTTCCATTGTAAAATCGTAAAGAAAGAAGGTGCCGGATTGAAACGGATTTTGATTGCTGAGGATGAGGACGTCATCCGTGATTTTATTGTCATCAATTTAAAAAGGGCGGGATACGAGGTAGTAGACGTACCGGACGGAGAGCAGGCGCTCCAGGTGTTTGAACAGAGCGGCGGAGATTTCGATGTGGTGGTGCTGGATATCATGATGCCGGGCATAGATGGATTTGGCGTGTGCGAAAAAATTCGTGCAGCCAGCAATGCAATCGGTATCATCATGTTGTCTGCCAAATCCCAGGAAATGGATAAAGTCCGCGGGTTAATGACCGGTGCGGATGATTATATTACAAAGCCATTCAGTCCGTCGGAGTTAGTGGCGCGGGTGGATGCCATTTACCGGCGTGTGTCCTTGGCAAAGGATGTGGAGCAGCAAAATGATGAGGTCGTTTCCGGTCCGTTTGTGCTCAACACCAAAAGCAGAACGCTGAGCAAAAATGGGAAGATGGTTGATCTGACACAGGTGGAATTTCAAATTCTGGAGTTTTTTATGAAGAATCCCAATACGGCGTTGGAGCGTTCCGCCATTTTGGATGAAGTTTGGGGAAGCAACTATTTTGGCGATGTGAAAATTGTGGATGTCAATATCCGGCGTCTTCGGATGAAGATTGAGGAAGAACCTTCCAATCCCCGCTATCTGCAAACGGTGTGGGGATTTGGATATAAATGGGTGGTCTAACACCGCCTTTCATTGTGCGCAAGAGAGGAGGAGAGCGAATGGCAAAAAGGAAAATTACCAAACGATGGCTACTCAACAGCTTTGGCATTATCCTTTTGATTTTAATTGCCATTGAAATCCTCTCTGCTTATGGGTTGAAAAGTTACTATTACAGCGGCGTTAGACAAACGGTGGTATCCCGCGCGGACTTGGTGGATGGACTTTTGAAAAAATATGCACAGGATGCTTCTGCCGATTATGCCACTGAAGTGCGCGGTCTGATCGAAAATTTTGAAGATAAGGATAAAATGGAAATCATGGCACTGGATATGGATGGAAATGTGCTATTGTCCTCCAGCGGATTTGAAGCAACTGAAAAGTTGTATATGCCGGATTTTCAAGAGGCATTGGGGTCAGAAACCGGCGAGGGGTATTTTCAAGGAATGCTGTATGGGGAAAATAGCCTGGCCCTGACCCGGATTTCCCAGGTTAGTGACGAGGAAATTTTTGCGATCCGATATATCACCTCGTTGGTGAGGGTTGACCGGCAGATTATCTCTTTGGTGGTTATCATTACCGTGTTGGGAGTGGCGATCATCTTTTTTGTGGTGCTTTCCAGTACCTATTTTATCAATTCCATTGTCGTCCCGCTGGGAAAGGTGGGGCAGACTGCCAGAAAGATTGCCCAAGGGGATTTCAGTATTCGGTTGGAAAAGGAAAATGACGATGAGATCGGCGAGTTGTGTGATGTAATCAATTATATGGCAGGGGAGCTGTCCAAAGCGGAGCAGTTGAAAAACGACTTTATTTCTTCTGTCTCTCACGAGCTGCGGACACCACTGACCGCAATCAAGGGTTGGGCGGAAACGCTGGCCGATGAAGAGAGGCCGGACCCGCAAACGCTGCACAAAGGCATGGAGGTGATCGGCAAGGAGACAGAGCGGCTATCCGGCATGGTAGAGGAGCTTTTGGATTTTTCCAGAATGCAGAGCGGCCGTATGGCGATGGTTATGGACCGGATGGATCTGGTAGCGGAACTGGATGACGCAGTGTTGATGTTTGACCAGCGGGCCGCGCGGGAAAAGATCGAAATCCGTTATGAAGAGCCAGAGGATTTTATTATCGTTATGGGAGACCACAATCGGCTGAAGCAGGTTTTTGTCAATATTCTCGACAATGCTTTTAAGCATACACCCAGCGGTGGAGCCGTTTCTATCAGCGTACGGCGCATCGGCGAAGAGGCGACAGTTACGATCGCGGATACCGGAGAAGGAATCAAGCCGGAGGATCTGCCACAGGTTAAGACCAAGTTTTATAAAGGTGATTCGACCAAACGAGGCTCCGGTATTGGACTTGCTGTGGCGGATGAAATTGTTACCCGGCATGGCGGTCGGCTGGAAATTGGTAGCATCTATCAAAAAGGTACAACCGTTACCATAACACTGCCATTGGCAGGGAAAAAATCGGAAGCGGAAATTTCAGAAATAGAAGGGTAAAGAACAAATGAACAAACAGCACAAAACATCTATCGGCGGTCAAGCGGTCATAGAGGGAATCATGATGCGGGGACCGGAAAGAACATCTTTGGCCGTGCGGATTCCCGACGGCAGCATTGATGTGGAGACTTGGGAAACCCCCAAAATTACAGTGTGGTACAAAAAAGCACTGTTTATACGCGGTGTTTTTAATTTTGTAGACACCATGCGTCTGGGATACAAATGCCTGATGAAATCTGCGGATAAGTCGGGCAGCGAGGCGGGTGAGCCGGACAAGGTCGATCTGTGGCTGGACCAGCATTTTGGCGAAAAAGCGACTGCCGTCCTGACTGGATTTGCATCTGTCATTGCGGTGGTCGCCGCTGTTTTGATGTTTATGGTTCTTCCTACTTTTGCTGTGAAAGGACTGAATACGCTGCTGCCGTTGGGCATTTTTTCCAGCGTGATAGAAGGGTTGATCAAAATTGCCATTTTAGTAGGTTATATGGCGGCGGTAAGCAGAATGAAAGATATCCATCGGATGTTTCAGTATCATGGCGCGGAGCATAAAACGATTTTTTGTTATGAAGCGGGCGAGGATTTAACAGTGGAGAATGTGCGCCGGCAAAGTCGGTTTCACCCCCGCTGCGGCACCAGCTTTTTGCTGATTGTCGTAATCGTCAGCGTATTGGTGACTTCTTTTGTCACTTGGAGCAATCCGTGGCTCAGAGTAGCACTGAAGATTCTTTTATTGCCTGTAATTGTGGGAATTTCTTACGAAATCATTAAGCTGGCGGGACGCTATACCAATCTTTGTACGCGCATTATTTCTGCACCTGGTATGTGGCTGCAGCGTATTACCACCCAGGAACCGGAAGACGAAATGATTGAAGTAGCCATTGCTTCGCTGGAACCGGTACTACCTTCGATAGAGGGCAGCGACCGATGGTAAGCACCGTCGGTACCTGCTATCCGCTTTGGCTGCGCCGCTTGCAGCAGGCCGGGGTTGCCGCCGCCGGTTTTGAACTGGATCTCTTGCTGGAAGGGAGCTGTTCTATTTCCAAAGCACAGCGGCTGGCACATCCGGAGCAGGAACTGTGTCCGGGAAAAATAGCGCAGATACAATCATGGCTCTCCCGGAGGGAAGCGGGAGAGCCGTTGCAATATCTGCTGGGCTGGTGGGAGTTTTATGGACGGCGTTTTGCCGTCGGCCCCGGTGTGCTGATTCCCCGCGCGGACACAGAAATTTTGGTGGAGCAGGCGCTGAAAGAATTGGCGAACACTCCTTCTCCCCGGATTGCGGATCTATGTGCCGGAAGCGGTTGTATCGGCCTAACAGTCGCCTGTGAGCGGCCGGATGCAGAGGTGGCTTTATTGGAGCTTTCACCAAAAGCCGGGGAATATTGTAAAAAAAATATCCTCTCTTTGGCACCTCAATGCTGTTTTGTCCAAGCTGATGTGTTGAAAAATACCGCAGGCTTGGCCAATATGGATGCGGTTCTTTCTAACCCGCCGTATATTCCATCGGGCGACCTGCCTGAGCTGCAGCGAGAAGTTCAGCACGAACCATCTTTGGCGCTGGATGGCGCGGATGATGGATTGCGTTTTTACCGGGAAATTCCCTTCTTATGGAAAAAAGTCCTCAAACCGGGCGGCCTGCTGGCTTTCGAAATTGGTTTTCACCAGGCGCAAGCGGTTTGCGCCCTGATGCGGTCAGCCGGGTTTGATTCGGTTCGGGTCGTTCAGGATTATGGGGGAAATGACCGGGTTGTACTGGGGAGAAAAGCAAAATAAGAGAATCAGGCGTGTCCAAAGCAAAAGGAGCGAATAAGAAAATGAAAAAACCTTTGATCGGTGTTACTTGCAATTATGACTTTCGTGACGAAGTGGGTCGGGTCAACGGACAGGGGGCTATTGGGCAGGACTGGAATTTTGTGGCGGCAGATTATATCCGTTCGTTGGAGTGGGCGGGGGCACTTCCGGTGGTCATTCCTCAGTTTGATGATGCTGCCAATGCGGTTGGTTTTTGAAAGCGGCTGGATGGGTTGTTGGTCAGTGGCGGAAATGATGTGGACCCACAGCGATATAATCAGCCGGTGCGAGATTGCGGACGGCTGATTCCGGTACGGGATGAACAGGATATTTTGTTGGTAAAAGCGGCAACGACCAGAAAAATTCCAATGTTGGGTATTTGCCGCGGTTTACAGATTATGGCTGTCGCAATGGGCGGCAATCTGTATCAGGATGTGCAAAAAGAGGCAGAGAAAGGGCTGCATGAGCTGACCATGTTCCCGCGCAATGCGGTTTCCCATTTTGTTCTTTTTCCTGAAGATTCTCCGCTGCGGAGCATTTTCGACGCAGAGGAAATCGGAGTCAATTCCCTCCATCATCAGGCGGTTCACCGTCTGCCGGCAAATGGAAAAGAAGCGGCCGTCTCGCCTGATGGGGTAATAGAGGCGGCGGTGTTTTCCGGCGGACATTCTTTCTTTTTGGGGGTGCAGTGGCATCCGGAAAAGATGTATGATTCTGAACAGCAGGCTAAGCTGTTTTCGGCGTTCGTCAGTGCATGCAGAAAAGAATAGGGTACAAAACAGAAATTACAAAAGCCGCCCGAGAAGGGCGGTGTCCACAAAACAGTTAATCCTCCGTATGGTCAAAATCATACGGAGGATTATTTATGTATATGATTCAAACTTGCTGGCGGCAACGGTTTGTAAAAAGCCAGCAAATCCACAGGGGATAGCCGCTTTAGCGGTGCAAGAGAGTGTAGACACCCTAACGGAACGAAGTGACGAACATTCTCAGTCAGGCTGCTTTTCTCTGCCGACAGAGAATGAAGCTCGCAGGATGCACGATACTCCAGATAGGAGAGTATAGAAGTGCGCCCTTGCATTCCCAAAGGGGTTTGGGTAGTTCGGCAAATTAGGATTTGTTCAAATAGAGTATATCAAAAAGATGGGAAGAAACCAACCGTTAGCACAAGAAACGCCCGACCATTTTTCGCCCGGGCATTCTCGGTATCAATGATAAATCAGTTCAAACTTCACAATCGCTTCTGATAAGTGCCTTGCAAGCGTTTATCTGTCGTACCCATTCCAATTGGTTTTCGGCTTTCAGCTTTTCGGTCACGCCGTTTCGCTTCGCCAGCTCCAACACGATCAGCTCTATGCGGTTTCGTGCCGCTTTTTCAATCTCGGCACAAAACTGTTATACAGATACCCGCCGATAAACGCCGGGCGGCTTTTTCGGAAAGGAAAGAATTTGGCTTCCGGAGAGCCGATGTTACTGTTCCTTTTTTAAATTCAATTCATAAAAGTCCAGAAAAATGAGCATAATCGGTCCCGCCTTGCCTTTGCGGTAATAGCGCCATACGGAAAATAAAACAAACAGAGATCCGATCAGGCAGACGATCATATCCTGCATCGTGTCGTGGACACCGGTGGTCAGCACATGCTGGGGATCGGAATGAAAGATAAAGTCCATAGAATATTCCCATACCTCCCACAGCATCCCAATGGTACAGGCAAAAGAAACAGCGAAATAACCGGCAAAAATACCGTCTCGGGGGACGATAGCACGATCTTTTTTCATGAGGTAATAAAAGATGACGCCTAAAAGGCCGAATAATACGCCGGAAAGGGTGTGCACCGCTTTATCGTAAAAAGGGAAGCGGCCGTATCCGCGAAAGGCAATTCCAATCACAAATGCAAGAAAGCTAAACAAATTGACGGTCAAAGAAACCAGATACGCAGGCTTGAGCCGGGTGATCCTCCAAAATAACGGAGGAATCAGCAAAAATAAGGGGGAAAGCAGAGAAAGCCCCATATAATAAGGCGTTGAGTGCAGAAAGCTGTCAACAATGCCCCACAGGCAGACCAATAGGTACAGGACCATAAAGACCTGGTTGATTTTTTGATAGCGCTGATTCTTTTCCATAAAGATCCCCCTTATTTATGATGTAACGCGGTTTGCCTTCTTTTTTGGCTTTGACCGGAATCGGTTCAGGCAAACAAATCCAGCTTACCATAAAAAGCACAGAGAAGCCAGTTTTTTGTAGCAAAAGAACGCAGGCAAAAATACCTGCGCTCAGAAAACGAATCCTCCGATGAAAAAACTACAAAAGTTTTGCAATAATGGTTTCGATCTCCAGCAGTTTTTCCGTCGCATCATGATGGGTCACAGCTTCTTTGACACAATGTTCCAGGTGAGCTTTCAGCACTTCGCCATTGGCTTTTTTCAAAATGGACTGGGACGCCATAATCTGATTGGAAATATCAATGCAGTACCGGTCCTCGTCAATCATTTTCAAAATCCCGTCAATCTGGCCCCGAGCGGTCTTTAAAAGACGTGAGACCTTTTGTTTGTCTGCCATCATATTACAGCACCTCGGTAACGGTGTATCCGGCATCGGTAACAGCTTTGATCAAAACGTCATCAGCCACGTCGGCGGACAGGGTCAGATACGCCGCCTTGTCTTCCAGCGAAACTTCGGCGGAAACGCCGTCGATGGCATTGAGCACCTGTGAAACGCGGCCAGTACAGTGGGAACACATCATTCCATCAATTTTTAATGTCTTTTTCATGCTTTTTTCTCCTTTTTCTGTGATGGGGTCATTTGTTTGTACTTTTTCCAAAACGGGCTGCGGGTCAGCTTGACGGCTGCGATACGGCTTAAAAAAGCGCAGACGCAGCGCGTTGGATACCACGCAGACCGAACTCAGGCTCATCGCTGCTGCGGCAAACATCGGGTCCAACTTCCATCCCCAAAGTGAGAAGAAAACGCCTGCCGCAATCGGAATACCGATTGTATTATATAAAAATGCCCAGAACAGATTCTCTTTCACGTTTCGGATAACTGCCCGGCTTAGATGGATGGCGGTGACGGCATCCAACAGGTCGTTTTTCATCAGCACGATATCTGCTGCTTCCAGCGCAATATCGGTTCCGGCACCGATAGCAATGCCTACGTCTGCGCGGGCCAGAGCCGGCGCGTCATTGATGCCGTCTCCCACCATGGCAACTTTTTTGCCGCTTTCCTGTAACTGGCGGATTTTTTGTTCTTTATCCTGAGGCAATACCTGCGCAATGACCTGGGACACTCCCAGCTGACGGCCGATGGCATCGGCTGTCCGTTGGTTATCGCCGGTAAGCATGACCACTTCCAGCCCCAGTTGTTTCATTTCCGCAATGGCTTGGGAACTGGTGGGCTTTGCCACGTCAGACACTGAAATAATCCCCAACAGCGTTTGACTCTGTGCAAAATACAACGGCGTTTTTCCATCCTGTGCCAGTTCTGCCGCGGTGGTGCGTAGCTCATCCAAGTGGATGCCCTGCTCCTCCATTAGTCTCTCATTACCGGCGAGACATGGGGTTCCCTCTAACGAGGCGGACAGGCCAAGGCCGGAGAGAGCCTGAAAATTAGAGGGGTCAAACAGAGAAAGCCCACGCTGCTTTGACAATGAAACGATGGCCTGTGCCAGAGGATGCTCGGAAAGGCTCTCCAGCGAAGCGGCAATTTGCAGCAGCTTTTCTTCCGTCACACCCGAAGACGGATAAAGACCGGTAACTTTTGGGTGCCCTTCCGTGATCGTGCCGGTTTTGTCCAGAACGACGGTGTTGACCGTGTGGGCAGTTTCCAGTGCTTCGGCGGATTTGATCAGAATACCGTTTTCCGCTCCTTTACCGGTACCGACCATAATGGCCACCGGGGTAGCTAATCCCAGCGCGCAGGGGCAGGATATGACCAGTACCGCGATACCGATGGACAAAGCGAAAGAGAAGGTCTGCCCCAGCAAAAGCCAGATCACAGTGGCTAAAATGGCGATGCTGATTACCACCGGCACAAAGATACCGGCAACCTTATCGGCAAGCTTGGAGATCGGGGCTTTGGAGGCGCTGGCTTCTTCCATCAGCGCAATGATTTGGGACAGGGTCGTATCGTCGCCGATTTTGGTGGCGCGGAACCGGAACGCGCCGGTTTTGTTAATTGTGGCGGCAGTAACCGTATCGCCTATGTTCTTTTCCACAGGAATGCTTTCGCCGGTAATGGCTGATTCATCAATAAAGGAAGAACCTTCCAGCACCACGCCATCCACAGGAATGCTTTGACCGGGCCGCACCACTACCGTATCGCCTACCACGACCTGTTCCACCGGGATTTGTATTTCCTGCCCTTCCCGCAGTACCGTAGCAGACTTGGGCGCCAGATCCATCAATCTGGTGATTGCTTCAGAGGTTTTGCCTTTGGATCGGGTTTCCAGATATTTGCCCAAGGTAATCAGGGTCAAAATCATGGAAGCGCCCTCAAAATACAGATCCATAGCATATTGCCGGACCCGTTCCAAGTCGCCGTGGCCAAGACCGTAGCTCATCTGGTAAATGGCAAAAATTCCATAAAGGATAGAAGCCGCAGAGCCGATAGCCACCAGGGAGTCCATATTGGGAGAGCCGCGAAACAACGTTTTAAAGCCGATCTGAAAATAGCTGCGGTTGAGATACGCCACCGGCAGAGTCAAAAGCAGCTGTGTAAAAGCAAAGGACAGGGCATTTTCCGTGCCGTGAAAAAAATGGGGGATTGGCAACCCCATCATGTGTCCCATAGACAGATAAAACAGCGGGATTAAAAAGCAGAAAGATAGAATCAGCCGCCGTTTCATTTGTTTGACAGCATCCGTCGGTGCAGCGGATACCTGCTGGGCAACAGCGAGCCCTTTGGGGGGAAGAAAGGCACCATAGCCGCTTTGTTCCACCGCCCGAATGATTTTGGACGGATCGGTTTGGGCTTCATCATATACGACCTGCATGCTATTGGTCAAAAGGCTCACTTCTACCGATTGGACGCCTTGCGTTTTTGCCACGCTTTTTTCCACATGGGCAGAGCAAGCAGAGCAGGTCATTCCGGAAACATTGAACTTTTGCTTCATGAAACGCATCTCTCCTTTTCCATGCGATTACCAGTACTATACCCCACGGGGGTATAGTACTATCGTACTGTACCTTTAAAGCTTTGTCAAGCATGAAATCATATTTTTTGAAGATTTTGGATTAATATACCTTGGTAAAATAAAAATTCCCTCCCGAAAAATCGAGAGGGAATTTTTGCACATCAGGTAAAAAGCCGCCAGAAACTGTCTTCCGCCGTGGCCCAGACCAAACTGTATAATGCAATGGTTGGAATTTTAGCCAGCAGTAAAATCAACAAGAATTTTTTGTTTTCCATTTTAGTAAGTCCTGCAAGCATACAGATCAAGTCGTCCGGAAAAGCGGGAAAAAGCATTGCCAGCAGAAAAAAGATTTCAAAGCGCTTGCCTTTATCAATCATTTTACTGTATTTTTCGTAGGTTTCTGGTTTTGTCACAGCTACAATAAAGGGTTTTCCGTAAAATCGGCCTAGAAAAAAGCCGATGATGCTGCCAATGCAGTTGCCGACATAGCTATATACAAATCCCGGCAGCGGACTAAACAGAACAACCGATGCCAAACAACTGACCCCGCCAGGGATGATGGGAACCACAACCTGAATGATTTGAATCAGAATAAATACCAAAGGCGCGGTTACGCCTGAATCGGAAATAAACTGTTCCAGGCTCTCTTCGCTGGTAAAGATGCCGGCGGAAAAGCCATACACGGCAAAGCCGATCGCAAGTAAAAGGCCCAGAATTGTCCCGGCGTGAATCAATCGGGAAATCGTTTTGTTTCGGCGCAGTTTTTTGATGGTATCGCCATGCCGTGATTGTTTTTCTCCGGCATCCATATCGTTTTCCATCCTGTTGCTTTGCCCAAGCGACAAAAATGATCTGATTTCTATTTTACTGGATTTCGCATGCGTGAACGCCCTATTTTATTGCGTTTTTGGCAAAATTCCTCCTCTTTTTTGCGGAATCTTCCTTTTTTTTCACACTTTGTTGTGCTATACTAAAAAATAATTACGATGCTAAGAGAAAAAGCTCTTGTGTGGGAGGCGCCGGCCCGGCAGGTGAGAACAACCTGCCGCCGGGACTTGCTTTTTGATATCAACGGTATAGGAGGAATTTTATGCACTACCAATTTTCCAAGAAAATAGATTCTCTGCAGCCTTCGGCGATCCGTGAAATTTTGAAAGCGACTGCAGATCCTTCGGTCATTTCTTTTGCAGCGGGAAATCCGGCACCGGAAGCATTTCCGATAGAAGCGGTGCAGAAAATTACCCGCGAGATCTTAGAAGAAAACCCGATTTTGGCGCTGCAGTATTCGGTTACGGAAGGGTATCAGCCCTTGCGGGACCGTCTGGTCCATTTGGTGAAAGAGCGTTATGGCATCGGTCGGGATTTTGATCAGGTTCTGGTGGTGTCCGGCGCGCAGCAGGGTATTTGTCTGACTGCCCATTGTCTGCTGGACGATGGAGACAAAGTGATCAGTGAAAGTCCCAGCTTTATTGGTTCTTTAAACGCGTTCCGCTCTTTCCGTTCCCAACTGGTTGGCGTGGAAATGGGGCCTGACGGCATTGATACGGAAAAGTTGGAACAGGCGCTCAAAGCGAACCCCAATGCAAAATTTATTTACACAATTCCGAATTTCCAAAACCCCACCGGTATCACGATGAGCTTGGAAAAGAGAAAGGAAGTATACCGGCTGGCGCTGCAGTACGGCGTTTTGATTTTGGAGGATAACCCCTACGGTGAATTGCGCTTTTCTGGCGAGGATGTACCGACCATCAAATCGATGGATACAGAGGGGATCGTCATTTACTGCGGAAGCTTTTCCAAAGTATTATCCCCTGGCCTGCGGGTGGGGTATGTGGTAGCGCCCAAAGAGATTATTGCCAAACTGACGGTGGCCAAGCAGTCCTCCGACGTACATACCACAATCCTTTCTCAGCTGATCTGCGACCGCTTTTTGGCGGAATATGACTTTGATGCGCATATTGCCGGACTGCGGGAGATCTACCGTAAGAAATCTTCGCTGATGATTCGCCAGATTGATCAGCAGTTTCATCCAGCGGTAGCACATGCCAATCCTGAGGGCGGCCTGTTCCTTTGGTGTACCCTCCCGAAAGGCAGCGATATGCTGGCGTTCTGCAAGGCTGCAGTGGAACAAAGGGTCGCTGTGGTGCCGGGCACCGCCTTTTTGACCGATGATAAAGGAACTTCTGAATCGGTTCGCCTGAATTTCTCAACCCCCGCTGATGAGCAGATCGTGGAAGGTATCAACCGCCTGGGGGCTTTGACCAAAAAAATGTTCTAGGAAGGTGTTATTGATGGAAAACCAAGCGCCTGCGCGCAAAAAAATTATTTTTTCCGGCATTCAGCCCAGCGGGCAGATTACCCTGGGCAATTACCTGGGTGCGGTTCGCAACTGGGTACAGCTGCAGGAGGATTACAACTGCATTTACAGCATCGTCAATATGCACGCAATCACTGTGCGCCAGGATCCGGCTCAGTTAAAACAGCGAACGTTGGAAGCGTATGCGCTGATTCTGGCCTGCGGCGTGGACCCGGAAAAATCGATTGCCTTTATTCAAAGCCACGTCAAGGAACATGCGGAGGCCAACTGGGTGCTGTCCTGCTATACCCAGTTCGGAGAACTGAACCGTATGACCCAGTTTAAGGATAAATCCGCTAAGAATCCGGACAATATCAATGCAGGCCTGTTCACCTATCCTGTGTTGATGGCAGGGGATATTCTTTTGTATCAGACCGACCTGGTGCCGGTGGGGATTGATCAGAAACAGCATCTGGAGCTGGCAAGAGACGTGGCGATTCGTTTTAACGGTCAGCACGGCAACACTTTTGTGGTGCCGGACGGCTATATCCCTAAAATGGGCGCCAAGATCATGTCCTTGCAGGATCCAGCCAAGAAGATGAGCAAATCTGATCCGAACCCGAAGGGTTGCGTCTATATTCTGGATCCGCCGGAAACCATCATTAAAAAATTCAAAAGTGCTGTTACTGATTCCGAAGCACAGGTGGCATACTGCGAGGGAAAAGATGGAATCAATAACCTGATGACTATTTATTCCTGTGTTACCGGAAAGTCCTATGAGCAGATTGAAAGCGAGTTTGCCGGAAAGGGCTATGGCGATTTCAAAATGGCCGTTGGCCAGGCAGTAGCGGACCACTTGGCTCCGATCCGCGAAAAATATAACCAGCTGATGAATGATAAACCGTATTTGGAAAGCTGCTATCGTGCCGGAGCGGAAAAAGCCTCCCGTATTGCCGGCCGCACGTTGGAAAAGGTCTACAAAAAAGTCGGTTTTTTGGCAAAATAGATTTTTTTCCAAAGCCCTCCCCGTATTTCTGGGGAGGGCTTCTTTTATGATTTCTGCGCCTTTGTATTTTTCTCCGGTACTATTTTGGACAAAAGGTTCATATAGTTGTGGTAGCAAAACGCACAAAGGGGACGGTGTTTTATGGATTACGGCCAAACAAAGCGCTCCCCGGCCAGGCCGCGCCAATCCGTTTTTCACATAGGATACCCGCAAAAAGCAGCGATCAATAAGGAGGGCTAGATCAATGGAAAACCGCAGCATTTATCAGGACATTGCGATGCGGACCGGCGGAGATATTTATTTGGGGCTTGTAGGTCCGGTCCGTACGGGAAAATCGACCTTTATTAAAAAGTTTATGGAAACACTGGTCATTCCCAATATTGACAGCGATTACCGCCGGGAGCGGGCAGTAGATGAACTGCCGCAGTCGGCCGCGGGCAAAACCATCATGACCACCGAGCCGAAATTCATTCCTGAAGAGGCGGTAGAGGTTTTTTTAGATGATCAGGCATCCTTTCGGGTACGCTTGATCGACTGTGTGGGTTATGTGGTGCCCAGCGCGTTGGGTTACGTGGAAAACGACGGGCCGAGAATGGTTGTAACGCCCTGGTTTGAAGAGGAAGTTCCCTTCAATATGGCAGCGGAAATCGGGACCCGCAAGGTCATTCAGGAACATTCTACAATCGGCCTTGTGGTAACAACGGACGGATCCATCAGCGACATTCCCAGGGAAGAATATGAACAGGCGGAAGAAAGGGTTATTTCAGAGTTAAAGGAGATTGAAAAGCCCTTTGTGGTGCTGTTAAATGCAACACAGCCGGGATCTGCCAAGGTGCAGGATTTGGCTCGGCAGCTAAGCGAAAAATATGCAGTGCCGGTCATGCCGGTCAACTGTCTGGAACTGACTCAAAACGACATTCGGGATATTATGTCCGCAGTGCTGTATCAGTTTCCGGTTAAGGAAATCTGCGTAGATTTTCCCCGTTGGATTCTCTCACTGGAAAAGGACCATTGGCTGCGGCAGGAACTGGTCAGTTCTATTTTGGACCATGCGCAGGAAATCGTCCGAATCCGGGATGTGGAGTCGGCTATGTCCAAAACCACGGAGCAGGAACATGTGGAGAGTGCTTCGGTTACGGAGATCGATTTGGGGCGCGGTCGGGTCAAGCTGCTGATGCAGGTACCGGGGAACCTGCTGTACGAAATTATCAGTGAACGAACCGGTTTGGATATTGATTCTGAAGCAGGTCTGATGCCCTGTATGATTGAACTGGCCCAAATGAAGCGGGACTATGAAAAAATCAAGGGCGCATTGGACCAAGTAGAAGCAGTAGGATACGGCATTGTGATGCCGACGCTGGAGGAACTGCGGTTGGAGGAACCGGAAATTGTCAAACAAGGCAACCGGTATGGTGTTCGCCTGAAAGCCAGTGCCCCGTCTATCCACATGATGAAGGCGGATATTACCACTGAAATTTCGCCGATTGTCGGCTCGGAAAAACAATCCGAAGAATTGGTGATGTACTTATTGCAGGAATTTGAAGACAGCCCGGAAAAAATCTGGGAGTCGAATATTTTCGGCAAATCTCTTCATTCTCTGGTAAACGAGGGGCTGCATAACAAATTGTACCGGATGCCGCAAGAGGCGCGGCTGAAGCTGCAGGAAACCATTGAACGGATTATCAATGAGGGATGCACGGGCCTGATCTGTATTATTATATAAAAAAGAAAAGCTGCAAAAGCGCCGGAGCGTATACCGGCGCTTTTTTGATTGTGTGGGAAAAAGAATCCTTTTATAGGAAAAGAATCTGTGTTATACTGATAAAATAGATGAGAACTTTCTGCTTTTTGTATTTGTGGCGGTGATACCGAAATTTTGGCCATATTGTTTGGGAAAATAGAAGAAACAGATCCCTGAAAGCCAGGGGAATAGATGGGGAAAAGGAGAGACCAAAATGGCAAAAGGAGATTTATTTTCCACCGTTCTGCGTGGATTTCATAAGGAACAGGTATCTCAATATTTAAATGATTTGATCCGAAAGTATGAGCGGGAAAAGGAAGAACTAAACAAAAAGTACGAGGGAATCAGCCCGAATGTGGTTCAGGAACTGCGGCAGGAAAATGACCGGCTTCGACGGGAACTGGAACAGGAAAAAACGCGCAATACAGAACTGGAACAGCAAAAAGGGAAGATTTCTCCGGATCATCAGGAGGACCAGGATTTAGAAAAGCTGCGGCTTTTGGCCAGTCAGATCAAATCCCGGATGGAAGAGGCCCGGCAGATGGAACAGGCTGCATGCCGGGAAAGCGAACGGATCATTGCCGCGGCAAGAATGGAAGAACAGACAATTCTCAATAAAGCGAAGAAAGCGGGAAGCGAAGGAGAATCTGCGCTGGAGCGCCGCCGCCGGGAATTAGAGAGGGAAAAGGAACAGGTTTTAAAAGAGAAAAGCGTGGCGGCGGATCTGTTGAAACAGGCACAAAAGGATGCCGAGGACTTGCGTGCTGCGGCACACAGAGAACAGGAAGAGATGCGGAAAACAGCACAGCAGCAATCGGAGGAACTTCTCCAAAAGGCCAGGACAGAAGCGGCAGAAATTCTTCAGCAGGCGAAAGCAGAGAAAGTGCGGCAGATGGAACAGATGCGGGATGAAATGATAGAGGCGAAGCGGCAGTTGGGCAGTATGGCGGGGAGAATTGGAAATCTATCGCAGGAGCTGGAACGTTTTGGCGTTTTGCTGGCACAGCAAAATGAGGGCGGATCAAAAGAAAAAGCATAGACTTGTAAGAAAAATGCGTTTTTTACAAAATTCAAACATAAATTTGACCTGTGCCGGAACAATAAATGTTAGCATAACAGCGAAAAAGACCGTTGAAATTTCCGTCCCTTTTTGGGGAGGATAGGAGGAATAGGATGCCTGCGATGTATGCGCACGATACCTTTGGCAGAAAAGTAGCCGCAAAATTACCGCTCTCGGTAAAACAGCCGATTTTGCAGTATCCCCAGATGTTTCGGGTAGGATTGCAGGGGCCGGATGTATTATTTTTTTACAATCCGTTTACGGAACATCCGATCGGCAACGTGGGAAGATCCCTGCATAAAAAAACAGCGCGATCCTTTTTGGAAAATGCTCGGGAAATTTGGAAAGCCGGTGGGGAAAAGGTTTCGCAGCTTTCTTATTTGATGGGCTTTTTGTGCCATTTTATGCTGGACAGCGCCTGCCATCCGTATATCGACAACCAGATTGAAAAAATCGGCGTGGGGCATGTTGCCATCGAAACGGAATTCGAACGGCTTTTGTTGCTGTTGGATGGAAAAGATCCGGTCTCTTTCCCCGTTGGGTACTGTATGCCGACTGATGAAGATTTGGCGCAGGGAATCGCTCCGTTTTATCCTGGTGTTTCAGTACGGGATATGAGCAGAAGTATCCGCGCCATGCGGCGCTATAAAAATTTGTTGGTGATGCCAAATCAGCTGTTGCGTGAGACGGCCAAAAAAGGCCTTCATCTGGTGGGACAGTATAACGCGATTACACAGCATGTGATCGAGCCGGACCCAGACCTGCGGTGCCGGATAACCTGTGAGCATCTGTTGGCTTTGTATCGGCGGACGGTTCCACAGGCAGTTTTGCAGGAAAAGGCTTTTGTAAATGCTATGGTGAATGGCGAGGATTTTGACGAACGTTTGAACCGGAATTTTGAATGAGGAAGAAGATATGACAAAAGAAAAACTGACCAAACTGGAAAAATACTGGATTTTATATGATGTAGCCAATTCCGCATTTATTTTGCTGGTAGCCACCATTGTTCCCATTTACTTCAACAGTCTGGCAGAAGCGGCGGGAATTTCCGAAGTGGATTATCTGGCCTATTGGGGGTATGCCGCTTCGGTGGCGACATTGGTTGTAGCGCTGATTGGGCCGGTTTTTGGTACAATGGCAGATATGAAAAACTTTAAAAAGCCAATTTTCACCATTAGCATGATGGTTGGCGTACTCGGCTGTGCGGCGTTGTCCTTTCCCACTTCCTGGGTGGTCTTTTTGGCGGTGTTTGTCATTGCCAAGGTGGGCTTTTCTACCAGCCTGATTTTTTATGATTCTATGCTGTCTGACGTAACAAAGCCAGAGCGGATGGATGAGGTATCTTCCCATGGCTATGCCTGGGGTTACATAGGCAGCTGCGTGCCGTTTCTGATTAGCCTTGGCATTGTTCTTGGCAATGAGGCGCTGGGGATTTCCATGACGGTGGCAATGGGAATTTCCTTTTTCCTTAACGCTGCATGGTGGCTTGTGTTAACGCTGCCGCTGTTGAGAAATTATAATCAGACTCATTATTCTCCGAAACGGGAACATGCGATACTGGATACGTTTGTTACACTCTGCCGAACGTTTCGGGAAATTAAAAGCCAAAAGCATATTTTTCTGTTTCTGCTGGCTTTCTTTTTCTTTATTGATGGTGTCTATACCATTATTGATATGGCCACAGCGTTCGGCAGCGCTCTGGGGTTTGATTCCACCATGTTGCTGCTTGCGCTTTTGCTCACACAGGTCGTTGCTTTCCCCTTTGCACTGATTTTTGGAAAAGCTGCAAAAAAATATCGAAATGATACGCTGATTAAAATTTGTATTGTAGCGTATACGGCAATCGCTCTGTTTGCCATTCAGTTGGATCGGGTTTGGGAGTTTTGGCTGCTGGCCGGGTGTGTGGGAATGTTTCAGGGCGGAATTCAAGCTCTTTCCCGTTCTTATTTTGCCAAAATCATTCCGCCGGAGAAAGCGGGAGAATATTTCGGACTGTTTGACATCTGCGGAAAGGGCGCTTCCTTTATGGGGACTGCACTGGTAGGATTATTCACGCAGATGACTGGCAGTACGAACTGGGGAATTTCCATTTTGGCACTGATTTTTGTGATTGGATTGGTTTTGTTCCACTATGCGGCAAAAGAGAACCCAGCAAGAAAATAAAGTATTTCGAAAAAAAACGATTTTTTAGAGAAAGCGGTGCAGTTTTGCACCGCTTTTTTACATCAGCTTGACGAAAAAAATAAAAAATCCTTACAAATCATAGACCGAAGGTATGAGTTGTATTATAATATTCTTAATACATTATGTGATGAATATTTTTACTTTAGGTGGTGAGATCTGCTGGATGCCGGTGGCGGAAGGCGGGAAGGCATGAATGAAAGTCAATCAAAGGTTCGTGGGCTGGCTCTTGACCTTGTAGAAGAAGGAAAAGACCTGTCCCTGTGGGAGCAGAAGGTGCAAAAAAAGAAAAAGCCTCTGCCGGAGGGCGTTACTAACAAAATGATGTACTCGGATGTTATCCGAATTGCTTGGCCTTCCATGGTAGAGCTTTTGCTGACTCAGCTGGCGTCTATGGTGGATTTAATGATGGTGGGGCAGCTGGGTGCCTGGGCTCTTACCTCCGTTGGGCTGACGACTCAGCCAAAGTTTTTGTTTATGACCATATTTCAGGCAATGAACGTGGGCGCGACGGCAATGGTTGCCCGCTATAAAGGCGCGGGGCGCCCGGATAAGGCTAATTTAGTGATGCGCCAAGCGCTGATGATGACCTTTTTAGGCGCGATAGCGATGTCATTTATCGGGTATTTTACATCAGAGTGGATGGTTCAATTTATGGGTGCGGCCGATGCGGAAAGTTTAGCGGGCGGAACAATCTATCTGCAAATTCAGATGATTGGATTTTTGCCAATGGCTCTGACCACGGTTATTACCGCTGTTTTGCGTGGAGTTGGAGACTCGAGAACGGCCATGATTTACAACGTTGTGGCCAATGTGGTGAATGTGATTCTCAATTATTTTCTGATTTATGGGCATATGGGATTCCCAGCTATGGGAGTTGCAGGCGCCTCTTTGGCCACGATTCTGGGCCAGCTGGTAGCTATGGTAATGGCTTTTTACGCGGCAATGCGTCATGGCAGCGGCTATCTGCATCTGAATTTGCGAGACGGTTTTCTGCCGGATAAAGAATCTATTGCGGCTATATTCAAGATAGGTTTTCCCGCGATGGTGGAACAGCTGGTCATGCGCGCTGGCATGATTATCTATTCCAAAACGGTAGCTTCTTTGGGAACGATTGCGTTTGCGACCCATCAGGTATGCATGAACATACAGGCGTTGTCTTTCATGAATGGCCAGGCATTCGGCGTTTCCGCCACTTCTCTGGTTGGCCAGTGTTTGGGAAAACGCCGACCGGATATGGCAGAGGAGTACAGCCGGCGAACCCGCCGGGTGGGTATGATTGTTTCCTTCTGTCTGGCGGCTTGCTTTGTACTGTTTTCCCATCAGATTGTCGCTTTGTATAACGACGAGCCGGAAATTGTGTCTCTGGGCGGTACCATTTTGATGTTTATCGCTTTCATCCAGCCGTTTCAGGCCTCTCAGTTTATTCTGGCAGGTGTACTGCGCGGTGCCGGCGATACGCGGGCAACTGCGGTTATTACTTTTATGACAGTACTGCTGGTGCGTCCCGGATTGGCACTTTTGATGATCCATGTATTCCATTGGGGCTTGCCGGGCGCTTGGGTGGCTTTGGCGGCAGATCAGCTGCTCCGATCTTTGCTGGTGTGGCTGCGGTACAGTACCGGGAAATGGAAAACAATCAAGGTTTAACAGTGGCTCCTTTTCCATATAGCCTATAAAAAAGAGACGGTTGACCCGTCTCTTTTTTATAGGCAAAAGGATGGCAGCGGGACAGGAAAAAAGAAAAAGCTTTCCCAGAATTTTCGCATTGTGCCAAAAATAGAAAAGCTTTATTCATGGTTTGTTCACAAGGGGGCGATACATTATCTATTGACAAAAAGAAAACAAGGCGTTATATTCAAATAGTTAGATTATCAAACTAATTTTCCGGGGGAACGAGTATGGACGCTTTTGCGATAGCTTTAAATGAGGTGCTGGTAGATACTTATCACAATATCCTGCGTGTTGAGGAGAAAGCACTGAAAAAAAGCGGGCGAATTCATCTCTCCATCAAGGAAATGCATTTGATTGAAGCAGTTGGAAAGGGAGAGGACGAGGGTCGGACGGTCAGCGAGATTGCCGATGCTATGAATATCACTCGTCCGACAGCTACCGTCGCGATCAATAAACTGGAGAAAAGAGGTTATTTGGAAAAAAAAACTGGCAATGAAGATGGCAGAACAGTTCGCGTTACTTTGACCCGGAGTGGGAAACGAATCGACCATTTTCACAGGTTGTACCATTATAATATGGTTACAAAGATTGCCGAGGGTTTGACCGATACGGAAAAGGACAGCCTTTTTCAGGGAATCCGAAAGCTGAATGAATTTTTGAAAGAAAGTCTGGGAGAGAAAAAATGAGTTTTTGCGTATTGGGTACGGGAAGTTATGCTCCGCCAAAAGTTGTGACCAACGACGATCTAGCTTCCTTTTTGGAGACTTCTGACGAATGGATTCGGGAACGTACCGGCATTCGTCAGCGCCATGTCTGTGAAAAAGAATCGGCCTGCGATCTGGCGTATCAGGCCGCGCTGGCCGCTTTGGAACAAAGTGGGGTAAAAGCTGAAGAACTGGATATGATTCTCTGTGCGACAATCAGTTCTGATTTTTCCACCCCTTCCATGGCCTGTGTCGTGCAGAAAAGGCTGGGCGCTTCCTGTCCGGCTATGGACATCAGCGCGGCGTGTTCGGGCTTTTTGTTTTTGCTGGATACTGCGGCGGGCTTTTTTGCCCGGGGACGGGTAAAGAAGATGCTGGTGATTGGCGCAGAGCGGATCAGCCGTCTGTTGGATTGGGATGACAGGAGTACCTGCGTGATTTTTGGCGATGGAGCCGGCGCTATGGTGCTTGGAGAAGGGGAAAATTATCTTGTCTCTCAACTGTCATCGAAAGGGGATGACGAAGTCATCCGCACGCCGGTATTTGAAGGGAAATCTCCTTTTAACAAAAGAGAACAAGAAAACCCCTATATCCATATGAAAGGACAGGAAACTTTCCGATTTGCTGTTACGGCTATGACGCACGATTTGAAAAATCTCATTGCCCAAGCGGGCTTTTCTGAGGGAGATATTGACTGGGTGGTGCCCCATCAGGCCAATATCCGGATTATCGACGCAGCGAAAAAACGACTGAATATCCCGCCGGAGCGGTTCTGCGTCAATATCGACCGGTATGGCAATACTTCAGCTGCCAGCATTCCGATGATGGTGGATGAACTCAACCGTTCCGGTAAGCTCAAACGGGGTGATCTGATGGCACTTTGTGCATTTGGCGGAGGGCTTTCCAGCGCCGCATGTATTCTTCGCTGGTAAGACCGGGTATCTGGTTTTCCATATATTTTAAAAATAAAATTTTGGAGGAAATCGAAATGATTTTTGAAAAATTAGTTGCCGTTCTGGCAGACCATGTAGACTGTGATCCTTCTTCTGTGACAATGGACACCACCTTTGAAGAGCTGGGCGTGGATTCGTTGGACACTGTCGATATGGTAATGGAACTGGAAGAAGAGCTGGGTATCGAGTTGGAATTGGATGAAAAAATTTCCACCGTCGGAGAAATGGTCAAACTGGTGGAAGAAAAAATGGGCGAGAAGGAATAAGCGATGATCAAGACACCAATTTGCGAAATGCTGGGAATTGAATATCCAATTTTTCAGGGCGGTATGGCCTGGATTGCTGACGGTCGTTTGGCTGCAGCGGTATCGGAGGGTGGCGGACTGGGGATTATCTCCGCCATGAATGCCGGGACCGACTATTTAAAAAGGGAAATTGATATTTGCCGCAGCTTGACGAAAAAGCCCTTCGGCGTGAATGTTATGCTGATGAGTCCCCATGTGGAGGAAGTAGCAAAGCTGCTGGCGGAGGAAAAAGTGCCGGTCATTACTACCGGCGCAGGAAATCCCGGTAAGTATATGAAGCTGTGGCAATCTGCCGGCATCCGAGTGATTCCGGTAGTGGCATCGGTCGCGATGGCCAAGCTAGTGACTCGGCAGGGCGCTTGCGCGGTGATTGCCGAAGGCGGTGAATCCGGCGGGCACGTGGGGGATTTGACCACAATGGCGCTGCTACCGCAGGTATGCGATGCAACGCCGCTGCCGGTAATCGGCGCCGGCGGTATTGCCGACGGACGCGGCGTGGCAGCAGCTTTTATGCTGGGTGCGGTTGGCGTACAGCTGGGAACCCGTTTTCTGGTTGCGGAGGAATGCAGCGTACATCCGGTCTATAAAAATAAGATCCTCAAGGCAAAAGATATTGATACAATCGCCACAGGTAAACGGTTGGGCCATCCAGTGCGCTGCTTGAAAAACCCCTACTCCCGAGAATATTTCCGCAAAGAGTACGATGGCAGCGTATCGGATGAAGAACTGGAGGCTTTGGGCGTCGGCGCGCTGCGGAAGGCCGCGGTAGAAGGCGACGAGCAAAATGGCTGCTTCCTCGCAGGGCAGGTGGCCGCCATGGTAAAAAAAGAGCAGCCTGCCGCTGAGATGATCCGCGAGATTTTTACAGAAGCGGAAGAAGTATTGAATGGAGCGAAAAAATGGGTAAGATAGCGTTTGTTTTCTCCGGTCAGGGTGCTCAGTACAGCGGTATGGGCCGGGAGCTGGCGGAACAGTCTACTGCCGCAGCCTCGGTGTTTGCCTTGGCCGACCAAATTCGTTCGGATACGTCGAAGCAATGTTTTTTCGGTTCAAAAGAGGAATTGACCGAGACTAGAAATACCCAGCCCTGCCTGTTCTGTGTAGATTTGGCGGCGGCATTGGCATTGGAAGAGGCAGGCGTTCGGGCTGATGGGGCTGCTGGTTTTTCCTTGGGGGAAATGGCGGCTTTGACTTTTGGCGGCATATTGGAACAGTCTACCGGTTTTTCTCTGGTTTGCCGCAGGGCCATTTTGATGGATGAAGCAGCGAAACAGTCAGACAGCGCTATGGCGGCGGTTTTGAAATTGAATCATGAAACAGTGGAATCGCTGTGCGGACGTTTTAAACAGCTGTATCCGGTGAATTACAATTGTCCGGGACAGTTGGTGGTAGCAGGGCTTCGGTCCGAAATCGAGGCGCTGAAGCCGATGGTGAAAGAGGCCGGAGGCCGTATGGTTCCGTTGGCGGTCAGCGGAGGATTTCATTCTCCGTTCATGTCCGGCGCGGCAGAAGCGTTTGCTAAGGTGCTGGATGGGACCTCCTTTTTGCCTGGCAGGATGCCTGTTTATGCCAATCTGACGGCAAAACCCTACGAAGCAGGAAAAGAAAAAAGCCTTTTGGCAAAGCAGATGGAAAATCCGGTTCGATGGGAGCAAACGCTGCGGAATATGGCGGTAGACGGTTTTGATATTTTTATTGAGGTGGGGCCCGGTAAAACGCTCAGCGGCCTTGTGGCCAAAACGCTGCCGGAAGCTAAAATTTATCATGTCGAGGATGCAGAAACGTTAAAAACAACAGCAAAGGCGGTGTTGGAACAATGATGCTGCAAGGAAAAACAGCCCTGATCACTGGCGCCGGCCGTGGGATTGGCCGGGCGATCGCGTTGGCTTTTGCTAGGGAAGGCGCCAACGTGGCGGTCATTTATGCGGGAAGCAAGCAGGCAGCGGAAGAAGTCTGTCAGCAGGCGGCAGCATATGGCGTGCAGGCCCGGGCATATCAGTGTGACGTGGCAGATTTTGATCGGGTGAAAGAAACTGTTCAGAACGTCCAAAAAGATTTGGGCAGTGTGGATATCCTGGTCAACAACGCCGGGATTACCCGGGATGGACTGGTTTATACCATGAAAGAATCGGATTTTGACGCGGTATTGGACACGAATCTGAAGGGTGCATTTCATTTGATTAAACATTGCTACCCGATTTTTGTCAAAAAACGCGCAGGCAAAATTATTAATATCTCATCGGTGTCCGGCCTGATGGGAAATGGCGGACAGGCAAACTATTCCGCGTCCAAGGCGGGATTGATTGGTTTGACCAAATCGGTAGCACGGGAATTGGCAGGCCGCGGGGTCTGCTGCAATGCCATTGCTCCCGGATTTATTGATACGGATATGACAGCCAAAATCGACAAGGAAGGCAATCAGCTTGCGGGAATGATTCCATTAAAGCGGATGGGACAGCCGGAAGATGTGGCAAACTTGGCGGTATTTTTGGCTGGAAACGGCTCTGACTATATCACCGGTGAGGTGATCCGGGTCGACGGCGGCCTGGCCATGTAGAGAGGAGGATGCAGACATGAGACGTGTAGTGGTAACCGGCCTGGGAGCAGTAACACCGGTAGGGAACGATGTCCCTGCTTTTTGGGAAAACCTTCTGGCCGGTAAAAACGGAATTGGCCATTTGGATCGGTTTGATACTGGGGAATACAAAGCGAAAGTAGCAGCTCAGGTGAAGGATTTTGATCCGCTTCGTTATATGGAAAAGGGAGAGGCTCGCAAAAGCGATCTGTTCAGTCAGTATGCCATGGCTGCCGCCTGCCAGGCGGTGGAGGACAGCGGGATTTTTGGCAAAGTGGCGCCAGAACGGTTCGGGGTGTACTTCGGCTCCGGTATCGGCGGGCTGATCACCATGTCCAATGAGATGCAGAAACTGCTGGAAAAGGGACCCAAACGGGTGTCTCCTTTCTTTATTCCCATGATGATTGCCAATATGGCGGCGGGCAACATTGCCATCCGGTTTGAGGCAAAAGGCCCCTGCCTGCCGGTGACCACCGCCTGCGCAACCAGCACCAACGAAGTGGGAGAGGCGTTTCACGCCATTCGGGCAGGCTATGCGGATGTGATTTTGGCCGGCGGTGCGGAAGCAGCCATCACTCCCATCGGAGTGGCGGGCTTTACCAACTGTATGGCTCTTTCTCTATCTGAAAATCCAGATGAAGCGTCCCTGCCTTTCGACAAACGCCGCAATGGATTTGTGATGGGCGAAGGCGCTGGCGCGTTGATTTTAGAAGAATACGAGCACGCCAAACGGCGCGGCGCACACATTTATGCCGAAGTAACAGGATACGGCTGTACCTGCGACGCATATCATATGACGGCGCCGGCACCAGGCGGAGAAGGGGCGGCTCGGTCGATTCTGCTGGCGCTGGAAGAATCCGGCGGGGTCCAAGGGCAAATTTATGTCAACGCCCATGGAACCGGGACGCCGCTGAATGATAAAACGGAAACGCAGGCGATTAAAACGGCGCTGGGAGAAAAAGCGGCGCAGGTTTTGGTCAGTTCCACCAAGTCCATGACCGGCCATATGCTTGGTGCGGCAGGCGCGGTGGAAGCAATCGTATCTGTGCTGGCACTGCATGAGGGCGTAATTCCGCCGACCATCAATTTGTACGACCCAGATCCGGATTGCGATTTGGACTATGTGCCCAATCAAGCAAGGAAGGTGCAGGTACAAACAGCGCTGTCCACTTCCCTGGGATTTGGCGGGCATAACGCCTGCATTGCATTCAAACGGATGGAGGAATAGCAGGATGGATATGAAAGCGATCCGCGCATTGGCGGAAATCATGAAAGCAAACGATCTGACTCAGGTGGAAATCACAGAAGAGGGAAAAACCATCCGAATGAAACGGGAAATAGCCGCTGTCCCGGTCCCGGCCCAGACCCCATTTGCGCCGGTGATGCCAGCGCCTGCTGCTGTACCGGTATCCGAAGTTTTCCACGAGACACCGCAGCAGGGCGTGGTCATTGAAAGCCCGATGGTGGGGATGTATTACGCATCGCCAACGCCCGGTGCAGAACCTTTTGTGAAAACTGGCAGCTGTGTAAAAAAAGGTGATGTGCTGTGCATCATCGAAGCGATGAAAACCATGAACGAGATTACTGCCGATTGCGACGGGCAGATTCTGCAAATTTATGCCGGCAACGGCCAACTGGTGGAAGTGGGCCAGCGGCTGTTCTTAGTGGGGGAAGCATAATGAACAAAGAAGAAATCATGAAAATTCTGCCTCATCGGGACAATATGTTATTGGTGGAGCAGGCACAGGTTGTCGACGGTGTGGCGCATGGAAGATACACAGTGCGCGGAGACGAGTGGTTCTTGCAGGGACACTTTCCTGGCAATCCGGTGGTTCCGGGGGTCATTTTGTGCGAAATGATGGCCCAGGCCACCTGCGTACTGCTGTCTGAATCACTGCCGGAGGGATCCACCCCGTATTTTACCAGTCTGGATAAGGTGAAATTTAAAAATCCGGTTCGGCCCGGTGATACGCTGGAAACCGAGTGCGTGATTACCAAATCGAAAGGCCCGTTTTATTTTGCCAGCGGAAAAGGCTATGTAAACGGAAAATTATCCGTGAGCGGGGATTTTTCTTTTGCTGTTGTGAGGAAGTGAGCCATTGTTTTCGAAAATTTTAATCGCAAATCGCGGAGAGATTGCGGTCCGCATTATCCGCGCCTGTAAGGAAATGGGTATTGCCACAGTGGCGGTGCATTCCCAGGCTGATAAAGAATCGCTGCACGTATCTCTGGCAGATGAAAGTGTGTGCGTGGGCAAGGCATTGCCGGGCGAAAGTTATCTGCGCCAAAAAGATATCATTACAGCGGCGCTTTTAACCGGTGCTCAGGCCGTTCATCCCGGATATGGATTTTTGGCGGAAAATGCTGATTTTGCCCGCCTGTGTGAAAAAAACGGGTTGGTATTCATCGGCCCCAGCGCAGATGTGATTTCCCAAATGGGAGATAAAGATGCAGCACGGCGACTGATGAAAAATGCCGGCGTCCCCACTGTTCCCGGCACTGATATCCTCATTTCTCCCACTCAGGCGGCCAAAGAAGCGAACAGGATCGGGTATCCGGTTTTGATCAAAGCCCGTGCGGGCGGCGGCGGAAAAGGTATCCGGCTGGTAAACGGCCCAGATGAATTGGAGAACGCGTTTTTAACTGCGTCGGAAGAGGCGAAGAATGCCTTTGGCGACGGCGGCGTATACATGGAAAAATACCTTTCTCCGGTCAAGCATATTGAGGTGCAGCTGCTGGCTGACGAGGGTGGTAGCGTAGTCTGTCTGGGAGAGCGGGAATGTTCCATCCAAAAGAGGAACCAAAAGCTTTTGGAAGAGGCGCCTTCTCCGGCGATTTCCCTGGCTCTGCGGGAAAAAATGTGCGAAGCGGCGGCGAAAGCGGCAAAAGCCGCAGGCTATACCAACGCGGGGACAGTGGAGTTTTTGCTGGATGATGAAGGCAATTTTTATTTTATGGAAATGAACACCCGGCTGCAGGTGGAGCATCCGGTTAGTGAATATGTGTCGGGCGTGGATATTGTCAAATGGCAGATCCGGATTGCCTGTGGGGTTCTTTTAAATTTCAAACAGAAGGATGTCCGGATTACCGGAGCTGCCATTGAGTGTCGCATTAACGCCAAAGGCGGCGGTAAGGTGTCATTTTTGCATGTGCCCGGCGGCCCTTGGGTGCGGTTCGATACCTTTTTGTATCAGGGCTATGAGATGCTGCCCTATTATGATTCGATGATGGGCAAGCTGATTGTCTATGCCAAAACCAGGGAGGAGGCCATCCGGAAGATGAATTCCGCTTTATGTGAACTGGTGGTGGAGGGGGTGCCCAATAATTTGGATGAGCAGCTGGAGATTATCAGCGATCCGGATTTTTTGGCCGGAGACTACCATACAGACTTTTTGGCAAAAAGAGGTGAGTAGCTTTTATGCAGCTTCAGGGATTTTTTAAAAAGCCGAAAAACGAATTGGAAAAAGGCGGACGTACACCGGTCAGCGCTGCGGCGGAAATCCATGCGGAACCCGGTGAGATCTGCCCTGCCTGCAAAAAATCGGTGCCGACCAGCGAACTGTGGGAGAATAACCTGGTTTGCAGCTGCGGGTACCATTTTCGAATGAATGCCCGGCAGCGGATCGATTTTATTGCGGATACCGGCAGTTTTTGCGAAATGGACGCAGATCTGCGCGCCAAAGATGTGATCCATTTTCCGGGCTACGATAAAAAGCTCAAACATGCGAGACTGGCTTCCGGCGAAAAGGAGGCTGTTGTCTGCGGCACAGCTGCCATTGGAGGGGAAAACTGCGCTTTATTTGTAATGGAGCCTTCTTTTATGATGGGAAGCATGGGAACCGTTGTGGGAGAAAAGGTCACCCGCTTGTTTGAATATGCAGCCGAGCATTCGCTGCCGGTAGTGGGGTACACGGTTTCCGGCGGTGCCCGGATGCAGGAAGGGATTTTATCTTTGATGCAGATGGCAAAAACTTCCGGTGCAGTAAAACGCCACAGCGATGCGGGCAATTTGTATATTACCGTTTTGACCGACCCCACCACAGGCGGAGTCACTGCCAGCTTTGCCATGGAAGGGGATATCATTTTGGCAGAACCCGGTGCACTCATCGGATTTGCAGGTCCCCGGGTGATTGAGCAGACCATTCGTAAGAAGCTGCCCGATGGGTTTCAGCGGGCAGAATTTTTGGTGCAGCGGGGGTTTGTGGACCGTATTACGCCGCGAGCCAGCCAAAAAAAGTTGCTGACTAGGCTGCTCATGCTGCACGAAAGGGGATGAGCAAATGAAAACGGCATATGAAAAGGTGCAGGCAGCAAGAGCTAAGGGGCGCCCGTCAGGAATCGGGTTTATCAAAGGGATTTTTACCGATTTTATCGAACTGCACGGCGACCGCCGTTTTGCGGAGGATTCAGCTATTGTCGGCGGTATTGCGCGCTTGCGAAACAGGCCTGTAACGGTTATCGCCATGGAAAAGGGCGGTAATACGAAGGAAAAGGTGTTCCGCAATTTCGGCTCGCCCAATCCGGAAGGATACCGGAAAGCGCTGCGCCTGATGCGGCAGGCAGAAAAGTTTCATCGGCCGGTAATCTGCTTTGTGGATACTTCCGGTGCCTTTTGCGGTATTGGTGCAGAAGAACGGGGACAGGGGCAGGCGATTGCGGAAAATCTGATGGAAATGATGGGACTTCGCGTCCCTATTATCGCTGTGCTCATCGGAGAAGGCGGCAGCGGCGGTGCACTGGCGCTGGCTGTGGGCGATGAAGTCTGGATGTTGGAAAATGCTTTTTATTCGGTTATTTCACCGGAAGGATGCGCCAGCATCCTGTGGAAAGACGCAAAAAAAAATAAAGAAGCAGCCGAATGCCTCAAACTTACGGCTGAGGATATGAAGCAGATGAAGGTGATCGAGCGTATCATCCCGGAAGAAGGACTAAGTTTTCCGGAGATTTTTGCCTATTTGGAAGAACTGCTTTGGAAAACTCTGGGGGAGAAAGCTTTGCAAAATCCGGATCAGCTGCTGGCCGCCCGATATGAGCGCTTTCGTAAATATGGCAGAATAGAGTGATTGGACTGGAAAAATAGGCTCTTAAAAACAAATAGGAAGACACGTTTCACAGGCAGAAATTTTCCTGCCTGTGATTTTTTGATTATTTTTCAGAATTTGAAGGTTTTGATCAAAAGAAAAGGATCGCATTTACTGCGAACCTGTTCAAAAATGGGAAAATCTGCGTTCGCAGCACATGAAAAGCCATTTGTACATCACCACAAAATATGGATTTTATAGATTGACAAAACGCCGAAAAAAATATTATAATATTCTACAAAATAGAGACAAAAACCAGCTCTGTGAAAGTTTTTCCGAATCATTTTTTCCAAACCCAAGAAGAAAGTGCGAAAGGAATGTCAGCATGGATAAAAAGGCTTTGCTGAAAGAATATATCGCTATTACGCTGGGTACGCTGATTGTAGCGGCCGCTGTTTATTTTTTCCTGATACCCAGTCATGTGACCGTAGGAAGTGTGTCAGGACTAGTGGTTGTGCTTGCTAATTTTCTGCCGTTCCGGATTTCCGTTATGACTTTTGCACTGAATGCTGTTCTGCTCATTTTGGGATTTCTTACAATTGGCCGGGATTTCGGCGGAAAGACGATTTATACTTCTATCCTGCTCCCGTTTTTTATAGGAGTTTTAGAAGAGCTGTTCCCTAATCAGCAGTCTTTGACCGGAGATTCCTTTTTGGATATGCTTGGCTATATTTTTGTGGTCAGCATTGGATTGGCGATTCTTTTTAATCTCAATGCCTCCTCCGGTGGGTTGGATATCATTGCCAAGATATTGAACAAGTATCTGCATATTGATTTGGGAAAAGCTATGACGATTGCCGGTCTGTGTGCCGCGTTAACCTCAGCTTTTGTGTATGATACTAAAATCGTTTTTCTCAGTATCTTGGGTACATATCTGAACGGCATTGTATTAGATCATTTTATTTTGGGCCTTAACACCCGTAAAAGAGTTTGTATCATTTCTGAAAAGCAGGAAGTTTTGCTTCATTTTTTATTGGAAGAATTGCGTTGCGGTGCTACATTGTATGAGGCTACCGGTGCGTATAACCGGCAAAAACGAACAGAAGTAATCACGATTGTCAACCATAGCGAATATTCCAAGTTGTTGAACTGGTTACACCGCGAAGATCCTAATGCTTTTGTAACCGTATATACCGTAGGAGAGATCATTCGTCCGAACCGTTCTTATTCTGCTTAATATAAATAAAATCCAAAAGCCTCCCGAATGAAAAAGGGAGGCTTTTTTATGGTTAAAATCAGCTAGGAAACGCTGAAAATTATTGAAATTTTTTCTCCTACACGGTGTATTCCCTTTGGTTTGCCAATTGTTTTTTCCCTGTTGACGAGATATGTATCGATCAGAAAAAAGAATGCTTGGGCAGATACTATGCCTGTGATTTTGTTTTTTAATTTATTTTGTATCTTGTTGAAAAAGGGATTTTCAAGGGGTTTCATGTGTGATATAATGCATAAAGAATATTTGTATACAGTAATACATAACTTGCTATCCAAATTCAGAGGAGGAGTTTAAGATGCGGGAAGAAGATCAGACACCAAAATATAACACAGCGCAAATGTTGGTAAAATGCTTGGAAAAAGAAGGCGTGGAGTACATTTTTGGCATTCCTGGAGAGGAAAACCTTGAGATTATGGAGGCCCTTTCCCATTCTAATATTCGTTTTATCACCACCCGACATGAGCAAGGGGCAGCCTTTATGGCCGACGTTTATGGTCGTTTGACCCATAAGGCCGGTGTTTGTATGTCGACATTGGGCCCTGGCGCTACCAATCTGGTTACCGGTGTGGCTGATGCTACCAGCGACGGCGCCCCGCTGGTAGCAATCACCGGGCAAGTGGGGACAGAGAGAATGCATTTGACTTCCCATCAGTTTTTGGATCTTTGCAAAATGTTTGAACCGATCACCAAACGTACCAAACAAATCGTTCTTCCGGATACCGTTAGCGAAATTGTAAGAATTGCTTTTAAATATGCAGAAAGCGAAAAGCCCGGCGCCTGCCACATTGATTTGCCGGTCAATGTTTCTAAAATGTCCGTTAGCTCAGGGGAGGAGCCGCTGGAAAAACAGACAGCGCCGATTGAAATTCCAGATTCACAATGCGTCAAAGATGCGGTTATCCGGTTGATGATGGCGAAAAACCCGGTTATTCTGGCGGGTAGCAGCGCTGTCCGAAACAGTGCCAGCAAGGCGATGGTGGAATTTGTAAATAAACTGCATATTCCTGTTATTCATACCATGATGGCCAAGGGGATCATCCCGTTCGATAATCCCTATTGTTTGTGGACCATTGGTATCCCGCAAAAGGATTATGCCAACAAAGTGTTGGAAAACGCCGATCTGATCTTGTCAGTAGGCTATGATATTGTAGAATACGCACCGGCAAAGTGGAACAGCGACCAGCATAAAAACATTATCCATATTGATGCCAGACCCGCCCACATTAACAAGCTGTATCAGCCATCGGTAGAAGTGGTTGGCGATATTTCTGTCTCTCTGCGCAGTATTTTAAGCCAGATGGAGAAACCTTTTTCGTCAGCCTACGCGAGGGAAATTAAACTGAAAATGGAAAAGGAATATGCTGCTTATGAAGCGGACATGAGTTTCCCCATGCGGCCTCAAAAAGTTTTAAGCGATGTGCGGAAAGTTCTTGCACCAGACGATATTTTGCTTTCAGATGTGGGCGCGCACAAAATGTGGATTGCCCGCCAGTATCATTGTTATCAGCCGAATACCTGTCTGATTTCCAATGGGTTTGCCAGCATGGGTTTTGCTTTGCCTGGTGCGATTGCAGCGAAATTAATCAATCCGGATAAAAAGGTTTTGGCTGTGACCGGTGATGGTGGCTTTTTGATGAACTGTCAGGAAATGGAGACTGCTATGCGGCTGGGAAATCCCTTTGTGACCTTAATTTTCCGCGATAATAGCTATGGTTTAATCAAATGGAAACAGATGGATCAATACGGAAAAAGCCGCTATGTGGATTTTACCAATCCGGATTTTGTCCAATTTGCCGAAAGCTTCGGCGCAAAAGGCTACCGTATTCGGCAGGCGGAAAAACTGATTCCTACCTTGGAAGAAGCATTTGCGCAAAAAGTCCCCAGTATTGTAGACTGCGCAGTGGACTACGGCGAAAATCTAAAGCTCACAAAATACCTGAAAGAATTGTATTCTGTCCTGTAACGGGGATAAAGAAAAAAGGCGGCCGGCGGCCGCCTTTTTATGTGTTTTAACGGGTGAATAAATAATAACTGGGAGAGCGGTTGTCCGTATCCTTCTCCAGCACTTTCAGATCACAGTAAACAAAATCTCCTTCTACCCGAACCTTACCCTTTCGTCCATCTTCCTCGAACTTACCGTCTTTCAAAGAGGGATCCAGAATGCATAGTTCCGCTTCGTTTGCGCTGATTACCGTAATGTAATGCCCACCGTGAGAAAAAACGCCGATATAGTTGCCGTCATCCCGGTTTCCTCCTACGTTGGCGATTGCACAGCCGCCGTTTTGCAGGCAGTGGACCATCTCTTGAGAATCATTGGTACTGGAATATTTCAAACTATACTTTTGGGCAATAACAGGACTCAAAACTTTTAAGTCGGTCCCGGGATCAAGATTCGCTTTATGCATAATGGCAAGATCACGGCATTCCTCCAGAGGCAGAGATTGTGTGGTGAGGCAATCAACCACCATACATAGGCAACACAAACCACAGCCTGCTCGTTTAATACTCCCGCTCAGCATAGGGCTGTCCGGATTTTTTGCATCGGTCGGATATGGAACATTTTCGTAAAGCAGTTGATTGATATATTTCATTATAATCCTCCGTTCATTGGGCTGGGCGGTAAAGTGAAGCGGCACGCCGCTGTCTACCGGAAAAAACAGCTTTTTTACAGCATACCACTGAGCAAAAAATCCAGCAAGAGAATCAATGGATTTTTATGAAATACGTCAGAAAGAAGAAAAATTTTTTGTGGATTATTTTGCAATCAATGGTTGCTTTTTTAAACAACCATTGGTTTATATAAAAAAGCGGGCCTCAATAAAATATCTACTCCAAAATTGTATGAAAAGTATATAAAACAACTATTTATTCAGATAAAAATAGAGGATATCAACAAATGTTCTATTGCCAAAATGGCTCTCTACCGATACAATAAACTTGTCACGTGACAGAAAAATAAATCGGGAAGGACATCTTATATGGAAGAATATAACTATTATGATATCCTTTGTGATTCTATCAGCAGCTTACGCAAACAAAAGGAAATGACACAGGAGCAGGTTGCCGGCCGGCTTGGCGTCAGCAAATGGGAATCCAAACGTTCTTGTCCGGATATTGGTCTGCTGCCGCAGATTGCCAGGATGTTTGATACGACGATCGATGGCCTGTTTGGCATTCAAACAGAGTCAGTGCAGCCGCAGGTAGAATCCCTGGCGCCGATTGGTATTGTAGAGAACCTCCCCTGGCCGGATGATGGGGCGTTGCATGCGGTGGTTTATTAGGGCTATCGTCTGATTCAGCGCTTTAGCGGCGATGAGCGGAGGAACATGATGTTTCGTTATGACGGAGCGGCAATCAATGTAAATTGCGCGGTGGATCTGGTCTGTGAAAAAGATGTGGCTGGTAAAGCGGATGCAGGAAAAGATATTACGGTGATGGGAAGCATTCTGCAAGGAGGCGCGGATGCGGGAAAAGATATAATCGTTCACGGAGATGTTGTGCAAGGCAATGTGGATACAGGAAAAGATTGCGAGATTGGTGGAAATGTGGGAGGAAATGTGAGTGCCGGAAAAGATGTCACCGTCAGTGGAAGCGTTAGACAAGATGTTTTCGCAGGCGTTATGGTCAAGGTGAAATCTGTTTCCGGCCGAATTGTTTCCGGCGTAACCAGCTTTATCGGGAAAGGAAAAACGCAACAGTAAAGTGTCGTCTGAATATCAATCCCCTTTTTTGTCGGAAGATAGGCGAATTGTTTCGCCTGTCTTCTCCTTTTAGGACATAAGCGGACAAGGTCGGGCAATATACTAAAGCAGAAGGTTGGTGGATGAGATGTTTTGCTTGATAAAATGCAGTAAGAAGAAGGTGCTTTTGTCTGTGGCGGCGCTGCTTTGCTGTGGTGGGATTTTGGCGGCAGTTCAGCAGACAAAGGCAGTATCGGGATCCGCTTATGAAGATTTATATCCTGATATGTATGTCAATACTGGAAACGAGTTCTCACCGGAAGAGGGGAAAGTTGTTTATTATACATTTGACGACGGCCCCTCCAAAAATACCATTGCTATTTTGGATACACTGAAAGAAAAAGGGGTTAAGGCTACTTTTTTTGTAACCGGCCAGGAGGTATCCGGTGTCGACTCCGATGCAATCCTAAAACGGATTGTCGATGAGGGGCACAGTATCGGGATGCATACCTATTCTCATGTTTACCAGGAAATTTATAGCAGTGTGGAAAATTACCTGGCCGATTTTCAAAAAATTCGCGAAAGGATTATTCGGGTTACCGGCGTAGAACCGAAAATTTTCCGTTTCCCAGGCGGAAGCGTCAAAAATAGTTTCGCCAGTCCGTCAGTTCAAAAGGCCATCCGGATTGAAATGAGGCGGCGCGGTTACATTTATTATGATTGGAATTTGGTATCCGGCGATGATAAATCCTATATGACGGATACGGATACGCTGATTCGCAACATTGTAAACGGCGCAAAGGGGAAGGATAAGGTTGTAATCCTCTGTCACGACGATTCCATGCGCGTTTCCACGGCAGAAGCGGTAGGACCTGTCATCGATCAGCTGACAGCACAGGGATACCGCTTTGAAAAGCTGACAGAGTCCATTGAACCGGTGCAGTTCCAAAATAATGATGAAACATAAACCTTAGTTTCGAAAAGAATGCAAAAAAGGCCGCGAAGCGGCCTTTTTTGCAAAAGAGAAAGTATATTTTGCCATGATTTAATATAAAATATTGCGTAAATAGGGAATTTCAGAATCATAGATATGATGAAGCAAATTTTTAATCCGGTTTAGCTCGGCAGAAAATTCGGAAAGATCCCCGTATTTTGCCAGCATTTCCAAACGGGTCATGGCGCCGGTCACTTCATCCAGCTCCGCATGACGGACAAAGCGAATTAATACATGCTCGGCATCCAGCCAGTCGCGGCAAATATCGGCAGCCTGGCCGGACAGCATTTCAAATGTTTCCTGGTACACCGCTTGTTCCAGATCCTGAAGCGCTTGGGTAAAATGATGCTGGTAGCGGGATACCGTGACGAGACTCGCGGTACAAAGAAGGATGATGACCAGTAAAACGGCGGCACATAAGGCGACTCGTTTCATTACGATGCCTCCTTTTTCACCAGTTTATAATTTCCGCTGCGGTCACAGGTGAGCAGAAAAACTTCCTCCAACGGACATTGTTTTTCCTGAAGCAGATTTCCAAGCCATTGCTTATCTTTTTCGCAGAACTGCAAGGCTGCATCGGAAATTCTCCCATCTGAAACAATGACCATTGGGGGAGCGTCAGCATTTTTCGGCTCTTTTACGTGCAGGTCTTGGTTGGTCGGCTGTTGGGCTTTAAACTTTTGGAAGATATTCAGTTTTCCGGTGGTCTCCACCACCGCAAATGCTACCTGGTTGATATCAAAACAGCCTTGACCGCGCAGCTGCGCAGTTAGATCATCGATGGACAAGCGCAGGTCGGAAAGCTGTTTTTGATCAATTACACCGTCCCGGATCAGCACTCTGGGAGAGCCGGAAACAATTTTTCGCATTTTGGGGCTTTTTAAAAGAATACCGGATACCAAAACCTCACAGGCTACTAATGTAAAAATAGAAACAAGCCCGGCGGTCAAGGGAATATTCGTATCCTCAATCGGCAGAGTCGCGATATTGGAAATTAAAATGGTGATGACCAGCTCTGTGGGAGAGAGTTCCCCGAGCTGCCTTTTCCCCATAATCCGCACCGCAACGACGATCACTATGTAAAGGATCATCGTGCGCAGAAAATTGACGGTCATATGCCAAAGCCCTCCTTTTGTTTCCCGGTTTTTTCTAGTATACGCCGGAGTGTCTGCCCTATACATTGTTTTTTGCGGCAAATTGTGCATGTTTTTCCTTCGATTTGGCAACAATGTCTGGGAAAGAGGGGATCGTTATGCCGCAATGGTTTACAAAAAAAATCGAAGAAAAAGAACAGGCGCTTTATGTTACGCCAAAGCCGCCGCAGACCGAGTCGGTCCGGCTGACCGGCAATGCCACCAAAGATCTTTCCAATATCCGCGCGGCGCTACACGATACGGCAGATTTCATGGTGCGGGAAATTACGGTGTGCGGAATACCGGTCAAGCTGATGATGTTTGAAGGGATGTTCAGCCTGCAAACGCTAACGGAAATCATGTTGGAACCGTTGGGCGATTTGACGTTGGACGAGCCGTCTGCCCAGGCGCTGCGGGACTGGGTTTTGCATCGCGCTGTGTTGGGCATGGACCAAAATGAGGTGGAGACGCTGGGAGAATTATTTCCTTTTCTCATGTCTGGTTTTGCCGGGATTATGATAGATGGGATAGAGAAGGTTATTGTAACAGGCGTACAGGGATTTCAATTCCGCAGCGTATCGGAACCGTCAGCGGAGGAAAATGTCCGTGGTTCCCGGGAAGGGTTTACGGAACCGATCCGCATTAATATGACAATGGTGCGCCGCAGAGTCAAGTCCTCTGCGCTGAAGATGGAGCTGATGAAAGCGGGCGTCAAGAGCAATACAGATCTGTGCTTGATTTATCAGACGGATATGGTGGCGCCGGAGCTGCTTCGTGATATCCGCCGCCGGATTAGGAAAATCCCAACCGATATCATTTTGGAATCGGGCTATATCCAGCCTTTTCTGGATACAGATATCACTTCGATTTTTTCCAATGTCGGCACTACCCAGCGACCCGATACCCTCTGCGCCAAAATCAGCGAGGGCAGGGTAGGCATTTTGGTAGATGGTACTCCATTTGCCTTAATTGTACCGTATTTTTTTAACGAGAATTTTCAAAGTATTGACGATTACACCCACCGCCCGTATTATGCGGTATTTGAACGGTGGCTTAAATATCTGGCTTTCTTTTTCACCATCCTTCTGCCGGGCCTTTATGTGGCAGTTGGAACCTTTCATCCGGAACTTCTGCCCGAAGCGCTTTTGTTAAATGTCACGGCTGCGGAGCAGGATGTCCCATTTCCGCTGGTGATCGAAGCGCTTCTGATCCATTTTATTTATGAACTGATGCGGGAGGCCGGCCTTCGGCTTCCCCGTCCTATTGGCCATGCCATCGGTATCATCGGCGCGCTGGTCATTGGCGACGCGGCAGTGACAGCAGGGCTGATCAGCTCGCCCATGGTCATGGTGGTGGCGCTTACGGCGCTGAGTTCTTTTGTGGTTCCGTCGCTGTTTCAGGAGGTGACCATCATGCGTTTCGGGTTTATCATCATAGGCGGGACACTAGGGGTTTTCGGTATTTCTCTGGGCCTTGCATTGATGATTGTCAACCTTTGTTCGGTCAATGCTTACGGAATCCCCAGCATGGCTCCAGAATCTCCGTTTCAGATGTTCGCGATGCGGGATGTACTGCTGCGGGCCGGATGGAAAAAGCTGGGCCGCAAAAAGCTGAAAATCCAAAATCTTCCTGGCACGGAAATTCAGTAAAAAAGGAGGCAATGACTTGAAAGGAGAATCTGCAATCAGTTCCTGGCAGCTGGCGGTGCTTTTGTTTCTCAGCCGGGTTATGCAGTTTTTTTTGGCAGCGCCCCAAAACGAACAGCCGGGCGCTTTAACTGCCGCCCTTTTGCTGCCGTCCTCTGTTGCGGTAAGTGCTTTGCTTTTGCTGCCCGCTTATTTTCTGCTCCGCCGGCATCCGGATAAGGGGCTTTTAGATATTGCGGGGGAACGTTGGGGAGGAGCTGGGCTGGTATATCCGGTCGCCTTTTTCCTGTTTTCTCTGTGTGTTTTAATCCAGACCACCTGCGCTTTTTCCTATTTTTTAACCAGCGTCGCTTATGCCCAAACTTCGCCCTGGTTGTTTATTCTGCTCCTTTTAGCGGTAGGGGGATACGCGGCTTCCATGGGGTATGAGCCTACGGCACGGTTTGGCTCCTTTGTGCTGGCGGCCTTGCTGCTTACGCTACTGTTTGTGGGGATCAGCTTATGGCCTCAGGTTCAATGGGAGTTTCTTCGCCCGCCTTCTTATGACGGATGGCAAAGCCAGCTTTTTCTATTTATCAACCTGACCCTTGGTAATGTGGAAACAGCGGCGCTTTTATTTTTGATTTCCGCAGTAAACCAAAATAAAAGGAGTGTATTTTGGAAGTGGAGTTTGCTGTCTGTGGTAACGTTAGCTGCCATCTTCTTGTTTACTGCGGCTGCACTGGGGGATTATGCCAAAAGCCAGCGCTTTCCATTTTATACAGTAACCAAAATTGCAGAGGTATCTATCTTCCAGCGGTTGGATAGCCTTCATGTGGCTCTTTGGGTGTTTATCACGTTGGTTCGTCTGGCTTTATTTTTAGAGGTATCAGGAAAATCCCTGGCACGGATGATGCCGAAAAAAGCCTCAAAATATGCAGTAGCCGTCTGCGCGGCACTGGCAGCGGTGTTGTCCGGGATTTTAACCGAAAAGCCAGATGTCCTGGAAGCACTGGGGAACTTTTTTGCCGGCGGCGTTCCGGTGCTTTTGCTTACCGTTTTGCTGCCGCTTCTACTTTTGCTGTCTTGCAGGAAAGGAGGAACCGGGAGATGAAAAAAATATCCATTCTGGCGCTGTATCTTCTTCTGGTTCTATTTTCGGGCTGTATGAGGTCGGTCCAGCTGAATGAGCGGGCGATTGTCCAGGCCGTGGGACTGGATTGGAAAGATAGCGAATATGCTTTGACGATGCAGATATTTGATCCGGAAGCAGCGCAGGGCGATGATACTTCTGGCGGAAAAATGCTGCGCGTAACGGGAAAAACCATTTCACAGGCCATGCGCAACGCCAATTTGAAACAAGGACAGGAGATTTTTTGGGGACATACCAAATTAATTATTATCGGTGAACAGATTGCTAAGGATGGCATCGAATCCGTTATGGCTTATTTTAATGCAGATGCCCAGTCGCGCCCCAATATAGATGTGCTGATTGCTGACGGAGAAGCGGGAGAGGTGTTAAGTGAACCGTTGGACAGCACGATTTTGCCGGTTCTCAGTACCAAAATGATGCTGGAAGGTTACCAGGACAACGGAAAGCTGGTTCGGTCACAGCTGAGAGGTATTTTGGGTTCATTGGAAAATCCGGCCGTGGGTGCATATTTGCCGATGGCGGCCTTTTCCGGTGATGAGGAAAACCCAGGTATTCAAATTGTCGGAACCGCCATTTTGCGGGACGGCAGAATTGCCGGTACCTTTTCGCCGGAAGAAACGCGCGGTATCTTATGGGCGGCCGGCGAAGTGGGAAAAACGCAGCTGACTTTGGAGGACAACGGTCTTGGCGTAACAACGCTGGACGTAGTAGATTCCGATGTGACAGTTACTGTTCACATTCGGGACGGGATGCCTTTTTATGAAGTTTTGATTCAAATAAAAAGCAATGTAAGTGAAGAACTTTCCCCCGTACAGGGGCTCTCCCTTGCCGAACGGTGCGACCGGTACGAAAAAGAACAGCAGCAACTGGTCAGCCAAGAAACGGAGCATGCACTGGAAAGGCTATTCCATGAGCTGTCCTGCGATGCTTTGGGCTACGCCAATGTTCTGATGCAGCAGCAGCCGGAATACTGGAAAGCGAACAAAGACCATTATACTGCGTCTTTAAAAGATATTTTATTTTCCGTAACGGTAAATTCTACGATTAACAGAGGCGGAACCACCGTTTCCTGACGCAGTGAAATGTTAAGGATTTTTTAATTTTGGAAAATTTCTTCCGAAAGACTTGATTTTTCCTGAAAAAGGGCTAAAATAGGTTTAGCACTCAAAGATGATGAGTGCCAAATCGTCTAACAGATCATTTATCATACAGGAGGCGTTCTTATGACAATCAAACCTTTGGCAGACCGGATTGTAATCAAGATGGTCGAAGCGGAAGAAACAACAAAGAGCGGGATTATCCTTGCAGGCTCTGCAAAAGAAAAACCTCAGGTCGCGGAAGTGGTAGCAGTAGGACCTGGCGGCGTTGTGGATGGCAAAGAGATCAAAATGTATCTGAAGCCCGGCGATCGTGTGCTCATGAGCAAATATGCAGGTACCGAGGTTAAGCTGGACGGGCAGGAGTTTACCATTCTGCGCCAGGATGATGTTCTGGCCATTGTCGAGTAAAAAGCCGCAGTCAAACGAATTTTAGGAGGAATCAACCATGGCAAAACAGATTATTTACGGCGAAGAGGCCAGAAAAGCGCTCCAAACCGGTATTGATAAACTTTCCAACACAGTTAAAATCACCTTGGGTCCCAAAGGCCGCAACGTGGTTTTGGACAAAAAATTCGGTTCTCCGCTGATCACTAATGACGGCGTTACTATTGCCAAGGAGATCGAGCTGGAGGATGCGTTTGAAAATATGGGCGCACAGCTGGTAAAAGAAGTTTCGGTGAAAACCAACGACGCTGCCGGCGACGGCACCACGACGGCAACCTTGCTGGCACAGGCGCTGGTACGGGAAGGCATGAAGAATGTCGCTGCCGGTGCAAATCCCATGGTCGTGAAAAAAGGCATCCAGAAAGCAGTGGATACGGCGGTAGAAACTATGCTCGCCAATTCTCAGAAAATTACCTGCACAGCTGATATCGAGCGTGTTGCTGCTATTTCTGCCGGTGATGAATCGGTGGGCAAACTGATTGGCGAAGCGATGGAAAAAGTAACTGCCGATGGCGTAATCACCATTGAGGAATCCAAAACCGCCGAGACTTACAGCGAAGTGGTTGAGGGTATGCAGTTTGACCGGGGCTATATTACTCCTTACATGGTTACCGATACGGATAAAATGGAAGCCGTGATCGACGACGCTTACATCTTGATTACGGATAAAAAGATTTCTGCGGTTCAGGAAATCCTGCCTTTGCTGGAACAGATCGTCCAGGCCGGCAAAAAACTGGTTATTATCGCAGAGGATATTGAAGGCGAGGCATTGTCTACCCTGATTGTCAATAAACTGCGTGGTACCTTTACCTGCGTTGCGGTAAAAGCGCCCGGCTTTGGTGACAGAAGAAAAGAGATGCTGCAGGATATCGCTATCCTGACGGGCGGCCAGGTCATCAGCGAGGAGCTGGGACTGGAACTGAAAGATGCTACTATGGATCAGCTGGGCCGTGCAAAACAAGTAAAGGTTCAGAAAGAAAATACCATTATCGTGGACGGTGCCGGCTCTTCCGACGAAATCAAAGCGCGGATCCATCAGATCAAAGCTCAAATTGAGACCACTACCTCCGAGTTTGACAAAGAGAAGCTGCAGGAGCGCTTGGCAAAACTGTCCGGCGGCGTAGCGGTCATCAAAGTCGGCGCGGCGACCGAAGTGGAGATGAAAGATAAAAAGCTGCGTATTGAAGACGCTCTGTCCGCGACGAAAGCTGCAGTGGAGGAAGGCATCGTAGCAGGCGGCGGTACTGCGTTGATCAACGCCATCCCGGCGGTAGAAGCGCTGCTCGAAACGTCGGAGGGCGATGAGAAGACCGGTGTGAAAATCGTCCGCAAAGCAATTGAAGAGCCTGTTCGGCAGATTGCGGCCAATGCAGGCTTAGATGGTGCGGTGATCATCGATAAAATCGTAAACTCCGGCAAGGTGGGCTATGGTTATGATGCGGCAAAAGAGGTATACTGCGATATGATCTCCAGCGGCATCGTAGATCCTGTCAAAGTGACCCGCTCCGCACTGCAGAATGCCGCTTCTGTGGCGGCGATGGTTCTGACGACTGAAAGTTTGGTTGCGGACATCAAGGAAGAGAATCCTGCACCGGCAATGCCTGCTGGTGGCATGGGCGGCATGTATTGATAACCAGTCTAAAACCCTTGCAATCACTGGATTTGTGTGTGGTAAACATCTCGATTTACACCATACTTACACCAAAGATTGCGCCTAATCAGATAGTAAGAGACCGATGCTTGATTGCATCGGTCTCTTTTCTAATGTTCCAATTTATCTTCTGTACTTGTCTTTAAAATGGTTATAGAGCAATACCGATATCGGCATATTTGAGTGCCGGTGCATCGTTCACGCTGTCGCCTGTCATGACCACAATTTCTCCGTTATCTTTGAACACCTTTATGATCCACATCTTATGCTCCGGAATGACACGCGAGAAGATAGAAACATCCTTAACAGCTTCGCGCAGTTCTGCATCCGTCATTTTTTCCAGCATATCGCCTGTAACAATGTGATCGCTGTTTGGTATGCCCACCTTTTTTGCTGTTGCTGATGCGGTAATACCGTTGTCACCTGTGATCATAACAACACGGATTCCTGCTTTGGTGCAAACCGCAATGTCATTCTTGACGCTCTCACGCGGAGGATCAGCAAGTCCGACCAGTCCGAGCAGAGTAAGGCGGCAATCAGTAATAGAAGCCGGTACTTCATTTTCGGTCTGAGGATATCCTGCGGCAATCGCGATGATGCGCAATCCTTCCGAGGAAAGGGAATCAATTTTTTCTTCCGCTTCTTTCCGCTGTTCGTCGGTCAGCTCGCAGATGGTCAGAATCCGCTCGGCACTGCCCTTTGCGGCAATGATCAGCTTCCCGTCTCTTTGCCAAACATGCCCCATCATTTTCAGCTCATTTGTAAAGGCGTATTCGGACACAAATCTGCCAGAGAACAGCTTTTCGGTAGAAATCTGGTGCTCCTCGCAGAAGCGGAACATGGCTTTTTCCATCGGATCATATGCCTCAGTCTCACAGCCGAGTCCCATCGTTTCAATTAGTGTATGTTCATCGCCGGATGCCACCCATGTGCTCTGTACGGTCATTTGGTTCATAGTAATAGTTCCGGTTTTGTCAACGCAAAGAACTGAAACCGCACCGAGTGTTTCTACGCTGGGCAGTTTGCGGACAAGCGAGTGTTTCTTTGCCAACCGCCATGCGCCCATAGAAAGAAAGACGGTCAGGATCACCGGAAATTCCTCGGGAATCATCGCCATGGCAAGCGTTACGCCCGACAGAATGCTTTCTATCAGGCGGTCAGAAAAATTGTGGTCGGGAATGTTGAGCCATGTAAACACACCCATGAGAACAAACAGGACTCCCGCGATGATGGCACAGGTTTTTACGAGCTTTCCTGTTTGCTTCTGAAGCGGCGTATCCTCGGCAGCAGCAGACGCAACACCCATTCCAATCTTTACCGTACTCGGTAGACGCGCCGGTTTTCTCTACCTGTATGGTGGCGTTTCCTTGCGTGACGAGCGTACCGGCCTAACAATAATCCTTACGCCAGTAATCCTCTGACGGTTCAGCGTTCTCGGTTTGGATTTTCCATACACCCTCAGCCTCTCCCGTCAGGGGGGATTCATCCACGCAGAGATCGGCGCAACGCAAAATAATGCCGTCTGCCGGGATTTTTACACCCTCGCAAATGAGCATCAGGTCGCCGGGAACCAGCTCTGTACTGGTAATTGTCTGTTCTTTTCCGTCCCGGATCACCACAATTTGCGGGGCTGATAGGTCTTTGAGTGCATTGAGTGTCTTGTCGGTTTTCCATTCCTAGACCACGTCAATGCTGATGATGCCGACGACAAAAATCAGCATGATGGCGCCATCTCTCGGCTCTCCGAGAATAAAATAAATGACAGCGGCAATCATCAGCAAAAGGAACATCGGCTCACAGAGGGTATGAAGAACGGTTTTGAGGAAACTGTCCTTCTTCTGCGGCATCAGTTCATTTTTGCCGTACTGCTGCTGTCGCTTGGTGACCTCATCATGGGTCAGCCCCTGTCAGGTTCTTCTTAGTGCTTTTCATAAAAGAATCCTCCGTTTCCCGTTATTGAAAAGCATTACGGTGTCTTGATTTCCCCTATGGCACTTCATTTGAGGTCGTATACGTTCACAAATAGGGCTATTCCCGAAAAATGGTATAGAAATAGCACACCCGTGAAACATACGCACTGTCCCACAGATATGCTCAAAAAACACATTCTGTTGCCGCTTGCAACGCGACCCGGCCCCGCGCCCTTACGGGCATCGCCTGCTCAGTTTGTACTGTTGATCTCGCATTCCTTTCGGAATGTAATGCAGTGCAAAGAGATATTAATACTATATCGTATGTGTATGCAAAAGTCAACGAAATTGTTACCGATTGTTTGCTTCTAGAAAAGATACGAATTAATTATACACGAAAAATGCGAATAAATCTATTGCTTCCACGCATGGGCAAAATAATAACGGGTATTCGGCTTTCACCGAATACCCGTTATCGCGTTTACCGACCCCGTCTGATAGATGCCATAATCGTAATTTTTTGAATTACTTTCTTATGAGCACCCGTGTAAAATCGGAGGCCTTTTTTGAAGTGATTATTTTGAAAAAAGAGGTATATTCACGGACGATTGGTTGAATCTAGATGGTAGATATGCTATGATGAAAAACAACTTTTCAGGCTTGGATGACAGGGATATCCGGAAATTCGGTCTAACTGATGAAAAGATTTCATAAGCATTTTTGAAAGCTGTGCAGATCGTGCAGGATGCCTGTCAAAGCCTGCCTTTTTGTAAAAGCAATTTTAAACAACTTGTTTGACAGACAGCAAAGGAAGTGTTTCTTTGTCGGCAAAGCAAAAACAGAATTTTTTGCATGGCGCTTTGATTTTAATGAGCGCCACTGTAATTGTCAAAATCATCGGGTATTTTTTCAAGGTCCCACTGAAGGGGATTATCGGCGTCAGCGGCTTTGGCTATTTTAACGCAGCATATGGATTGTTTAATACGCTGTATGCGCTGTCAGTAGCCGGCATGCCCATTGCCGTGTCGCGAATGGTGGCACAGAACATGCAGCAGGGCCGTTACCGGGATGTACGCAAAATCAAGCGCTTGTCCACGGTTTCCTTTCTGTGTACCGGGCTGTTGGGTACGCTGCTGATGTTTGCGGGAGCAGGTCCATACGTGCGCTTTGCAGAAAACCCCAATGCTTTTTTAGCGGTATTTGTCATGGCTCCGGCGATCTTTTTCGTCTGTGTTAGTTCTTCCTACCGGGGTTATTACGAGGGCTTGCGCAATATGTACCCCACTGCCTGGTCGCAGATTTCTGAGGCATTGGTAAAACTGGCCTGCGGGCTGCTTTTTTCCTCTGCTGCTGTCCGTTTGGGTTTGGAGGAATATGAGCGGTTCGGCAGGGTATTCGGCACTGCGGTTGAAACGTCGTCACAGGCGCAGCTTGCCGTGCTGCCTTACGGCGCAGCGGGGGCGATTTTGGGTATTGTGGTCAGTACCGCAGCGGGCTCGCTGTTTTTATGGATATACAGTAGGTGTAAGGGAGACGGCATTTCCCGGCAGATGCTGGAACATGCGGCGCCAGCCAGGGGGAGCAAGGAAATTCTAAAGCAGCTTTGGACCATTGCCATTCCCATCTGCCTGGGCGCGCTGGCGCTGAACATTACCACCTTGATTGACGTCAGCTCATTGACAAACCGCCTTTCCACTGCATTAGAACGCGGCAGCGAGGTGCTGCTTTCCATGTATGACGGGATTCTCCCGACCAATACGCCGCAGGATGAAATTCCCAATTATCTCTTTGGGGCTTATAATATGTCGGTCACGCTTTTTAATCTGATTCCGGCGTTGACGACAACCTTTGGGGTCAGCGCCCTCCCGGCAGTAACAGCCGCCTGGGCTGCCCGCAGCAAATCCCTGCTTCGCCGCAATATCGAGTCGGTATGGCGGGTTACTTCGATGATTGCATTTCCCGCTGGGTTTGGCATTTGCGCGCTGGCAGAGCCGATTCTGACGCTGGTTTATCAAGCGGATCCGGCTTCGATTCCCATTGCTGCGCCGATTTTACGCGTTCTTGGCCTTGCGGCAGTTTTTGTGGCGCTCAGTTCGCCTACCAATAGCATGCTGCAAGCGGTGGGGAAGGTCAACGTTCCGGTAAAGCTGATGTTGCTTGGCGGCTTTTTAAAGCTGGCGGTCAATTTTGTGCTGGTACCGATCCCGGCAGTCAACATCCAGGGCGCACCCTATGGAACACTGCTGTGTTATGGGCTGATTGTCTGTATTTCGATTCCGGTGCTGTGCAGGACAGCGGGAATCCGGATTCGATTCACAAAAGTGTTTTTAAAACCTCTTTTTGCTGGTGTTTTTTGCGGTGTTACCGCATGGGCAAGCTATGGACTACTTTCCAATCTGGCAGGAAATACCGTTTCCACTGCCATATCTATCCTGCTGGCAGGCGCAGTGTACGTGATTGTATTATTTTTGGTGCGGGGAATTGTGAAATATGATGTTTTAATGCTTCCGAAGGGAGAAAAAATCGCAAAACTACTTGAAAAATGCAGGTTAATAGGGTAAGATGAATAAGCCTACTATGTTTGACGGCGAGGTGGCAAAATGCGGGCGGATTTTCCTCTGAAAGACAAATACGGATTTGACGATCTGGTCAAAGTCATGCGTGTTCTGCGCGGCCCGGGCGGATGCCCTTGGGATGCACAGCAGACCCATGAGTCGATCCGGAAAAATTTCATTGAGGAGACATATGAAGCGATTGAAGCCATTGACGCCGCAGATCCGGTGCTTTTGCAGGAGGAATTGGGCGACGTTTTGCTGCAGGTGATTTATCACGCGGCAATGGAGGAAGAGAAAGGTTCTTTTTCTATTGATGATGTTTGTGATGGCATCTGTAAAAAGCTGGTGATCCGGCATCCTCATATTTTTGGCGATGTCAAAGTGGATACCGCCGAAGAGGTGTTGTCCAACTGGGAGATGATTAAGCAGCAGGAAAAAGGGCAAAAAACGGCGGCAGAAACGTTGGAGAGCGTGCCAAAAGTCCTTCCGGCACTGATGCGGGCAGAAAAAATCCAAAAGCGGGCTTCCCGTGCTGGGATGGATTATGACAGCGTGGCCGATGCGTTTCGTGATTTACGCAGTGAAGTGGACGAGCTGGAGGATGCGGTGAAAAACGGCACGCCAGAGCAGCGGGGACTGGAATTGGGCGACCTTCTCTTCAGCGCGGTTAATGTTTCGCGTTTTATAGGCGCGGATGCGGAGGAGTCGCTGGGACTTTCGTGCGAGAAGTTTGTGAAGCGTTTTGCGCAGGTAGAAAAGTTGGCCCGACAAAGAGACATTGATATGAAGACGGCTGGTATCCAGAAACTGGATGAAATTTGGCAGGAGATTAAAAAAAGTTATTAAGCGGATGTGTCTGCATGTCTGCACAATAATAAAGTTGAACTAAACGGAGGAAAAAACAATGACGAAAACCGAATTGATTAACGTGGTTGCCGAGAAAACCGGCTTTTCCAAAAAAGACAGCGATAAAGCGGTTGTTGCTGTAATCGATGCGATTTCTGAGGCGCTGGCTGGCGGCGATAAAGTACAGCTGGTTGGCTTTGGCACCTTTGAGGTGAAAGAGCGCGGAGAGAGAAAGGGCATCAACCCCAGAACCAAAAAAGAAATCACCATTGCAGCTTCCAAACTGCCTTCTTTCAAAGCTGGTAAAGCGCTGAAAGATGCAGTTTCCAAATAAGAATCTGCAAACGGGAAAGGGCGTTGCGTAAACACGGGGAGATTTCTTGTGTTTACGCATTTTTCTTAAGGAGTTTTATGATGCGTTTGGACAAATATTTAAAGGTCACCCGGTTAATCAAGCGCCGGACAGTCGCTAACGAAGCGTGTGATGCTGGAAGAATTTTAGTTAACGGCAAAGTGGCTCGCGCTTCTTATGAGGTGAAAGAGAATGATCTGATCTCTATTCAGATGGGTACCCGGCCGATTAAGGTGCGTGTGCTGAAAGTCAGCGAGTATGCGACGAAGGAGGATGCTTCTACCCATTATACGGTGGTAGAGGATTGACGTAAAAAGAGGCTGGCGAAACGGACGGTGTTGGCAAAACAGCGAACAGGCGCAAGCAGGATGAGCCGCTGTGGCCTGTTATGGAACGTTCATAATCAAGATGTGTTTTTGGGGCAAGATGCCGATAATTTTAAAATCTGCGGAGACACGAATATGGAAGAACTAAGGCTTTTTAAGCCATCTATCGAATATGCTGAACAGATAGCGGAATACAAAGCAGAGTTTTCACCTGAACAAATACGGGCGACCTATGATCCTGACAGGATTCCCGGAATGGATTATCTTGAAAACTATAATAGTATTCCCGAATGGCTTTGTTTTCTGGATACCGTTAAAGGCAAGATTACATGGTATATGTCGGTCCGGATGAGCGACGGAAAAATCATTGGCTTTTGCTGCCTGCGGCATAAACTTGAATACGATGATGATGACCCGGATTTTGCATCCAATGTGGGTTATTCGATCCGCCCCAGTGAGCGAAGGAAAGGCTATGCCAAAGAACAGTTGCGGCTCGTTTTGCAGGAAGCCAAAAGGCTGGGCATGGATCATGTGCGGATCATTTGCCGTGACATCAACATCGGCAGCAACAGAACAATTCTTGCCAATGGCGGAAAGTTTGTCGACGCCATTTATGGTGAGGAATCCGGCATGACGGTTCATCGCTATGATGTGCCAATCAGCTGATCAGTTCCGGTTCGTTGAAAGGCAAAAGCGCACGCTTTGTACGCTTTTGCCCCTGGTGTAATTTGTAGTGCGTGTTTTCAGCGTTCCAAAGGCCTCCTTTGGATATAAAGGAAGTAGCGCGGCTTGTGCCGTACCCGTACAAGATACAAAGGCCCGGCCTGTGATTGTACTCACAGGCCGGGTTAACTGTTTTACGAGGGACGGATAAAAAGCTGGTCCTTTTTTTGCCGGATGAGGGCATAAAAGATAGTTTGTGATATTTCTGCACATTTTGTTCCAACGGCATGCGATTTGCTATTTGCAGTTACACAAGCAGCTTTTTTATACAATTGTGAAAATATGGTGCAGGATTACCCTCCCTTTTTTACACTGAAAGAATAGAAAGAAAAAGGAGGGGATTGTTTTGAAAAAAGTTTTTGCCGTGGCCGCCGCTTTTTTGATTCTGACAGGATGTGGACAGCCAGAACAGGGATCTTCATCTCTGCCGCAGGACGTTCCGGGTTCTGCTTTATCGACTGAAAGTCTGAATTGCCGGATTTTGTACCGGATGGAAGAATCCTTACTTCTCGTGCAGGAAGAGGAGCATATGGCGACAGAAGATCTGATTCTGCTTACACCTGCTGGAATAGAGATTTCGGACGAGCAGGGAAACCCCGCTCAGCCATCTCAGCTGGAAGCTGGAACGACCGTTCGGATCGAATATGACGGATCGGTTCTGGAAACTTATCCCTGCCAGTTAGGCGGCGTTACCGCGCTGCAAATGACCGGAACGTTTGAAAGCCTGTTGCCTTTTTACCTGGACCGGATCGACGAGCTGTACCAGAAGGACGCGGGTCTTAACGACGGAGCAGAAAAGATCGTGTTGGATTTGACAGAAGTGACCAATTTAACGGAGGGGGAAAAGGAAGCGGTTTGTTATTTGGTGAGCTGCCGTTATGAAAAAGAAGTTTTTCAATCCACCTATGAACAGCTTTGCGAAGAAGGCCAGATCGATCGGGATAATCCGTACTATAAAGATGGAATGATCCTGTCGTTCTCGGAAAAAAATCAGTCCGGACGCAGTTTTACCTTATCAGGAATGAAATGGCGCAGCGGACTGGGCGCCGTTGGCTATTCGGATGCGAAAGTGAAACAGAAAAACGAACAGTGGCAATGTAAAATCGAGCAGTGGTTTATTTCTTAGTAAACCGTCTGGTAGATTCTGTTCCTGAAGAGAATTCCCGCAGATGGTCCATCCCCGCTTTCAGCGGGGATTTTTTATTTTTGTGATTCTGCCGTTTTTGCACAACAACCGAAAACGGCCATAGGATTTTTCAAACCGGGACGACATGTTTTGACAAAGCCTATCCTTGTCCCGGGCCTATAATTCTAGGTAGGGCAAGCAGGAGGGGATACAATGGAACAGGAGATATATGTAGATATTTTGGTGTTCCTCAATACAGTAATCAATTTTTTTCTTCTTTTGATTACCGCTGCCCTGGCAGGGCGGGAAAAAAAAGTGGGCCGGATTTTGACAGCGGCGTTTCTAGGTGGAATTTATGCCTTGATTTTGTTGCTGCCTCAGCTGAGCGGCCCGGTTCTGACCTTGACTCGTATTGCAGCGGCGGCAGCTATGACTGCGGTCGCATTTCCTTTCCGTTCTCTACGCACCTTTTTATTTCAGTGTGGGTTGCTGTATCTCGCAGGTTTTTTGTTTGCCGGGCTGATGGTGGCTATATGGCTTCTTTTTTCGCCGGCGGCCATGCTTTATGGAAACGGCGTCGTTTATTTCCATATCCCGGCGATGATATTGGTGCTGGGCGTATTAACTGTTTACGGAGCCGTGTGGCTGTGTACCCGCCATCGGCAGACCCAGCGGGAAGAAAGGGGCTTGGCACAGGTCCAAATCGGAATAGACGGAAGACAGGTTTCCCTGCTGGGAGAAGTCGATACCGGAAACCGACTGTCAGATCCTTTCAGCGGGCTACCGGTAGTCCTTTGCCGCTATCAATCGGTAAAAGAGCTGCTTTCCGCACCGTTGATCGCGTATTTTGAGCGGTCCGGCCCGGACCGAATCGAAAAAGCCGCCGAACAGGGGATCCGGTTTGTGCCCTATGAAACCGTAGGAAAAAAAGGTCTGCTTCCAGTAGTTCGACCGGATTTTCTGACCATTAAGCAAAATGGACGGTACCAGCAGGTGGAGCAGGTGATGGCCGCGATTGCCGACCAGGATTTTTTTGGTTCCGGATATGGAATTCTGCTTCACCCCGGTTTGCAGCGGCTGGACCGGACAAAGAAAAGTTTTCAGGAAAAAGGGGATCGGTATGGGAAAGACAATCAGGGAGAAAATCGCCGCGTTTTTGGCTCGTATTTGGGGAGGAAAAGAGTCGGTCTTTTACATAAATGGGCCGGAAAATCTGCCGGCTCCGCTGACCAGGGAAGAAGAGGCGCAGGTCTTTCAGCGGCTGCCGGAGGATGCCGAGGCACGGGAAACGCTGATCGTCCATAATCTGCGCTTGGTTGTCTATATCGCACGTAAATTTGAGTCCACCGGCATCGGTGTGGAGGATTTGATTTCCATTGGAACCATCGGCTTGATCAAGGCGGTGAATACTTTCTGTCCGGATCGGAATATCAAGCTGGCGACTTATGCCTCCCGATGTATCGAAAACGAGATTTTGATGTATTTGCGAAAAACGCAGTCTCAGAAAAATGAAATTTCCATCGATGAACCGCTGAATATCGATTGGGATGGCAATGAACTGCTGCTTTCAGATATTCTGGGAACCGACAGTGATACGGTAAACCGGAATATCGAAAATCAGGTAGAGAGGAATCTGCTGTTGGAGGCAGTGGCAAAACTGGGTGAGCGGGAGCGTATCATTATGGAATTACGGTTTGGTTTGGGCGGGAAAAGTGAACATACCCAAAAAGAAGTGGCGGATATTATTGGTATTTCTCAGTCTTATATCTCTCGCCTGGAGAAAAGGATCATGAAATGGCTGAAAGCAGAGCTCGAAAAAACAGCAGTATAACATGGAGAAAATTTTGGGCGTAAAAATTCTTTGCAAAACCAATCCCCCCTGTGGTTAAGACCACAGGGGGGATTATCTGTTTGATTTGAAATCCGCAGTGAAAAACTGGCTGGATTTCGGTCAGTTGCGGCTGCTTCGTTCAAAGCTTATATACCGCGTACCTTGGAATGTCAGCCGGCCCAAATCGCCTTCCACAAGCATTCCGTACTCATACCCACCAACGCCCAGCTCCATCCGGTCGCCGCTTTCCACCTGAAAGGTTACATAGTACCAGGTGGAGGTGGATAGGTGCATCGTATGATTTCCCGTATTGTGCTGATGATGTGTCACTTCCTCGCGTTTTGCGACTACCGTAGCTTCCACCGTCAGCCGCGGGGAGTGGTTGTTTTTATTCCATTGGGAAATTCCCCGGATCACGGTCAGGATAAACATTCCGATTACCAAAGAGAACATCAGAAAAAACATTATTTCAAAACCGCCACTCATAAAAAATCCCATGGCCCAGCCCTCCTTTTGATCACTTCTGTTCATGCGTCTTAACCTGGATACGCGAACTTTTGTTATCATGAAATACCGATGCCACTCAGCGGTCGTTTGATTGACACAGCATCCGGTAAAGCTCCTCTGCGGTTGGAGCGCACAGCAAAGAAGAAATAGCCGCCGGGTTGCTGAAAAACTGCGCCAGAGCGGCCAATACTTTCATATGGCTTTCTGCATCAGATCCGCAAAAGCCCAACAAAAGCGCGACAGGACCGTTGGCTCCGCCCAAATCCAATGGCTGGGCCAAACGGAGAACCGAGACAGCCGGAACCAGACCCCCTTTTGAAAAAGCAGCATGAGGCAGTGCTGTTTGCGGCGCCATGACGATGGAATCCCCCAGCTGCCGAACGGTTTCCACCATTGCAGCCGGATATTCGGGGCTGGCACATCCGTCTTTGACCAAAAGCTCCCCGCAGATCAACACCGCTTCTTCTATGGATGCAGTATGGATATTTATGAGAATCCGTTTGAGAGAAATGAATTCCGACAGCATATGATCAGCCCTCCGTCAGGCTTTTTTACCGGTTTTGCAAATATCCTTCAGACAGCAGTCCTGACATTGAGGATTGCGGGCTTTGCAAACTGCACGGCCATGCAGAACCAGCCGGTGGCAGAAATCGTTGGATTCTTCCGGTGGCAGCAATTTTCTTAGCTGCGTTTCACATTTCAGTGGATCTTTTGTATCGGTTAGGCCGATGTGGTTGGTAATTCGGATACAGTGAGTGTCGCAGACTACGGCAGGCTTGCCATATACGTCTCCCAAAACCAGGTTGGCAGTTTTGCGGCCGATTCCCGGCAACTTTAACAGCTTTTCCATTTCGTCGGGAACCGTGGAGTCAAAATCTCGTTCCAACATCTGACACATGGCGATAATATCGCGGGCCTTTGTCTTATAAAGCCCGCAGGGATGAACGATAGATTCTACATCTGCAAGATCGGCAACCGCAAAATCGTGAATTGTGCGATATCGATCAAATAAAACCTTGGTCACAATATTGACCCGCGCATCTGTGCATTGGGCAGAAAGACGTGTGGCAATCAAAAGTTCATGAGGCTGAGTGGATTCCAAAGAGCAGATGGCATCCGGATAGGCTTCTTTCAGACGCCGCACAGATTCTTCGGCAGTCTGTTTTTTCGTCATAGAGTTCACATCCTTTGCGGGTATTCTGTCTGACAAACGGGAGAAAATCTTCGATTTCCGGTAACGCCATGAGGTTATTACAGCATGATCATAGCGTGAAACGCCAACCAAAATGCGATAGGCGGCCAAAGCCGCCGAACGCTTCATGCTTCAATGTTCTCTCAGGCGTCGGGAATCTTCGATTTCCGGTAACGCCGTGAGGTTATTATAGCATGATCATAGCGTGAAACGCCAACCAAAATGCGATAGGCGGCCAAAGCCGCCGAACGCTTCATGCTTCAATGTTCTCTCAGGCGTCGGGAATCTTCGATTTCCGGTAACGCCGTGAGGTTATTATAGCAGATTCCTCAGCGCAAAAGCAACTCTTCGGCGCTGCAGCAAGCAATGCCCAAGACAGCGGATAAAAGGATCAGCTTAACCGGATGAAGTTTCTTTTTCCAAAAACTGACTGCTAAAACCGTTAAAAAGATCAGAATCGGAAGAATCTGAAAGGAAGAGAAAAAATCTGAAATGGACGCAAAGGAAAAGCTAGTATAAAGATTTCCCTTTGCCAGAGATAGCGCAGCCGCTGCAATCAGTCCCACCACAGCCGGATGCATGCCATATAAAGCTCCTTTGACAAAGCGATTATCCTGGAAAGAGGTAAAGCATTTGGCAATCAGCAGAATAATCAGAAAAGAAGGAAGGATGACACCCAGCGTCGCCAAAAAGGCGCCCAACAGGCCAAATAGAAGATTTCCGCTTTCAGCCATGCCAGTGGTAATTCCAACGTATGTAGCGGTGTTGACAGCAAAAGGACCGGGTGTTGATTCTGCAACGGCAATAAAATCTACCAGCTGCGTATGAGTCAGCCACCCTTGCCGGACCACCTCTTCTTCAATCATGGGGATCATGGCATAACCACCGCCAATGGTAAATAAACCGATTTGAAAAAAAGTAAAAAATAATTGCCAGAAAATCATTTTGTTTCCTCCTTCCATGTTTTGGCTCGTAAGGTCTGGTAAAGAATGCCGCATACCGCGGAAACCAGCAGAATCGGGATAACAGGCAAATTCAGAAACGCCACGCAGACAAAAGCTGACAATAAAATCAGATAATGAATCCAGTTTTGTTCGCATGCTTTATACATCTTTAAAATTGCCTGTACGATCAGTACCATTACACCGGCCCGGATACCGATAAATGCATAGGAAACGAGTTTCAGTTGTTTGAAAGGCTCCAGAAAAAAGGCTAGGATGCTGATGATCACAAAGGAAGGAAGCACAACTCCCAGCGTTGCAAAAAAGCTTCCCCAGAAGCCGGCAACTTTATACCCTACAAAGGTGGCGCTGTTAATGGCAATCGGTCCGGGCGTAGCCTCTGCCACAGCGATGATATTTAGAATATCCTCATCGGTAATCCATCCGTGTATTTCCACGGTTTCCTTTTGAATCAGCGGAATCATGGCGTAGCCGCCGCCAAAAGTGAATGCTCCGATCTTTAGAAATGTACGGAACAGCGTTTTGCACCGACTGAGTCTCTCTTTGCCTGTCATTATGGAAAGAACCCCTTTCTTTTCTTGTTCTGATTTCATATTAAAAGGGAAATAGGGTGCCGTCAAGGAAAGAAGCGCTCTTGACAGCAAGAATGAAACAAGGTATATCTAAATGGAATAGAAGCCATATGCGTTCCCTAAAGAAGAGGATGCGGGAAGGAGTAATATATGCGGAAGATCCGAATTTTTGATACCACCCTGCGCGATGGTGAGCAGTCTCCCGGCTGCAGCATGAATATCCATGAAAAACTGGAGATGGCCCGCCAGTTGGAGCGGCTGGGCGTAGACGTAATCGAAGCGGGATTCCCCATCGCTTCGCCGGAAGATTTTGAATCGGTGCAGAAAATTGCCCATGAGGTGCAAAACTGTCAGGTTGCCGCGCTTTGCCGGGCAGTCAAAGGGGATATTGACTGCGCGTGGGAAGCGCTAAAGGGGCACCCCAATCCATTGATTCACATATTTTTAGCCACCAGCGATATTCACTTGGAATCCAAACTGAATAAAACGCGGGAAGAGGTTTTGGCGCAGGTAAAAGAGATGATCGCTTATGCCAAGACCATGTGTCCCAATATCGAATTTTCGGCCGAAGACGCTTCCCGAAGCGACAGGGATTATCTGGTGCAGGTGTTTGACGCGGCGCAGCAGGCGGGTGCCGGCGTTTTGAATATCCCGGATACGGTAGGCTATGCCGTACCTGCGGAGATGGAAGAATTGGTCCGGTATGTAAAAACGCATTTACGTCATCCGGACCGGGCAATTCTTTCTGTGCATTGCCACAACGACCTGGGGATGGGCGTTGCCAACAGTCTGGCCGGAATGCAGGGCGGCGCTGATCAGATTGAATGTACGGTCAATGGTATCGGCGAGCGGGCGGGTAACGCTGCGCTGGAGGAAATCGTTATGGCCATTCAGACCCGTGCAGATGTATACGGCGGAGAAACCGGAATTGATACCCGTCAGATCTACCGAACCAGCAAGCTTCTGTCCACAGTAACCGGTGTGCCGGTGCCGCCGAATAAGGCAATCGTCGGCGACAACGCGTTTGCCCATGAATCGGGCATTCACCAGCATGGAGTGATCAATAACCGGCTGACCTACGAAATCATTTCGCCGGAATCGGTAGGCATTTATCAAAATCGGATGGTGTTGGGCAAGCATTCTGGACGCCACGCTTTTGAAGAGCGTCTGGACCAGCTGGGCTACCGGCTTCCTGAGTCTGTTCTGGAGCAGAGCTTCGAAAAATTCAAGGTGCTGGCTGACCGGAAGAAAATTGTTACCGACCGGGATATTGAAGCGCTGATCAGCTCCAACCGATATCAGATGCACGAGACCTATACGTTGGATCGTTTTGTGGTCAACAGCGGCACTGTGATTTCTGCTACCGCTGTTGTCAGGCTTATCAGGGATGGGGAAAGCAAGGAGCATGTCGCCAGAGGAGAAGGCCCTATCGACGCGGCTTTTAAGGCCATTGATCGGATTGTAAAGCAAAATTTCCCGCTGAAAAATTATTCGATTCAATCGGTGACAGAGGGCGAGGATGCGCTGGGCGAGGTTGTGGTTAAAATTCTCAAAGAGGATGAAATCATCACCGGCCGCGGCCTTTCTACCGATATCATTGAAGCCAGCATCAAGGCGTATATCAACGCCATCAATAAAGCGATCCTGTAAAACGCGCCCACGCCTTTTAGTGGCTTCTCTTATGTGCTTACAAGAAATTTTCAGCCTTTTTGGAAAGAAGGTAAGACAATGGTTGTCAATGAAATATGGTTTGATATGAAAGACGGGAGAAAAGCGTTGATTCGCAGTCCGCGGGAAGAAGATATCCCGGGAATGCTGGATTATCTTTTGCTCTCGGCGGGCGAAACCGAGTTTATTCTGCGATATCCGGAAGAATGTGGGAAATATACCTATGAAGGGGAAAAAGCGCTGTTTGAGCGGCTGAACGCCTCCCAAGAGGATGCGATGCTCGTTTGCATTGTGGATGGAAAGGTGGCTGGGAGCTGTCAGATTTCGTTTCATCAAAGATTGAAAACCAAGCACAGAGCAAGTGTTGCTATTGCTTTGCTGCGCGAATTTTGGGGACAGGGAATCGGTACGCGCTTATTTCAGGAAATGATCGAGATTGCGCAGCGGCATGGCGGAATTCTGCAAATGGAGCTTGAGTTTATCGAAGGCAATGACCGTGCCAGACACCTGTATGAAAAAATGGGATTCCGCATTACTGGGGTTCATCTCAATGCCATTCGCTTAAAAAATGGAACGCTTTTAAACGAATATACAATGGTTCGGACGATGGAATAACAAAGCATTTTCTATTGCAGGCGAAAAATCTTCTGCCGCGGTCTAGCCGCGCGCTTGTGTAAACGCTTTTGGATTTTTCAAAAAAGGTGGATGCTGTTTTGGAATGTCTGTGCCCACCGAAGTAAACAGAAAACGATGCAAAAAAGTGTACCTGCCGGCAACCCGGCAGCAAAAGGTACAGAAGAGCGCTCTCTGGAATCTTTCTCCGGGGGCGCTCTTCTGTTTGCCGGGTGCTTTTGTTGTCGATTCAGTCTGTTTTGCTTTTGATGGGACATATCCTGTCCGACCGGTGCATAAAATGAACCAAACCTGAAAATGGGAGGAAAGTATCATGGCAGACGAGAAAAACCGTCCGAAAACGCCGCATCATGTGATTTTAGAGGACCGAAGCTTCCTGACTGTTTCCGGCGTATCGGATATTGACAGCTTTAACGAGGAAACAGCAGTGCTTTTTACAGAATTGGGGGAACTGACGATCCGGGGAAGTGACCTGCATATGAATAAGCTGAATGTAGATACGGGAGAAGTGACCATAGAAGGAGAAATCCATACGCTGGTCTATACCGATGACCGGCCCAAAAAACTGTTTGCGCGGTTGTTTCAGTAGCGGCTGCGTGGCAAGGCGGGAGGGAAAGCTTTGATCGCGGTCAATACCCAGACAATCATTTTTTTGCAGGCGATTTTGATGGGGGCGGTATTCGGAGCGGTATATGATCTGTTTCGTATTTTCCGAATTGCTGTCCCTCTCCCGGCCGGCGTCATTGTGGCAGAAGACGTAATTTACTTTGCTTTTTGCGGCTTCATGTCCTTTTTTCTGGCGATGACAGTAAATTTTGGCCAGGTTCGTTTTTTCATTTTGTTGGGAGAGCTGTTAGGTTTTTTGCTGTATTATTTAACGCTTGGAGTGCTGGTGATGAAATGCGCCCAGCAGATTATCGCTTTTATCCGATGGATTTTCCAAGTCCTTTGGAAACTGATTCTGCGACCGGTGGTACGATTGCTTATGTGGATTGGCAAAAAGGTCGCAAAAATTTTTGGAAAACTGGGAAAAAACGCGAAAAAAGCTGTGCAAAAGAACAGAAAACACTTGCAAACTAGGCGTATATTATTGTATAATTATTTTAAAAATAGGGGAGCTGTATCCCCAAAAAAGAGAAAGATTTTTCGGCGAAAAAAATAAGCCGGGGCTTTGCCAGGGGGAGGCAGTCCATGGAAAAACAAAAGAAAACTTCAAAGAGCAGGTTGCTGAAGATAGCGGTTTGTCTTTTTGTGGTGTATATTGCGTATTCCATTGTTGTGCAGCAGTTGGAAATTCGAGATCGGAAAATAACGCTGGAGGCAGTGCAGCAGCAGTGTCAACAGCAAATAGAAGAAAACAAAGAGGTAGAGCGGTTGTTGGCAATGAGTGCTGACAAAGATTACATTGAGCGGATTGCCAGAGAAAGATTGGGCTATGCTTATCCGGACGAAAAGGTTTATATCGACAGTTCAAAGAACTGAGCCTGAAAGGGCTCGATTTTATGATTTATTTTTTAAGGGGAGGCATAGCTTTTAATGCAGCTTGCGGTTGGAAACATTGTGGAAGGTAAAGTAACGGGGATCACGAAATTTGGCGCCTTTGTGGAATTGCCCGGCGGCAAAACCGGGATGGTACATATTTCAGAAGTGGCACCGACCTATGTCAACGAGATCCGCGACCACGTGACTGAGAACCAGGTGGTGAAGGTGAAAATTCTCAACATCACCGAGGAAGGAAAAATTAGTTTGTCTATGAAACGGGCGATGGACAGGCCCACTCCTGCTCCAAGGCGTGCCGCGCCGGGTGCCCATCGTTTGGAACGCCCCGACCAGTATGATTGGAACAGCAAAAAGAAAAATGAAAATATGTCGTTTGAAGACATGCTCAGCAAATTTAAGCAGACCAGTGATGACAAAATGTCCGATCTGAAAAAGTACAACGAGGGCAGACGGTCTTCTGGAAGAAGAGGCTCTTCTAAATGAATCCGGGGAAAGATTATCTGGTCTGAAACAGAAGAAAGAGCGCAGCGCTTTTTCAAAATCTTTATTCTTTGGCGTTTTGTGCCGGAGGGGGCACCCTTCGGCTTTTTTCTTTGGTATTATGACAGGAAAGAGAGGAATTTTTATGTTTTTGATTCATGGCTATCTACACACGATGAACGGTTCTCCCATCAAAGATGGCTTTATCGAAATGCGGGACGGACACATCGCTTCCGTAGGCTCGATGGCGGATCTTTTGAATGTTCCATCTGATGCGGTCGATTTAAAAGGGGCAACTGTAACACCCGGCTTTATTGACGCGCATTGCCACATCGGAATTGAAGAGGATTCCATCGGACCGATGGGTTCCGACTGCAATGAGGCTACGGATCCTTGCACGCCCCACCTGCGGGTGATCGATGCGGTAAATCCCAGAGAGAGATGCTATTCAGAAGCGGTAGACGCGGGTATTACATCGGTTGTCACCTGTCCGGGAAGTGCCAATCCCATCGGCGGTACCATATTGGCAATGAAGACGGTCGGTACCAGAGTAGATGACATGGTGCTTTTAGAAAATGCGGGCATCAAGTTTGCGCTGGGTGAAAATCCCAAGCGGGTTTATAAGGGCAAAAATCAGTTGCCGTCTACCAGAATGGGTACCGCCGCCATTATCCGTGAGCAGCTGATCAAGACGCAGAAATATTTGGAAAAAAAGGAAAAAGCTGCGGCGGATCCTTCCAAAGCAGAACCGGAATTCAACATGAAATGCGAAGCGCTGATTCCGCTTTTAAAGCGTCAGGTCAAGGCGCATTTTCACTGCCATCGGGCGGATGATATTTATACAGCGATTCGCATTGGGCGGGAGTTCCATTTGGATTATATTCTGGTTCATTGTACCGAGGGGCATTTGATCGCCGAAGATATCGCAAAAGAAGGGGTTCCCGCCATCTGCGGTCCTTTGCTTACCACTCGTTCCAAGCCAGAGCTTACCAATTCCACAAAGGCAAATCCCGGCGTTCTGGCCAAAGCAGGCGTGTTGACAGCGATTTGTACTGATCACGACGTGATTCCAATGCCATTGTTGCCGACCAGCGCTGGCTTTGCAGTGGGCGAGGGAATGGACTATGAGCAGGCGCTGCGCGCTATCACCATCAACCCGGCGAAAATCTGCAAACTGGATGACCGAGTCGGCTCGCTGGAAACAGGAAAAGACGCAGATATTCTGGTATTTGATGGGGATCCGCTGGCTGTGGCAAACAAACCGAAAATGGTTTTTGTAGACGGAAAACAGGTAAAATAGAGAACCGGGAGGACGTTTTGGTGAGAGAAGTTCAAGTTTCGGAAATTACAAAACTGGTTAAGGAGCATTGTATCCGGGCGAATAAAATCCTTCCCTGCGACGTAGAATGCCGTATGCGGGAGGCTTGCAAAACAGAAAGCAGCCCCTTGGGAAAAGAGATTTTAAAAGATTTGGTCACCAATTTTGAAGAGGCAAAAAATATCGACGTACCCATCTGTCAGGATACGGGCATGGCGGTTGTTTTCGTGGAATTGGGACAGGAAGTTCATTTAGTGGGTGGAAGCTTAAACGGCGCCATTCATGAAGGCGTGGCCCAAGGATATGTGGAAGGACTGTTGCGCTGCTCAGTGGTCAGCGACCCGATCCGCCGGGTGAATACCAACAACAATACACCGGCAATTATTCATGTCAAAATCGTGGAAGGAGACGGCTTGAAAATTACGGTCGCACCTAAGGGGTTTGGCAGTGAGAATATGAGTCGAATCAAAATGTTTACTCCCGCCGCTACAAAAGAAATGATTATGGATTTTGTCATCGAGACGGTGGAGTTGGCAGGCGCGAATCCCTGCCCGCCTATGGTGGTCGGTGTGGGAATCGGCGGCGATTTTGAGGAATGTGCATTGCTTGCAAAAACAGCGTTGTGCCGCAGTTCTGATCTGCGTAACCCAGATTCCCTTTATGCGCAGATGGAGGAAGAACTGCTTCGCCGGGCCAACGAGACCAATGTAGGGCCCCAGGGCTTTGGCGGCAGTACAACGGCATTATGCGTGAATATCGAGACCTATGGTACGCATATTGCTGGGCTTCCAGTGGCGGTTAATATTGGCTGCCATGTGACCCGCCACAGTTCTTTTGAACTGTAAAATAATCTGATTAAGATGAAAATGATAAAAAAGCCGCCTGTCAGGCGGCTTTTTTATCATGCAAAAATGGCCGTGCGTCCACCAAAGGCGGCATACGGCCATAAAAACTTCAGTCAAGGGGCCCATTTGCGCCAAATTTCATGCCTCTTCCACTTGGAATACCATCGTGGTATATTTCTTAGATGCATGGAATTTTTATACGGCAAAGAGTTAGCGGAAATACATAAATAACTGGCATTTAATCATGCCATTATACAGCTTTCGCCGGCGGTCGGCAGTCCGGCCGAAAATATGCTCAAATTCTTCGTGGGGGCTGATGACATAATATTTTTTGTCCGGGTCAGCAGGGAAAACCTTTCCCATCGTCCGGTAAAGCTGTTCTGCTTCTTTGATTTCCAGAAGACGCTCGCCATAAGGGGGATTGCAGATCACAATCGCCCGCCCGGGCGGGAGAGAAAGTTGAGAGATGTTCTGCACTTTGGTTCGGATATGTGCGCTGACACCTGCTTTTTTTGCATTTGCCATAGTCAGTTCTACCGCCTGAGGGTCGATATCGTAGCCGTATGCCTTTATTTTAGCATCTCTTTTGACCGATTCCAGCGCTTCCATCCGGGCATCCTTCCAAACGGCAGCCGGGATACAGTTCCATTTTTCCGCGGCAAAACGGCGATTGATACCAGGTGCGATATTCATCCCCTTAAGCACGGCCTCGATCAGTAGAGTGCCAGACCCGCAGAAGGGGTCGCAGATAACGGAATCGTCGTACAAACGAGTGAAATCAACAATACCCGCAGCCAGTGTTTCTTTAATCGGAGCGAGCAAAGAAGTCTGCCGATATCCTCGCTTGTGCAGCCCTGCGCCGGAAGTGTCCAGAAAAATGGTGACAATATTTTTTCGGATAGAAAATTGTATTTGATGCACGGCCCCGGTTTCGGCGAACCAGCTTTGGTGATAATGCTGCTCCATTCTTTTCACTGCAGCCCGTTTGATGATGGATTGGCAGTCCGGAACGCTGGCTAGCTGAGAGTTTAAAGACCAGCCTTTTACGGGAAAAGCATCGTCTTTTCCCAGATATTCTTCGAAAGGAATTTTGAAAACCCCTTGAAACAGCTCCTCAAACGTTTCCGCCCGAAAAGAGTCCAAGACAATCAGCACCCGTTCCGCAGTGCGCAGCCAGAGATTGGTTTTGGCCAGCATATTCCAGTCACCGGTAAAAGTGACCTTACCATCAGTCGCCTCAATATTTTTGGCGCCGATTCTTTTTAATTCGCCGGACAGAACACTTTCCAACCCGAACAGGCAAGGGGCTGCCATTTTTATCACACTCATACGCAAAGACCTTTTTCTTTCCTTTTTAATGGCCGTACAAAATAGAAACAAACAGATCGAGACAAATTCTTATGCTGTCAGTCCAATAAAGACAAAAGCATTCTTTTTATTATTATACTATGGTTTGTACATAAACCGCAAGGAAATTTAAAAAGGGCATTTAAACTTTCTTGCAATCAGAAAATACAGGTTGGAAAACAGGAAAAGGGACGGTATGAAGCCATACCGTCCCTTTTCAAATGATTTGCTGTCATTCTGTTTCTGGCACCAACAAGCCGTAATCTCCGTTGCGGCGGGAATAAACGACGTTAATTTCTCCGGAATCCGCGTTGCGGAACATAAAGAAAGTGTGCCCCAGCAGATTCATCTGCAAAATGGCTTCCTCCACTGTTATGGGCTTCACCGGGAAGGTTTTTACTTTTGCCACGTGGGCATTTTCTTCCTCATAAAGCGGTTCATCGGCAACCGGTTCCACAAAAGCAGGAGAACGGAATTTTTTCTGAAGCTTGGATTTGTTGCGGATGATTTGTTTCATCAGAGAATCTGTCACAGATTCCAAGGAATCGATCCGGTCTCCGGTGGTTTTCTCTGCCCGGAAGAACATTCCCATTGACTGTATGGTAATTTCCACCGTCTCCCGGTCTCTTTCATTGGTTACAACGACGGTAGCGCTTGCATCATCGAAAAAACGGTCGAATTTAGCCAGCTTTTTTTCAACCCGCTCTTTAAAAGAGTCCTTTACCGTTGTTTTTCTGGCAGTAATCACGATGTTCATAGATTCAACCCCTTTATTTTTTATCATCCCATAGGGAAGAGCACACATAAAATAATTTCAATCGGAGATATAAAACGCTTTTTTCTAATTGATTATATTATACTATAATTGTTTCAATAATTCAATAATTTTGTGCGGATTGTGTAAATATACTTTGGTTATTCTGTAAATGTGGAGTCGGAAAAATAAGATGCCAGATTCTGTGCCAGTGTTTCAATGGTGTTTTTTTCAAACAGACTGTCCAAACCGGCAAGTGCTAGTGAATCGGTCAGATTGACGTCATTGGGAATATCTACAAACTGGATGTAAGCGTGAAAGGCGTCGTCCCAGTTCTCTTTAGAATCCTGCCAGAAATCAAGAGCAACCACACCGGTCAGCGCATATTCCACATAGTACATCGGCGACTCAAACAGATGGTGGATATCCACCCAGTCCAGTCCTCTGTCCAAATAGGAAAGCCCCAGATTGTCAATTTCACCAAAATACTCCAACTCCAGCTGGGCATACAAGGCGTTGAGCTGTTCAGTAGTCATCTGAGAATTTTCATACACCTTATGCTGAAATTCGTCAATCATGGTTGCGGAAAGAATGGTGATAAACATTTCAAAAACGTTGGATTTTTCCGCTGCCTGCGCATCGGTATAAATGCGGTCCAGCCAGGGACTGGCCAGAAGTTCCAGCGTCTGGGAATGAATTTCCGAAATGTCAGAACCCTGCAGATCCTGCTCCAACACCATCAGATCTCCAGTGCGGAAAAAGTTGAGTGCATGCCCCATTTCGTGGATGTAAGTTCCCGCATCATCATAGTTGGAAAGGACATACGGTTCCTGCCAACCGTAAAAATAGGTGGTGAAGGCACCGGGGCTTTTGTTTGGGGCGCTTGTCAGATCATACAAGTTGTTTCGGGTCATATAATCAATCATTTCGCGTGTTTCGGGGGAAATATCCTGCAGAATACCCACTACGATTTCGACCAGTTTGCTGGCGCTGGTGATGCTCTCCAGATAGGTTACACGGGCTTGTTCCGGCAGAGGAGAGGTGTATTCAAACAAATTCAGCGGATGGCCCAGCCTTGCGGCCGCATCATCCTTTAGCTGCTGGTAAACGGGAACAATATATTTTTTTACCCAGGAGCGAAAATTTTCAATCTCCTCCCGACCGTATCCGCGGTAGGAGTGATTGAAATAATAATCCAGATAATTTTCAAATCCGGCAGCTTGGGCTTTTTTTGTGCGCAATGCCACCAGCTGTGTATAGATTTCACCGCATTGCTGGTTCAGATCCCGGTAATATTCCTCCAACAATCCGCTGGCAAGATGCCGGTCCTCCTGTCCGCCGGCGTAAATGTAGTAATACATATCACTGGTGGTAAAGACATGTTCTTCTGTTTCGTAAACCGCAGCCTGAGATAACAGCTGGGTATACTGGGTAGTTAGTTGATTTTCTTCCAATTCCAGTTCCAGCTGTTCCTCGGAGTAGTTTTGGGTATCAATCTCCATGGCAGCTAGCACATGAGAGCCGACAATGTCGCTGATCTGGCTGCGGTACGGTGACTGAAGGATGGCGCGGGTAAGAGAAACGGAGGCAGGCTTGAGTTTGGCAAGAAAATCCTGCATATATTGATAATTTGCGGCGTTTTCCTCATCGGAGGTATCCAGACTGAACAAAACGTTGGAGAGTGTATACATGTTATAATAGTCTTTGCAAAGCTGCGCTTCTTCTTTCCAAACCGACATCACCTCGTCGGCGGATTCCGCTTTCTGAACCCGCCGGGCGAAATCTTCATATTGGGCAATCGTCGCATCCAGATCAGGCTCCATATACTTCATTTGATCGAAGGGGATTTCGGTGCGGTTTGCCGGCAGCTGGTCTAATGTTTCAGCATGGGAAGAAACGGCAGAGGATTCCGCCAGTGAGGATAGATCGGAAGGGGTTTGCGCCGTGCAGCCGGTGCAAATCAGCAACATTGCCAAAAAAATGGCGAAGATTCGTTTCATGAAACAATACCTCCCAAAAATTTAAGCGGAGCAGCTTGTCGAAAACGCATACCCGCTCGATGAGAAAAGCTTTTGCATAGCGGCAAAAACAGAAAAGAGCAGCTTTGGTTTATTTTTTTGGCGGCTGCCGTTTTCCGGCGGGAACCTTTTTGCGAACCGAATAGCCGAAACCACCCAGCCGCCGCCCTTGTGCAAAGTATTCGCCGTGGGCGTAAGACAACAGCCCGCACCGGGAAAGGTGCAGTTTTCCCTTCTCATCCAACAGGGATTCCTCTACATTAACGGATATGATTTTAGCTAAAAACATATCGTGGGAGCCTAAAGGAAGTACTTGGGTCACTTTGCACTCCAGCGACAGAGGACTTTGGACGATCATAGGGCAGGATAGCTTTGAGGCTGGTTCCGGCGTCAGATTGGCCAGCGCGAATTTGTCCGTGTCGCGGCCGGACTTTACGCCGCACAGATCGGTAGCGCGGGACAGAGCGGAAGTTGTCAGGTTGATGACAAACTCGCCGCTTTTTGAAATTAATGCGTGGGAAAAGCGTTCCCTGCGTACCGATATATAGGTCATGGCCGGATCAGAATTGACAATGCCCGTCCAGGCAATGGTAATAATATTAGGCTTTTCCATGGTTCCGCAGGATACCATGACCGCTGGAACAGGGGCAAGCAGAGTGCCGGGTTTCCAGGTAACTTTGCTCATAATGATAAACTCCTTTGCCGATAAAAATATGTCTGTATTTGTGAGTTGAAATTTTTCCTTCCAAAGGGCAACATTGTTATTTATTATAAGGGTTTCCAAAAAGAATTACAATCATCAGAAAAAATCAGGTTTTTTCTTGTTTTTTCGCCACCATGCTGGTATACTGTTTCCGGAAACAAAGAATTTCCGCTCTTTGGATGGAGGAATCATAATGAAATGTCCGTTCTGTGGCTATCATGACAGCAAGGTAATTGACTCCCGGGCAGTAGACGAACGGATCCGTCGGCGGCGAGAATGCCTTCAGTGCGCCAGACGTTTCACCACCTATGAGTCGGTGGAAACAATGCCGATTGTTGTCATCAAAAAAGATATGTCCCGCGAAAGCTTTGATCGGAATAAGCTGGTTAACGGGTTGTTGCGCGCCTGTGAAAAACGCCCGGTTTCTTTGGAAGAAATCGATCGGATGGTAGATGAAATTGAGGCGGATATTCTCAATTCGCTGGATCGGGAGGTCGCTTCTTATCGGATTGGTGAAATGGCGATGGAAAAGCTCAAACAGGTAGACGAGGTAGCATACGTGCGTTTTGCCTCGGTGTACCGGCAGTTTGCCGATATCAATACGTTTATGAATGAGCTGAAAACCCTTTTAAAGGAAAAATAGGACAGTGTTTGCCTCTGGCCATCTTATTTCGGTCAGGGGCCTTTTATTTTTTCAGCAAGAAAAGTGTAACGTTTTTCTATGTCAGGGAACTAATAGACAGGAAGGGGGCGGACAGTTGAAAGATTTTGAAAAGCTTTATTACCTGCATAAAGAAGAACTGTATCGTTACCTTTTGGGCCTGACTCATCATCCGGAGCAGGCGGGCGACCTGATGCAGGAAACTTTTTTGCAGGCGATGTTAAGCATTGGGCGGTTCCGGCAGCAGAGCAGTGTCAGAACCTGGCTGTTTGCCATTGGGCGGAACCTGTGGCTGAAGGAATTGAGAAAACACCGGGAAACGGTGGAATACGACGATTTGCTGGGAACCTATACCCGGCAGACGCTGGAGGAAACTGCCGCGAACCGGGAAACGCTGCACCGCATCAAAAAATTGATGCGCCAGAAGGACGAGAGAGCCAATTTGGTTTTTTCCATGCGTGTTTCTGGTTATAGTTATGCACAAATTGCTCAAAAGGCCGGGATCAGCGAAAGTTCCGCACGAGTGCTGGAGCACCGGATTCGCACTTGGCTGAAACAGCAGTTGGAGAAAGGGGGAGACCAATGAAAGAGAATTGTGAAGTGATCCGGGACCTTCTGCCATTGGTGCAGGACGGCGTAGCAAGCGAAGCGTCCTGCCGGATGGTGCAGGAGCATTTGGAGGAGTGCGAAGCATGCCGGACCTTTTGTATTTCGGAGCCGGTAAAAATGCCGGATGAAACGTTGGATCGCCGGCTGGTTGCGTCAGTGCGCAAAGCTTTTTTCTTTGTGGGAATGGCGCTGCTTTTGATCGGCGCTGCGGTTGGTGTGGCGCTGACTGACTCTATGAGCATGTTTTATAATTTTATTCTGATGCCGGGCGTAGGTATGCTGGGATATTGGCTTTTTCGAGGAAAATCTTTTTTTGTTCCGTTGGGCATTTTTCTGCTGAGCTATCTGTACCAGATCCCCGGAACGGGCTTTGTGGCCCCTTTGTTTATGTCGGTGTTGTATACGTTGTTTTGCGGACTGGGCCTGGGAATCGGTTTTTTGCTGGATTACGCTTTTGCGAAGGAGGGGCAGAAATGAAAAAGAAAAAACTTTGGATCCGGATTTTGGCTGCTGTTCTGGCTTTTGGTTTGTTATGGATTGTCGCTTGGATGACCCTTTCTTTCACGGGGAATCCGATTTCCGCCGCGATGTCCCAACGGGCCGCCAAGGATTATATCCAGCAGAGCAATCTGCGCACCATGGGGTTTGAATTGAGCCGTGCTTCCTATAACTTTAAATTCGGGGAGTATCTGGTCCACGCGGTATCCCCGCATAATCCGGATCTGCATTTTGATATTATCTGCCGCAATGGAAAGGTAGATTACGATACCTATCAGTATGATGTACTGGAAAATGGAAATGTCATTTCCCGATTCAAGGAGGAATACATGGCGCTTTTGCAGATTCAGATGGAGCAGGCGGGCCTGGGCAGGCTTAATTTATTTGTCGGAACCAATGAACCAAGCGATAGTGCGGTTTGGGTGCCGGGAATGACGTTTGACCAGGATTTGCCGGTGGAAAAGACCATTCATCTTTATCCAGACCTGGAGGCGATGACGTTGGAGGCCGCCGCAGAATACCTGCAAAGGGTTGGCGCGTTTTTCAAAGAAAAAGGGCACGATTTTGCCCGGATTGACCTGTATGACACAGACGAAGAGAAGCATACCGTCATGCTGACTGACATTCCCGTAGAGCGGATTGCAAAACCGGATTTTCTGGATTATTTGAAACAGCAGCAGCGGGAAACCGGAAAACGGGATGAGATGGAGCAATCGGCAGATCAGGAGGGAACTCCAGCAATTCCCACAAAACAGGAAGATTCACAGCCGTTTCCAAGCGTATATATTGATTGACACTCTTTCCGGCGAAGGAATCAGAAAAAAAGGAGGAAGACACATGCTTCCTCCTTTTTCGGTTTTGTTATGCTGCTACTGTGCAATCGCATAAGCATTTTGGGGTGCTGTTTCCTGTTCGGACGCTTGGGCAATCATCTTTTCGATAGTCGCGATTTTGATGCACAGACAGAGAATTTTCGTTGCAGGCTCCAGTTCTTCCAGTGTGGGATAGGTTGGCGCAATTCGGATGTTGGAATCCTCCGGATCCATTCCGTAAGGATAGGTGGAACCCGCCGGAGTCATGGCAACGCCGGCTTGCCGGCAGAGAGAAATGACCCGTTTGGCACATCCGGGCTGCGTATCCAGCGAGATAAAGTATCCACCTTTGGGATTGGTCCAGCGGGCGATCCCGCAGAATCCCAGTTCCTCTTCCAGAATCCGTTCCACCAGCTGAAATTTTGGACGGATTAACTCGGCGTGTTTTTTCATATGTTCCAAAACGCCTTGTTTGTTGCCGAAAAAGCGCACATGCCGCAGCTGATTCATTTTATCGTTGCCGATGGTTTGTACCGCCATCTGCATTTTAATGTTCTGAATATTGTGAAACGAGGCACCCATAGCGGCCAGCCCGGAACCGGGATAGCTGATTTTTGAAGTGGAACAGAAAACAAAGACCATGTCTTCTTTTCCAGTTTTCTTTGCTTCTTCAAACAGGTTCAGCAGCTTTACTTTCTCATCGGTCAGCTCGTGGACAAAATAAGCGTCATCCCAGAAAATGCGAAAGTCCGGTGCCTTGGGCGCAAGGTTGGCAAAACGACGTACTACTTCGTCCGAATAGGTCAATCCGTTGGGGTTGGAGAATTTCGGTACGCACCAGATTCCTTTGATGCTGTCATCTTCACTGACCAGTTTTTCTACCAGATCCATGTCCGGACCATCCTGGTTCATGGGAACGCAGATCATCTCGATGCCGAAATGCTGACAGATGGCAAAATGGCGGTCGTAGCCGGGAACAGGACAAAGAAATTTCACCTTTTCCAAACGGCACCACGGAGAAGGCGATCCGTAAACACCGTGGAGCATTGCCCGGGCAATGGTGTCGTACATCATATTCAGGCTGGAGTTGCCGCCGACGATCATGCTTTCGGCCGGCAGCCCCAAAAGGCTGCCCATCAGCTCTTTTGCCTCCGGAATACCGTCCAGGCATCCATAGTTGCGGCAGTCGGTGCCATCCAAAGCAGACAAAGCACTCTGGCTGCTCAGCACATCCAGCATGGGAGCTGACAAAATCAGCTGATCCGGTCCCGGCTTTCCGCGGGACATATCCAATTTTAAATTTTTGCATTGATATGATTCGTATTCTTTCATATAACTGTCCTTTAATGCGGACAGATCAGTGGCGTTCATCTGAGATGCACAGGCCTCAGAATGGGAACCTGTCATATGATTGATTGCCAGAAGCATCGCGATATCTTTCATATTTTGCATCTTCATTACCACCTAAATTCAAATTATGCTTTTATTATATTATATAATATTTAAAATTACAAGATTATTTTATAAATCTTGCAAAAATTGATAAAATGACGGCTCAAAGATCCTTTTTTATGCAGGATTTGTGAAATGTGCAGGCTGTTTGCATACAAAAAAAGAAGATGCAATATGTCTTGCATCTTCCTGCATATTTTGATTGAGTTGTTGCTTCATGCCTCTGCTAAAATTCTGCGGAACCGGTGACACGTGGGAAGGGGAGCACATCCCGGATGTTAGAAATGCCGGTCATATACATAATCAGACGCTCGAATCCCAGCCCATAGCCTGCATGTTTGCAGCCGCCGAACCGGCGCAGGTCAAGGTACCAGGAATAGTCCTCTTTCTTAAGCCCCAGTTCTTCCATTCGTGCGGTCAAAACGTCCAGTCGTTCTTCACGCTGGCTACCGCCGATGATTTCGCCAACGCCGGGTACAAGCAGATCCATCGCGGCAACGGTTTTACCGTCATCATTTAAACGCATGTAAAACGCTTTGATTTCTTTCGGATAATCTGTGACAAATACCGGCTTTTGGAAAATCTTCTCCGTCAGATACCGCTCGTGCTCTGTTTGCAGGTCGCAGCCCCAGTAAACCGGGTATTCAAATTCTTCTTTGTGCTGCTCCAGCAGCTTTACTGCTTCCGTGTAGGTGATTTGGCCAAAATCAGCCTCAATCAGGTTTTGCAGGCGGCTGATCAGTTCCTTGTCGTAAAAATCATTGAAGAATTTCATCTCCTGCGGGCACTGTTCCAGCACATACCGCAGTACATATTTAATCATGTCCTGAGCCAGCGCCATGTCGTCTTGCAGATCCGCAAACGCAATCTCCGGTTCGATCATCCAGAATTCCGCAGCATGACGGGGTGTATTGGATTTTTCCGCCCGGAAAGTGGGGCCAAAGGTATAAACGCTGCCGAAAGCCATTGCCATGCATTCGGCCTCCAGCTGGCCGGAAACCGTCAGGCTGGTCATTTTTCCGAAAAAGTCCTGACTGTAATCTACCGCTCCATCCTCAGTGCGGGGGGCAGAATCGGGGTTGAACGTGGTCACATGGAACATTTCGCCGGCGCCTTCGCAGTCGCTGCCGGTAATCAGCGGCGTATGGGCATAGACAAAGCCCCTCTCGTTGAAAAAACGGTGGATGGCAAAAGCCGCTACTGAACGGACGCGGAACGCTGCGTTAAAGGTGTTGGTTCTGGGGCGAAGGTGAGCGATGGTGCGCAGATATTCCAGGGAATGGCGTTTTTTCTGCAATGGATAATCCGGAGCGGAGACGCCTTCCACCACAATTTCACAGGCGTGGATTTCACAGGGTTGTTTGGCGTTGGGCGTCAGCGTCAGCGTGCCGGTTACCCGAAGAGCTGTACCTACATTGCATTTGGCAATCTCTTTAAAATTCGGTACTTTGGCATCTTCAAAAACCACCTGCAGGTTGGAAAAAGAACTGCCGTCATTTAATTCAATAAAGCCCAGTGCTTTGGAATCACGGATGGTCTTGACCCATCCGCATACCGTTATCTGCTGGCCGGCCAGTGCGCTGGCCTGTTCCAATACTTTTTTCAATTCCGTTCTTGCCATGAAAAGAACCTCCGTCTAACAAAAATAGGAAAATTTCTGCATCCCGCTGCGGTGCAGATCGATCAAGACGCCGTGCGGAACATTATGGGAAATACATTTTCTCTATATTATAGTATATTTTACCCGGGATAACAAGCAAAACGCGTATTTTTGCATGAGAAAATCCGTGTTTGTGATGAACAAGTGAAAATTTTACTTTCCTCTTGGCAGTTAATCGGTTTCTTGTTATAATAAAAAACATATGCCAAATCTTTTGGGCTTGTTTTGACAGCTTTGACGGTTTATCCGCACGATGATAGAAAGCCTTTTCAGTTGGTTTGCCTGTTTTAATTACATTATAACGGAGTACAAATATGAAGCGATATGTAGCTCTTTTTTTGACGGTCGTAATGGTGCTTTTTTTGCCCTTTCGGGCTTCTGCGGCGTATGCGGTCGAAATTCCGGTCACTGCAAGCCAGACTTCGGTGGTGATGGATATATCTACCGGGCAGGTGCTGGTGGAAAAGGAAATGAATCAGAAAATGTACCCTGCCAGCATTACCAAGATTATGACCGTTCTGCTGGCGCTGGAAAACGCCGATCCTGCCACTGTGCACACCATGAGCTACGAAGCTACCCATTCGATTGATTCCGGCAGTACCCATATCGCTTTGACCGAAGGAGAGCAGATCACCCTGAAGGATTTGATCTATGCCACGATGGTTGCTTCGGCCAACGATGCGGCGAATGGGATCGCTGAATGTGTGGGCGGCAGCATAGAGCAGTTTGTAGCGATGATGAACGAAAAGGCAAAAGAGATTGGCGCGGTTAATACCCATTTTGTCAATGCCAATGGGCTGCACGATCCGGACCATTATACCACAGCTTATGACATGGCTTTGATTACCCAGTATGCACTGGGAGTAGAGGGGTTTCGGGATTACTGGTGTGCGGAGGAGTATACCATCCAACCGACCAATAAGCAAAGCCAGGCGCGGAATCTGGGGACCCAGCACAGCATGTTTGTGGAGTCCCAGTTTACTTATGAAGGCTGCACTGGCGGTAAGCTCGGCTATACGGACGAAGCACGTCACACTTCGGTTACTAGCGCCAAACGGGGAGACTTGGAATTGGTCTGTGTAACCATGAGCAGCCAGAAATACGAAAAGTATGAGGATACAGCCGCCCTGTTTGATTACTGCTTTGATTCTTTTGACAAAGTCACGCTTTCTAAACGCAGCTTAAAAGGCTTTGTCATTCCTGTTTTGGATGGAGATACCCAGGTGCAGGAGGTGCGCATTTATCCGGATAACAGCATTGCCCTGGAGTTGCACCGGCAGTATGGCGTGGACGATCTGAATTTGGAATATCAGGTGCCGGAAACTTATCGCTACGGCGAAGAAGTGACCCCGTCGCTTAAAATTACGCTCAAGTCCGAAAGCAGCAGTATGTATGGGGATCTGGGCAGTTTCCCGCTTCAATTTTCTCTGAATGATACAGCGAGTCAGAAGGTGGATGCCGCAACCGGCCTGCCGGTAAAGGACAATACGGTATTTTGGAAAAATCTATGGAATATTTTAAAGTGGGTCGCCATTATCTTGGCGGTGCTTGTCGTGCTGTTTTTCCTGTTGGTGGTTTCGGTGCGGGTCCGGCACTTTCTGTATCGGAAAAAGAGGAAAAATCGCCGGGTCAGATACCCGGTTACCGCCGGGACGCAGATCGCGCAAAGACAAGGTCCTGTCCATATTTACGTGCAGCCGGATGCGGCGGGCCGTCGTCCCCAGACCAAACGGCCGGTATCCGGTACGCAGAAAAACAGGCGTTAGCCGGAATGGAATGAATTTATGAAAACGTTTTTAATTTCCGCCAACGACGCAGGACAGCGGCTGGACAAGTTTTTGACCAAAGCGATTCCCCTTTTGCCGCAGCCGCTGTTGTATAAGTACATTCGTTTAAAAAGGATCAAATGCAACAAAAAGCGCTGTGAAATTTCTACTCGTTTGCAGGAAGGGGATCTGCTGGAGCTCTACATCAACGATGAGTTTTTCTCGCCCCCTACGGGAGAGGCTGCATTTTTGCATGCTCCGGCTCAGATAGATGTTCTGTACGAGGACGAAAATCTGCTGTTGGTCAATAAACCTTCCGGTCTGATTGTCCATGAAGACGAGAAAGAAGCGTTCGATACCCTGATCAATCGAATTCTGCATTACCTGTATGAGAAAAAAGAGTATGATCCCAAAAAAGAAAACTCTTTTGTTCCGGCCCTCTGCAACCGTATCGACCGCAATACCTCCGGTATTGTGCTGGCAGCCAAAAATGCGGCAGCGCTGCGGGAATTGAATCAGCGCATCAAGGACCGGCAGGTTCAAAAGCGGTATTTATGTGTCGTGCACGGCAGAATGCCGCAGCCCAGGCAGACGCTGACAGCCTATTTAAAAAAGGATGCGGACAAAAATCAAGTGCGGGTATACGACCAGCCCATCCCGGACGGCCGGACGATTCGGACGGCTTATCAGGTGTTGGCGGAAAAAGGCGGCTTTTCCTTGTTGAAAATTGACCTGTTGACCGGCCGCACCCATCAAATCCGCGCTCATATGGCTTATCTGGGCCATCCGCTTTTAGGAGATACCAAATACGGGAAAAATAGAGAAGACCGGCAGCTGGGCTACCGTTTTCAGGCTTTATGTGCCTATCAGGTAACCTTTTCGTTTACTGGAGAAGAGGGGCCTCTTTCCTATTTGAACGGAAAAACCTTTACTGTCCCGCAGGTGGATTTTGCCAAGGAGCTGTTTGGGGAAGAGGCCGGAAAGCTGTAAAAAGGAGGGGGAGGATGGATCACAACCACTATGGGCACCGGCAGCGTTTAAAGGACCGGTTTCTGCAAACCGGATTTGCCGGGTTTGATCCGCACAATATCCTGGAGCTTTTGCTGTTTTACAGCATCCCTCAGAAAGATACGAATGATCTGGCCCACGAGTTGATGAACCGGTTTGGTTCTTTGTCCGGCGTTTTTGATGCTTTTTATGAAGATTTGGTAAAAGTCAAAGGGATCAGTGCCAATACTGCAACGCTGGTAAAAATGATTCCTCAGCTGGCTAATGCGTATCTCAATGACCGAAACGATCCGGGCTTGATTCTGGATTCGGTGGAAAAGGCCGGCGCGTTTTTGCTGTCCAAATATATCGGCGTTACCAATGAGCGGATTTATCTGCTGTGTCTGGATAATAAGCGCAAACTTTTAAACTGTACGCTTATGGGAGAAGGCAGCTTAAATAAAGTGGGAATCCACCCTCGTCGGATTTTGGAGCAGGCATTGCAGTGCTCTGCTTCCGCCATTATCCTGTCTCATAATCATCCACATGGCACTGCGCTTCCTTCTGATGCAGATATCCTGGTGACCCGCCGGTTATACGATATGGCGCAGGTGCTGGAAATTACTTTGTATGATCATATTATCGTAGCAGGCGACGATTTTGTATCGCTGGCCCAATCCGGTATTTTCGCATCAGATTGACGCATGGCCTTCGGCTCATGCGTTTTTTTCTGATGAACCGGTGCCGGATTCTGCGTGTTTCCTGTGCAATAGCGGTATGTTTACCGGCAAAAAACGGCATACTACTCCTGAAACAGAAGGAGGTATTGCCAATGTTGCAGATACAAAACGGGCGGGTCTTGACCATGGCGGGAAAGACTTTTGAAAACGGGCAGGTTTTAATCGAAAATGGAAAAATCAAATCCGTGGGAGAATATCTTTCCATCCCCAATGCAAAAGCAGAGGTGATTGATGCGCGAGGTGGCTGGATTTTGCCCGGCTTAATAGAAACTCATTGCCATATCGGGATTACCGAAGAAAAGAAAGGTTTTGAAGGGGATGACTGCAATGAAGTCAACCAACCGGTGATTCCTTATTTAAAAGCACTGGATGCGGTAAACCCTATGGATTCCGCTTTCCACAATGCACTGAGCGCAGGCATTACAGCGGTCATGGTGGGACCTGGCAGCTCCAATGTGGTGGGCGGCCAGTTTTTGGTCATGAAGACCCATGGCCGGGTGATGGATCAGATGGTTGTCAAAGAACCGGCGGCGATGAAAGTAGCCTTTGGAGAAAATCCAAAAACAAATTACAGCGGACAGAACAAAGTCCCGTCCACCCGTATGTCCGTCGGGGCGCTGCTGCGGGATGAGTTGACCCGAGCGCAGAATTACCGTTCCCGCAAAGAAACGGCGCAGCAGAAAGGCGAAGCTTTTGAAGAAGACTATCAAATGGAATGCTGGCTGCCGGTGCTGACCGGCAAAATCCCCATGAAGGCCCATGTCCATCGGGCAGATGATATTTTGACGGCAATCCGCATTGCAAAAGAATTTGGTCTTGGCTTAACGTTGGATCATTGTACGGAAGGGCATTTAATAGCCCGAAAAATCAAAGAATCCGGCTTTCCGGCGATCATCGGCCCAACGATGTCCTCTCGCAATAAAATCGAAGTGCAGAACATGGATTTTAAAACGCCTGGCATTTTGCAAAACGAGGGAGTGCTGATTGCCATTACCACCGACCATCCGGTAACCCGCATCCAGTATTTGCCGATTTGCGCCGGGTTCGCTGCAAAAGAAGGGCTTGGTATAGAGCATGCGCTGGAGGCCATTACCTGCAACCCGGCAAAAATCTGCGGCGTAGCGGATCGGATTGGAACCATTGAACCAGGCAAGGATGCAGACCTGGCCATTTTTGACGGCAATCCGATGGAGGTGTTTACCAAAACCCTCTATACCATTGTAAATGGACAGGTGGCCTATCGATATGACGAATAAACGTAGGAGGAGAGTATCGCGTTTTTTCAAAAGCGAATCGTCCGCTGTCCTGCCGGTAAAGTCGTTTGGGCAGGTGAAAAAATTCAGGCATCTGAAGCGCGTCATGATGATATGAAAAGCGGATGATGTATGGAGTTTTGCACATGGACCGGGACAAATCCATAGCTGAGATTTTATGGCCGTGCCGCCCAAGGCGGCACATGGCCTTTTTCTGCTTCCTATACATAGCAAAACAAACCGGGAAAGAAACCTTTCTTTCCCGGTTTGTTTTATAAAAAGGATGTTATCTGTTTTGCTCTTTGTTTTGGTTCTGTTGGTTTTGTTGTTTTTGCTGTTGATTTTGCTGATTTTGTTGGTTTTGCTGCTTATTGTTTTTAGATTCCTGCATGAATGGTCACCTCCTAAAATTTCAGGCGAGGAGATATCAAAATCCCTCGATACAAGTATGGCCTTTTGGAGTGATAATATACACGGGATGCCAGAAATGGACCTGTTTTTCAAAATAAATATTTTCAACATTTTTGTAGTTTTTTTGGAATTTTAAAAGTTAATAGAATCATAAAAGGTTTATCAGGAGGTGCTGCGGTGAGAGGAAAAAAGACGGGTGCGCTGCTGGTGGCCTTGGCAGTTGCGGTACTGCTGAGCAGCCGCGGCGAAAAAGAAACCGGCTCGGTTTTGTCCGCATATGATTACGGATATCAGGCGGGCGAGGCGGACGAGATCGCTTTGGAAAAACCGGGGGCGGATATTCGGGGCATTTGCGGCGATGTGTTGTTTTTTGCACAGGAGGCGTCTTCCTCCGTGATGCGTTATTTTGCCGCAAACCTGCAAACGGCTGAGATTGGAACCATTGGCGACACACCTACAAACCCCGCATGGGGGACTGACGCGGGAGAGCCTGTGCAGGTGGGAGATTCGTACTATTTGGCCGAAGCGGAAGAAGGCTTTTTTGATAAATATGTCCGGGATTTTGAGGTTTTCGGCGATTATATTCTCCTGAGCAATTCTCTGGAGATGGCGCTTTACCGTTTGACAGAGGACGGTGTGCAGTTAGTTGCGAAATCCGGCTGGCCCTATGAAGGAGGGGAAAGAACGGCGTTTTACCCGGCTGAGTCCGTGACACCGCAAAATGGCAAAGCGCTGTTTTGCGCCCACCATTTTTTCTGGATTTTGGATGCGGAGCAGGGAAAGGTCATGGTCCTTCCGGTCCCCGGTTTAAAGGTTGGTTCAGGAGATTATTGTAAAAGCGTTTTTACGGATGGAAAAAATGTCGTTTACAGTATTTATCACTCCGGTTTGCCGAACCGCTTTACCGAGTATCGGATCATCCCTTGGGCTGATCTGGAGCACGGCGTTTCGCAGACGATTTCATTGGAGCCGGGAAAGGCGGCGGATCTTGGCCCATACAGCTATTGAGAAAGGTTCGAAAAGAGGAGGATGCTGATCCCCGGGAAACGACGTGGTAACGCGAAAAAAGAGGCGGGATGTATCCTGCCTCTTTTTTATGCGGCCAAAATATCGCCTAGCCAAGCGCCGTTTAAAGATCCCCTTTGATTTTTTCCAGCGCACCTTTTTCCAGTCGGCTGACCTGTGCCTGGCTGATGCCGATTTCCCCGGCTACCTCCATTTGCGTTTTCCCGGTAAAAAAACGGAGGGAAAAAATTTTTTTCTCTCTGGGCGTCAGATTGGAAATAGCCTCCCGAATAGACAGTTCCTCCAGCCAGTTGCTGTCGTCGTTCTTATCTCCGAGCTGGTCCATGACGAAAATGGTGTCGCCGGAGTCGGAATAGACTGGTTCGTAAAGAGAGACCGGTTCCACAATGGACTCCAGCGCCAGCACTACGTCCTGCTTGCGCATCCCCATATCCTGGGCGATTTCTTCCACCGTTGGCTCTTTTAAGTTTTCACCGGTTAGCCGCTCCTTGGTCTGCATAGCTTTGTAAGCCACATCCCGCATGGACCGGCTGACCCGGATGCTGTTGTTGTCTCTGAGATAACGGCGAATTTCCCCAACGATCATGGGAACGCCGTAAGTGGAGAAACGTACTCCCTGTTCGGGGTCAAAGTGGTCAATGGCCTTGATCAGGCCAATGCAGCCTACTTGAAACAAATCGTCCAGATTTTCGCCCCGGTTGGTAAATTTCTGCACCACACTTAAAACCAGACGCAGATTCCCGTTGATCAACTCTTCCCGGGCTTTTTCATCCCCCTGTCGGACCCGCTTGAGCAGCTCGGTTTTTTCCTTTTCCTTGAGCACCTTTAATTTAGCTGTGTTAACACCGCAGATTTCTACTTTGCTGTAATACATCCCATCACGCCCGCTTCCTCCCGATTTTGCCGTCTGCCGGACGGCTGTGCTTTTATCATGGACAGCGCCTTGTCCCGGCATACAAAATTTTTCTTTGGCAATTTTTGTTAGGCATAAGCGGACAAAGAAAAGCCATAAACATACGAAAAGGGGGGCGGTGCGGATGATCTACCGGATTTCAGATTTTAAATATAAGGATGTCATTAATATCAAAGACGGAAATTGCCTGGGGGCCATCTGCGACGTGGAAATCGAAAGCGAAAAGGCGGAGGTGATCGCAGTGGTAGTGCGTGGACGGTTCCGCTTTTTCGGCCTGTTTGGAAAAGGGGAGGAGTTTGTCATTGCGTGGGACCAGGTGAAGGTGATCGGCGAAGATGCGGTGCTGGTCTGCTTTGACCGCCGCCCGGAGCCGAGAAGACCCAAACATCCTAGACATTGCGCGGAAAACGAGCTATACTGAAAAAGCCGGAAAATGGCAAAATCCTCTCAAAAAGTACTTGCTTTTTGAAACAGACTGTGCTATACTAACACGGCAAAACACACGCTTGGGTTGGATTTGGGTAGGTGCCGGGAAGTTTCCCGGTTGGCCAAAAATTGCCTGGGCGGCGGAAAAACCTAAGGAGGAACTGTAAAAATGGGCGTTATTTCGATGAAACAGCTGTTGGAGGCCGGCGTACATTTCGGCCACCAGACCAGAAGATGGAACCCTAAAATGGCACAGTACATCTTCACCGAGAGAAATGGTATTTATATCATTGACCTGCAGAAGACCGTTAAAAAGCTGGAAGAAGCTTACATGTTTGTCAGAGATGTTGCTGCTAACGGCGACACAGTGTTGTTTGTCGGTACGAAAAAGCAGGCTGCAGAATCTGTGAAAGAAGAGGCGCTGCGCGCTGGCGTACATTTTGTCAACGCTAGATGGCTCGGCGGTATGATGACCAACTTCAAAACCATCCAGCGCAGAATCCAGAGACTGGCTCAGTTGCGGAAGATGGAAGAGGACGGCACTTTTGATCGCCTGCCGAAAAAAGAAGTTATCAAATTGAAATTAGAGATCGAAAAGCTGGAGAAATTCCTGGGCGGTATCAAAGACATGAAAAAGCTGCCTGGTGCTTTGTTCGTTGTTGACCCCCGCAAGGAGAAAATTGCGGTTGCTGAAGCGAAAAAGCTGGGAATTCCGGTGGTAGCGATTGTCGATACCAACTGTGATCCTGACGAAGTAGATTACGTCATTCCCGGCAATGACGACGCGATTCGCGCCGTAAAGCTGATCTCTTCTGTGATGGCTGACGCTATCATGGAGGGCAGACAGGGCAATGCGGAAGAAGCTGCCGTAGAGGAAAAAGAAGAAGCGGAAGCAGCGGAAGAAGCTGCGAAATAAGATTTTTACCGAAATGCCCGAGCTTGTCCCGGGCATTTTACGGGATATACGGTAAAATGGATGGAAGCGAACATCCATAGAAGGACGAAAAATAGAAATAGGAGGAATTTTCCATGGCATTTACTGCAAAAGATGTTCAAAATCTTCGTGAGAGAACTGGATGCGGCATGATGGACTGCAAAAAAGCGCTGACCGAGGCGGGCGGCGATATGGAAAAAGCAATCGAGCTGCTGCGTGAAAAAGGCTTGGCGGCACAGGCGAAAAAGTCCGGCCGTATTGCTGCGGAAGGCATTGTATATACCTATGTCGATGAGGAGAAAAAAGTCGGCGTTGTGATTGAAGTAAACGCTGAGACTGACTTTGTAGCCAAGAACGACAGCTTCCAGAGCTTTGTCGCTTCCTGCGCGAAAGCGGTTGCGGAACAGAATCCCGCTACGGTAGAAGAGCTGATGACCTGCAAGGCAGACGACCAGTTCACCGTGGAAGAAGCCCTGCGTGAGAAGATCCTGACCATCGGCGAGAACATGAAAATCCGCCGTTTTGCGCGATATGAAGGCGAGGTTGTCACTTACAGCCATGGCGGCGGCAGAATCGGCGTTATGGTGAAGTTTGATGCACCTGCGGATATCGCTGCGAAGGATGGCTTTAAAGCGATGGCGAAGGATGTTGCAATGCAGATTGCGGCAGCCAACCCCACCTATTTGGACAAGGCTGGGGTACCGGCTGACGAAATTGCAAAAGAGAAAGAGATTCTGACCCAGCAGGCGATCAATGAGGGCAAACCTGCGAATATCGCCGAGAAAATGGTGATGGGCAGAATCAATAAATATTACAAAGAGGTCTGCCTTCTGGAGCAGCCCTTCATCAAAGATGGCGACATTACGGTTTCCAAGTACATCGAAAACTGCGCCAAAGAATTGGGCGGCCAGATCAAAGCTGTTTGCTTTGTCCGCTTTGAGAAAGGTGAAGGCCTGGAAAAGAGAGAGGACAATTTCGCTGATGAAGTTGCCGGTATGATGAAATAATCATCCGGTTTAGTTCCTTTGGAGATTTGAAAGGCGCTGGACGCATTTTGCGGCCGGCGCCTTTTTGGTATTTTTTCTGTTTTAAAATTTTTTCGTATTTCATGCAATAATCCGGCAGGTTAACGCATTATTCCAATGAAAGGGGCGGATATCATTGCTGTTCTTCTGCTCGGTACCGGCAAAGGAATCGACCGCACCAATCAAAGAAGCTTTGCTGGAAGAATATATGGCGCAGATTGCCAAGGGGGATCGCGACGCCTTGGGAGCCTTATACCATCAGGCAAACACGGCGGTTTACAGTTTTGCCCTGTCCATTTTGAAAAACACGTCAGATGCGGAAGATGCGCTGCACGATTGCTTTTTGGATATTTACCAGGCGGCGGAACATTACCGTCCGCAGGGCAAGCCTATGGCCTGGATTTTTACCATTGTCCGGAACCGCTGCCTGCAAAAGCTGCGGGAACGGACCAGAACGGCGGATATCCCATCAGAGGACTGGGAACCGTATCTGCAAAGCCGTGAAAGCATAACCCCGGAAGATAGGCTCCTGATCGGCATTTGTATGGAGCGCCTGAACCAGCAGGAGCGGCAGATTGTCGTGCTTCATGCGGTGTCCGGTTTTCGTCACCGGGAAATCGCGCAGCTTTTACAGCTTCCGCTGCCGACGGTTCTTTCCAAATATCATCGCGCATTGAAAAAACTGAAAAAATATGTAACAGAAGGAGGAGAACGGTGAAAAATCGGGAAATGGAAGAAAAGATCAAAACAGCGTTTCAGCACGCGGCCCCAGACGTTTTGGAATCTGTTCTCTCTGACTGTGGGGAACAGAAAGGAACAGTGATAACCTTGACAGAAAAAAAGAAAATCAGATGGATAAAAGCAGCCTCCGGTATTGCGGCAGCCTTGATGATAACGATAGGCGGTATTTGGGGATATGGGGAGTACCAGGGTCAAAATACTGTGGCGTCGACGATTTCTTTGGACGTCAATCCCAGTATTGAAATCCGGGTCAATAAATATGAAAAAGTGCTGGAAACCCTCGCGTTGAATGATGATGCAGAGGTTGTGCTGGGGGACATGGACTTTAAAGGCAGTTCTTTGGACGTGGCGATAAACGCCCTGATTGGCTCAATGTTGCAAAACGGATATCTGGACGAATTGGCCAACTCTATTTTGATCAGTGTGGATAACCAGGATCCGGCTTTGAGTGCGGCGCTTCAGGAAAAGCTTTCGCAGGAAGTAAATGCATTGCTCCAGACCAATTCTTTTACTGGTTCAGTGCTCAGCCAGACTGTATCGGATGATGATGAACTAAAAACACTGGCTCAAACCTATGGAATTACCCTAGGAAAGGCGCAGCTGGTTCAGCAGCTGATCCGACAAAATACGTTGTATACCTTTGAGGAACTCTCCCGGCTATCGGTAAACGAACTGAATTTGCTGATAGCGGCGAATAATACGCCGCTGGAAAATACTGAGGTGGTAGGAAACGCCAGCGATAAGTCATATATCGGTGCGGATAAAGCGAAAGAAATTGCCCTTTCCCATGCGGGAGTATCCTCTTCCGAAATTGGTTTTTCCAAAGCGGAACTGGATTTTGACGACGGCAGACTTGTTTATGAAGTGGATTTTACTACTGGTACAGTAGAATATGAATACAAAATAGATGCGTCAAACGGAGCAGTGCTGAAAAGCGAGCGGGAACGGAAGGATGACGGGGATTTCTCATCGGCCCAGCTTAGCAATACGCATATCGACGTGGATCAGGCAAAATCCATTGCGTTATCCCATGCCGGGAAAAGCGGAGCAGATGCTGTGTTTTCCAAAGCGATGTTGGACGAAGATGACGGGATTTTAGTGTATGAGCTGACTTTTTTGGCAGACGGCCAGGAATATGAGTATGAAATCAGTGCATCGACCGGTGATGTGATAAAATATGAGCAGGAACCATCCGGTCAGCCGTGGATCCATTCGAATGTGTCTTCCGAAAAGTTGATCGAAAAAGAGCGAGCCAAGCAGATTGCGCTCTCCCACGCGGGAATAGCGGAAGAAAATATTTCCCGGTATGAGTCGGAGCTGGATCAGGATGATGGTAAGGCAAAATACGAAATTTCCTTTTATGCAGGTAAAGTGGAGTATGATATTGAAGTGAACGCAGTGACTGGTGCGGTGGAAAGTTTTGAGATGGAAGAAGATTGATGCCGCTATTGCCAGCCAAAAAAGGCCCTTTGAAAAAGGGCCTTTTTTGGCATAAGAAACATATCGAAATCGACAAAAAACAGGATTTTTAATGAAAAAAGGGGAGTTTTCTCCTGTTTTATAACGGTTTTTTCGCGGCTTTTTAACTTGTGTTTACCGGATGCGGAAAAAAGTTCATATTTCTCTTTCTCTTTTTTCACAAAGAAAAGTGCGGAAAGACTTTACATATACGGGGCCGATATTGTAAAATAGATACAAATTGAGCAATGACCCAAAAAAACGGGAGCGTGATTGGCATGGGCTTAAAGTATAAACGGATTTTACTCAAACTGTCCGGAGAAGCGCTGTCCGGCGAGCAGAAATTCGGGCTGGATTACGATGTGGTACAACGCATTTGCGAGAGCATTAAAAAATGCACAGAGCTGGGTGCAGAGGTAGCTATCGTTGTAGGAGGAGGAAATTTCTGGAGGGGCCGCAGCAGCGGGAAAATGGATCGTACCCGGGCGGATCATATGGGAATGCTGGGAACAGTGATTAACGCTTTGGCGCTGGCCGACGCATTGGAGCAGTTGGAAGTGCCGGTGCGGGTACAGACCGCTATCGCAATGCAGCAGGTGGCAGAGCCGTATGTGCGGGGCCGCGCGGTGCGCCATCTGGAGAAGGGACGGGTCGTGGTTTTTGGCTGTGGGACCGGTAATCCTTTCTTTTCCACCGACACGGCATCCTCTTTGCGTGCGGCGGAAATCGGCGCGCAAATTATGATGAAAGCAACCATGGTGGATGGCGTGTACGATAAAGATCCCCATAAGTATGACGATGCGGTAAAATACGATACTCTGACCTTTTCCGAGGTGCTCAATAAGGAATTGGCGGTAATGGATATGACAGCGGCTTCCATGTGCAAGGATAACCATATCCCTGTGCTGGTTTTTGATATTGGCCAGCCGGATAATCTGGTTCGTGCGGTGCAGGGGGAGGATATCGGCACTTTGGTAACGGAAGGCTGAGAATAAAAGATATTAGTGCGGCGGCCGGTTCGGCAGCCGGTCGGAGCCGGGCTTTTTGGCGGAGAGGGCGGCTTGCGGATCGAAAATAGAAAAACCGCCAGAGAAAGGGAGCGTTTTTTTATGAAAGAGCATCTGAAATTGTACGACGAGAAAATGACCAAAACCCTTGGCGCGTTGAACCATGAGTTTTCCGCTATCCGGGCAGGGCGGGCCAATCCGGCGGTGCTGGATAAAGTGCAGGTGGATTATTATGGAGTTCCGACTGCAATCAACGCTATGGCGGCGGTGACTGTTTCAGAGGGACGTACTCTGGTTATCCAACCGTGGGATAAATCGACATTGAAAAGCATTGAAAAAGCAATTTTGGCCTCTGATATCGGAATTAACCCTGCCAATGACGGCAATGTAATCCGTCTGACTTTCCCACAGCCTACGGAAGAACGACGCCGGGAATTAAACCGTCAGGTATCCAAAACGGCGGAGGATTCCAAGGTGGCAATCCGCTCCGTCCGGCGTGACGCAATGGAAAAGTATAAGGCTATGAAAAAAAGCGCGGAAATTACGGAAGACGATCTGAAAGGATACGAAAAGGATATTCAGGATCTGACCGACAAATACTGTAAAGAAATTGATAAAATGGCTGAAGCAAAAGAAAAAGAGATCATGGAAATCTAACAAAGATTTGGTACGGATGAAAAAGGCATAGGCTCAGCCTATGCCTTTTCGACGAATATCGGGTGCCGCGCCCTATGTCCGGCGGCCGCCTTTTCGGGGCGTATAGGAGAGTTGTATTTATGGCAGAGGATCAGAAGGGTTCTTTTTCGGTTCCGGCGCATATCGCCATTATTATGGATGGAAACGGCCGATGGGCCAAACAGCGGGGTTTGCCGCGTAATGTCGGCCACAGGCAGGGGGCAAAGGTGTTTGAGAATATCTGCGGCTATTGCCAGAAAATCGGCGTAAAGTATGTGACTGCCTATGCCTTTTCCACTGAAAATTGGAAAAGGCCTCAAAGCGAAATAAACACAATTATGGAACTGCTGCGCAGTTATCTGAAGGAAGCCTCCAGGCAGACAAAGCGGAATGTGCGGCTGCTGTTTTTGGGTGATCGGACGCCGCTGGCTGAAGATTTGCAGCGGCAGATGGAAAAAGCAGAACGGGAAAGCGAAAAAAATACGGGGATCACTGTCTGTGTCGCCCTCAACTACGGCGGACGGGCGGAAATCGTGCATAGTGCGAGGGAATTGGCACGGATGGCATCCAGCGGAACACTGGACCCGGACAGCATTGACGAGGAACTGTTCGGGAGGCATCTTTATACAGGAGGGATCCCAGATCCCGACCTGCTGATTCGTCCCAGCGGCGAACTTCGCATCTCTAATTTTTTGCTGTGGCAGCTGGCTTATACGGAATTTGTTTTTCAGGATGTGCTTTGGCCGGATTTTACCCCGGCACATCTGGATCAGGCCATTGCCCAATATGCAAAACGAAACAGACGATTTGGAGGCATTTGATGAAACAGCGGATTGTAACGGCTGCGGTAGGCCTGACGATTTTTTTTGCCGTTTTGGCATTGTATCATACTGTTTTTTTAAATATCAGCGTGGCGGTTATTATTTTTTTGGCGCTGTACGAAATGTTCCATGTGACCGGCGTGTGGGAAAATAAGGTGCTGTCCGCCGTCTGCCTGCTGTTTGGCTGCGCGCTCCCGTTTTTGAATGTCGAACAGACCCGCAGTTGGCTGGTATGCGGAGAGGCTGTTTTTGCGCTGGCACTTTTTGGTATCCTGCTTGTTTATCACGAATCGCTGCATTACACCAAAGTTGCAACGGCTTTTGCTGCAACCAGTGTGATCGCCTACACGACCAGTGTTCTGATCTGGCTGCGGCAAATGAGCGAAACCGCGCTGATAGGGATTTATTATACACTGTTGGCTTTTGGGTTGGCTTGGCTGACCGATACGGGCGCCTATCTTTTCGGGATTACCATGGGAAAGCATAAACTGGCTCCGAAAATCAGCCCGAAAAAGACTGTGGAAGGCGCAGTGGGCGGCGTGGTGTTCTGTGTTGCCACAGTGCTTTTGCTGTCGCTCGTTTATCAGTGGATCTGCAGCAGTGTTTGGGGCGTTTCGCTTTCGGTTGATTACTGGCGGCTTTTGCTGATGGTGCCAGTTGGTGCTTTGATTTCAATGTTGGGGGATTTATCCGCCTCGCTGATCAAGCGGCAGTGCGGCGTAAAGGATTACGGTTCTCTGATGCCCGGGCACGGCGGAATTATGGACCGGTTTGATAGCGTTTTCTTTGTCTTGCCTTTTTTGGTTTTATTTATCCGGCTGTTCCCGATTGTCTGACAGCCTTTTGGAGGATCCGCATATGGAGCAGAAAAGAATTACCATTTTGGGTTCCACCGGTTCGATTGGAACCCAGGCTTTGCAGGTGGTCCGCCGCTTGGGGTACCGGGTGGAGGCTATTTCCGCCAATACAAGTATTGATTTGGCAGAGCAGCAGGCTCGGGCTTTTTCGCCCCGCTATGCGGTGATGATGGACCCGCAGGCGGCGGCGGACTTAAAAATCCGGCTGGCTGATACCAACACGCAGGTGTTGTGCGGAATGGAAGGTCTGTGCCGCATTGCGGCTTTGCCGGAAAATGATTTGGTGCTCAACTCGGTGGTGGGTATGATCGGTCTGCGGCCCACTCTTGCCGCTATCGAAGCGGGCAACGAACTGGCTCTTGCCAACAAAGAAACACTGGTGGCGGGTGGTCAGTTAGTGATGGAAGCGGCACGGCGCAAAAAGGTGCGTATTCTGCCGGTAGATAGCGAACATTCGGCGATTTTTCAATGCTTACAGGGGAATCCTAAAAAGGATGCGCTGCATAAAATCATTTTGACAGCTTCCGGCGGGCCTTTTTTCGGAAAGAAGCGGGAAGAGTTGGAGCAGGTGACGGTGAAACAGGCATTGCGTCATCCCAATTGGGTGATGGGCGCCAAGCTGACCATTGATTCTTCCACATTGATGAACAAGGGTCTGGAGGTTATTGAGGCCAGCTGGCTGTTCCAAAAATCGGTAGATGCCATTGAGGTGGTAATCCACCGGGAAAGCGTGATTCATTCGATGGTTGAATATGCGGATGGCTCCTGCATTGCCCAGCTGGGAGTGCCAGATATGCAGATTCCCATTCAGTATGCGATGACCTATCCGAACCGGGTGCCCAGCGGGGTGAAGCCTCTTTCGCTGGCGGATTACGGGCAGCTGACCTTTTACCGTCCGGATCTGGAGACGTTTTCCTGTCTGCGGGTTTGCATGGACGCCCTGCGGATGGGCGGACTGTATCCCTGTGCCGCCAACGCTGCCAATGAAGAGGCTGTGGCGTTGTTCCGGGAAGAAAAAATCCGATTTTTGCAAATCGGCGAGTTGGTGGAAAAAGCGGCTTTTGCCCAGCACATGCCGTTGGAATATACGCTGGAGGATGTATTTTGGGCGGAGCGGGAAGCCCGCCGCTTTGTAAGGGAACACGGCAGATAAGTTGGGCGGACTTTCTCGTATTGCGGAAAAAGAAACGCACTAGAAAGCTAACATATAGGCCCGAACTGTTCCGCCCGGTCGTTTTTAGGGAGGAAGCAAACAGCCGCGCTGCGCGGCGAAAGGGGATTTGAGACTTGGGTATTATTTTGACGATTCTTTTGTTCGGCGTGCTGATTTTTATTCATGAATTCGGCCATTTTATCACGGCCAAACTCTCAGGCGTTAAAGTTAACGAATTTGCGTTGGGTATGGGCCCGGTCATTTGGAAAACCCGCAAAAAGGATACGCAGTATGCACTGCGGCTGCTGCCCATCGGCGGATTTGTCAGCATGGAAGGCGAGGATGAGGACAGCGAGGAAGAAGGGTCCTTTTCCAAGGCGCGGATCTGGAACAAAATTTTGATTGTTACCGCCGGTGCGCTGATGAACCTGATTTTAGGATTTTTGCTGCTGGTTATTGTTGTCAGCCAGCAGCAGGCCATTGGTACGACCACCGTTGCCCGGTTTGAGGATGGGGCGACCAGCAGCCAGATGCTGCAGGTGGATGATAAAATTCTGAAAATCAACGGCTCGTCGATCAACATTGATTATGATATCATCTATACCATGATGCGGGATTCCGATGGCGCTGTGGATATGGTGGTATTGCGGGACGGCCAGAAAATAGAGTTAACCGGTATTCCGTTTTCAACGGAGGAAATGGAAGACGGAACCGTTACCACGACTCTTGATTTTAAAGTGTACGGAAGGGAAAAAACGGTTGGGGGAGTGCTGCGCCAGGCATTTTTTTATACCGGAACTGTGGCAAAGCTGGTATGGACATCACTGATCGACATTGTCACCGGCAGGTTCGGGATCAATCAGCTGTCCGGACCGGTGGGGGTAGCATCCGCCGTGGGAGAAGCAAGCTCCATGGGACTATCTTCCTTTTTGATGCTGGCAGCGTTTATCACCATTAACCTTGGCGTGTTCAACCTTTTGCCCATCCCTGCGCTGGACGGCGGACGGCTTTTGTTTTTGCTGATCGAGGCGGTACGCGGCAAGCCTATCAACCCCAAATACGAGGGATATGTTCATGCGCTGGGGTTTGTGCTGTTGTTTGGCCTGATGATTATTGTGACTTTTAACGATATTGTGCGGCTCTTCCGAGGGTAAATTTGATCATCCAGAGGTGAATTCTATGATTCGTGTTTCCAAGCAGGTAAAAGCTGGCAAGGTGCTCATTGGCGGAGATGCGCCGGTGAGTATCCAGTCTATGTTAAGTCGGCCAGCGGCGGATGTAGAGGGAAATATCCGCCAGGCTCTAGATTTGGAAAAGGCCGGATGCGAGATTGTTCGGGTGGCGATTCCGGATATGGATGCGGTGCGTCTGGTGGATGCCATTAAAAGCCAGATCCAGATCCCCTTGGTGGCGGATATCCATTTCGATTACCGGCTGGCATTGGAATGTGTGGCGGCGGGAATCGACAAAGTACGGATCAATCCGGGCAACATTGGGGATAAAAGCCGTGTTCGGGCGGTAGTGAAAGCGTGCAAATTCAAAAATATTCCCATCCGCATTGGGGTAAACAGCGGTTCGCTGGAAAAAGAACTGCTGGAAAAATACGGCGCACCTACGGCGGAAGCACTGGTGGAAAGCGCGATGCGGCATGTGTCCCTGCTGGAAAAAAATGATTTCGACGATATTGTGATTTCCATTAAGTCTTCTGATGTAAAAACAATGGTGGATGCCTATCGGCTGGCGGCCCAGCGGTGTGAATACCCTTTGCACCTGGGTGTGACCGAAGCGGGTACCGAACGGATGGGGCTGATTAAATCGGCTGCGGGAATCGGTTCTTTGCTGTTGGACGGAATTGGCGATACCATCCGTATATCGCTGACCGATGATCCGGTACGGGAAATTGCCGCAGCCAAGGATATTCTCAAAGCCATCGGACTGAGGGAGGAAGGGGTGCGCATTGTATCCTGTCCCACCTGTGGGCGGACCAATATTGACCTGATTGCTCTGGCCAATCGGGTGGAGGACAAGTTGCGAGACTGCCCCAAGCCCATTACCGTAGCAGTGATGGGATGCGCGGTTAATGGTCCGGGAGAGGCCAGAGAGGCTGACATTGGCATTGCAGGCGGCGTGGGAGAGGCGCTGCTGTTTAAAAAGGGAAAAATTCTGGGAAAATTCCCGGAAAAAGATATTTTAAATGTTTTGTTGTCCGAAATCGAAAAGATGTAAAAACAAGAAAGGGGAAGGGTTATGGATTCCAATTGCTTCGGCGCGCTGTTCGGCGGCCTGTGCTCCAATTTGCCGGACTGTATGGCGCAGGCGCAGGTGGCGTCCATGACCGTTTCCCGGGAAAAAGCGGAACTGCGGGTGGGGCTGCGGATGGCCTCCATTGCACCGAAAGCCCGGCTGTATGAAGTGCAAAAGCAACTGTGTGAAAAGCTGCGGCTGAAAAAATGCGTTCTGTCTCCCCAATATGATGTATCGCTGCTGGACGGCAGCTATATAGAACAGGTAGTGGAGGAACTGCGCCACCGCAACTGCTTGGTCAATGGTTTTTTGGACGGGGTGAGCGCTGATTATCAGGGCGGCGTGATGCAGATTCATTTAAAACGGGGAGGGCTCGCTCTGTTGCAAAGCGCCGGAAGCGACCGGCGGATTCGTGAGATCCTGCGGCAGGAGTTTGGCGCGGACATAGAAGTGGTGTTTGACGGCGTGACTGAACTGGAGGAATATTCTAAGGAATTCACCCAGTCCGCAGAGGAAAACCGCCAGAAGATTGTAAAAATCCAACAAGAAAAGCAGCAGGCGGTGCAGGAGAAAAAAGCGGCGCCGGTCAAGTGCCAGACCATTGCCTTTGACACAGGAGACCTGCCGTTTGATAAGGATTCTCTGGCGGTGGTCACCGGACGTGCGATCAAGGAAAAGCCGGTTTCGTTGGATTCTATTGATGCGGAGAGTGGTAAAGTCACTGTTTGGGGCGATATTTTCGCAGTGGACAGCCGAGAATCTCGGGATGGTTCCAAGGTGATTTTGGCGATCCATTTTACCGATTATACCAGTTCCAATGTGATGAAGGTCATTACTGAAAAGGAAAAAGCGGCGATCTATGAATCGCTGACCAAAGGCAAGACGGTGCTGGTACGGGGAGAAGCCTCTTACGATAAATATGATGGGGAAATTTCCATCCGGCCGTACGACATTTGCACCGTGAAAAAACTGATCCGACAGGATCAGGCGGATCAAAAGCGGGTAGAACTGCATGCCCATACCAAAATGTCCGCTATGGATGCTGTGGTAACCGCCAAGGATTTGGTTAACCGGGCATATGAGTGGGGGCACAAGGCCATTGCCATCACGGATCACGGGGTGGTACAGGCATTCCCCGAGGCGGCGGGCGCCGCGGCGGCAATCGCCAAATCCGGTGGGAATTTCAAGGTTATTTATGGGGTGGAAAGCTACTTTATCAACGATATGATCCCGATTGTCAACGGAGAAAAGGATATGCCGCTGATGGGTTCCTACATCGTTTTTGATCTGGAGACTACCGGCCTTTCTGCTGGGAACGACCGGATCACAGAAATCGGTGCGGTGAAGCTGGAAAACGGGGAGGTACTGGACTCCTTTAATATTTTTGTCAACCCCCAGCGCCCCATCCCCGAAAAAATCACACAGCTGACTGGTATTACCGACGAGATGGTGGCTGACGCACCGCTGGAAGAAGAGGCGCTGCGGCAATTTTACGCTTTCTGCGGCGGGGAAGATGCCGTGCTGGTAGCACACAATGCGCCGTTTGACACGGGATTTATCAAAGCGGCGGCTAGCCGCTGCAAAATGCCGTATCGGTTTACCGCGATCGATACAGTGCCCATTGCGAGAAAGCTGTTTCCGAATCTGCGCAATCATAAGTTGGATACGGTGGCCAAGCACCTCCAGCTGGGTAATTTTAATCATCATCGGGCCTGCGATGACGCGCGCATTCTGGCAGAAATCTACATCAAGCTGACACAGATCCTCCAAAAAGAAAAAGAAATCCAAAGCATCCAGCAGATTAATACCGGACTGTCCGGGGTGGATTATAAAAATGCCTACTCCTATCATCAGATCATTCTGGTCAAGAATCTGACGGGTTTAAAAAACCTTTACCAGCTGGTTTCCAAATCTCACCTTGACTATTATTATAAAAAGCCGCGCATCCCCAAAAGTGAGCTGATCCGTTATCGGGAGGGGCTGATTTTGGGAAGTGCCTGTGAGGCAGGCGAGCTGTTTCGGGCGGTGGTAGATGGAAAAAGCTGGGGCGAACTTTGCAGCATTGCCAAGTTTTACGACTTCTTGGAAATTCAGCCGATTCAGAATAATATGTTTATGGTTCATAATGGTACCGCCAAGGATGAAGAACAGCTTCGCAGTTACAACCGGACCATTGTACGGCTTGGTGATACGTTGAAGATTCCGGTATGCGCCACCTGTGACGTACATATGATGGACGAAAAGGACAACATTTTCCGGCAGATTCTGCTGGCAGGCATGGGCTTTAAAGATACTGACCAACAGTCGCCTTTATATTTGCGGACGACGGATGAAATGCTGCGGGAATTTTCCTATCTGGGCGAGGAAAAGGCCTATGAGGTAGTTGTGACTAACCCCAACAGCATTGCCGACCGGGTGGAGAAAATCAAACCGATTCCCGACGGCACTTTTACACCGACCATCGAAGGGGCAGAAGAAGACCTGCAGAACATCACATGGAGCAAGGCGCGGGAAATTTACGGCGATCCGGTGCCGGATCTGGTAGCCAAACGGCTGGACCGGGAATTGACTTCCATCATCAAGCATGGTTTTGCGGTACTGTATATCATTGCCCAAAAGTTGGTTTGGAAGTCGGTGGAAAACGGCTATCTGGTAGGTTCCCGTGGATCGGTGGGATCTTCGTTTGTGGCGACAATGGCTGGTATTTCAGAGGTCAATCCACTGCCGCCCCATTACGTCTGCCCCCACTGTAAGCACAGCGAATTTATTACCGACGGTTCCTACGGCTCCGGATTCGACCTGCCGGCCCAAAATTGCCCGGAGTGTGGTACGCCGTATCAACGGGATGGTCACGACATTCCCTTTGAGACTTTTTTAGGCTTTAACGGCGATAAGGCGCCGGATATCGACCTGAACTTTTCCGGCGAGTATCAGAACCAGGCACACCGCTACACGGAGGAGCTGTTTGGCAAAACCCATGTGTTCAAGGCCGGTACCATTTCTACTGTGGCAGAGAAGACCGCTTACGGTTTTGTGAAAAAATATATGGAAGAGCGGGGACGGGTTGTTCATAAGTCGGAGGAACTTCGGCTGGCAGCCGGTTGCGCCGGAGTCAAACGAACAACCGGCCAGCATCCCGGCGGCATGGTAGTTGTGCCAAATCAGTTTGAGGCCGCCGATTTTGCGCCGATTCAGCATCCGGCGGATGACGCGGGTTCCGGCATTTTGACGACACATTTTGACTTCCATTCCCTGCATGACACGATTTTGAAGCTGGATCTGCTGGGCCATGATGTGCCTACTCTGTATAAGCATCTGGAGGACATGACCGGTGTAAAAGTTATGGAAGTAGATACCTCCGATCCGAAGATCTTCAGCCTGTTTACCTCACCGGAAGCGTTGGGTGTGACGGAGGAGGAAATCTCCTGCAACACCGGTTCGTTGGCGTTGCCGGAAATGGGAACCAATTTTGTCCGGCAGATGCTCATTGACGCGCAGCCGAAGACTTTTGCGGACCTTTTGCAGATATCCGGACTGTCTCATGGTACGGATGTATGGCTGGGAAATGCCCAGGAACTGATTAAAAATGGCACCTGTACCATCTCTGAAGTAATCGGTACCCGTGACAGTATTATGATTTATCTGATTCAAAAAGGTTTGGACCCCAATATGGCGTTTAAAATTATGGAAATTACCCGAAAGGGCAATGCGCCGAAGCTTTTGACCGACGAGCACAAAAAGGCCATGCTGGAACATGGCGTTCCCCAGTGGTATATCGACAGCTGCCTGAAAATCAAATACATGTTCCCCAAAGCCCATGCTGCAGCCTATGTTATTGCGGCGATCCGGCTGGGGTGGTATAAGATTTATTATCCGCTGGAATTCTACGCTACCTTTTTCACCGTTCGAGGTGAGGATTTTGATGCGGACGCTGCCATCAAGGGAAAAGCGGCTGTCAAGATGAAAATGGACGGGCTGAAGATGAAAGGAAATGAACGCACTGCAAAAGAAGAAGAGCAGTACAGCAGCTTGCAGATTGTCAACGAGATGCTAGCGCGGGGTTTATCCTTTTTACCAGTAGATTTGTTTCGATCGCATGCGACCCAATATCAGGTGGAGGACGGAAAGATCCGGCTGCCGTTTAATGCGTTGAAAGGCCTTGGCGTCAGCGCGGCCCAAAGCTTACAGGAAGCGGCGGCAGAAGGACCCTATATTTCCAAGGATGAGGTACAGACCCGCGCGGGCGTGTCTAAAGCGGTGATCGAAATTCTCGATCAATCTGGCGCTTTGGACGGCCTGCCCGATTCCAGCCAGATGACCTTTTTTTAAAAAAGGCGGTTTGCTGTATCAGATGGATTGCGACGAATGGAATATTATAAAGATGGCATAAAGGGCTGGCTGGAAGAATGAGAAGAAAAAGAGCCGGTGAAAAGGTTTTTCCTTTTCACCGGCTCTTTTATGCTGTTTTAGGTGAAAAAAACAGCTTTTATACCAACCAACGAAAACGATGGACAAATCTGGAGACTCAGATATTTTCTGTCGACCGGAAGATAGCTTTTATAAAAACGAGGATTATTTATGAAAATCAGCCATTGATAATGCTGGTCGGATGTCCATCCAGATCATTTTGTAGATTTTGGATCTGTAAATCTACTGTGGCAGGCGGGCTTCCTTTGTCAGCCATGCAATATGGCCGGTGATGATGCAGTGGGGCAGTCCACCAAAGGAATGCGGCAGACGGGCGTTTTTTTCACAACGTCCAAAGCGGCGGTATAAAGCTTGCGCTGCATCAGCGCTTCGTACAGCGCCTGCTCATCGATTAGCCCGCTGCGGGAGTGTTGATTAGAATAGCGCCATCAATTTGTTGGACTTTTTCAGCGGTTTCCACCAGGAAATCCGCTCTGTATAAAGAAGATTCGGAATGTGAGACTGTCCCTCAAACACAACGGCTTTCATGGGGTTCATCCTTTCGATATTTCTTGGCTGATAGGGTTGGAACGGGAGGAAGAGAGAATAATGCAATTGATTGTATACAAGCATATTGGGTTTTCGATTTTGTTAATCCTTTTTCGATGCTCATCAGGAAAAGGGGCCAAGAAAAATACTTTGGTTTGAACCAGGAAAGCGGCAGCGGAATAGAATGTTAACGAGTTGAAAGAACAGGAAGCCGGCGATCATCGGTTAAAAGTGTTTTGCCGGAAAGATTGACGCCCTGTGCCAACGCAGTGGCTTTTCTTGATTCGGACAAAAAGAAAATGACGTACCTTTTTCAGAACAGGGGGGATTGAAATGGAGGAAATATTAAAAGTAGAGCGGATTTCCCAAACTTATCAGGCTGAAAACGGAGAATTAACGGCGCTGGACGACATCAGCTTTTCAGTAGAAAAAGGGGAGTTCGTCAGTATCGTCGGACCGAGCGGATGCGGAAAGTCCACCCTCTTGTCCATCGTGGCCGGAATGATTCGGCCGACATACGGCAGAGTCCTTTTACAGGGAGAACCGGTAGAAGGGATTTCTCCGCACATTGGATATATGCTGCAACGGGATAACCTGCTGGAATGGAGAAATATTTATCAAAATGTGGTACTGGGGTTGGAAATTCGGAAAAAATTAACCCGGGAAAACGCAGAATATGCCAACAGTCTGTTAAAAGCATACGGCTTATGGGAATTTCGGGACAAATATCCGTCTCAGCTTTCCGGCGGCATGCGGCAGCGGGCCGCCTTAATCCGAACATTGGCAGTAAAACCGGATATCTTTCTTCTGGATGAAGCGTTTTCCGCACTGGATTACCAGACCCGATTGGCTGTAACTGATGATGTACGGCGTATTTTGAAGTTGGAACAAAAAACAACCCTGATGGTGACCCATGATATTTCGGAAAGCATCAGCATGTCGGACCGGATTATCGTACTGTCAAAGAGACCGGCACATATTTCCCGGATCATGGAGATCCGTTTTGCTGATCCGGAGTTGACGCCTTTGCAGCGCCGCGAACAGCACCAGTTTCAGGAATACTTTAATACGATATGGAAAGAGCTTGATGTCCATGTATAATCAAACGGCTGTGTTGCCAATTTCAAAGGAGCGGGCCGCTTATCTGCAAAAGCAGAAGCGGAAAAAATATATGATTCGGACAATACAGATTTCAGTTGTCATCATTCTGCTGGCGATGTGGGAAATTTTGGCCAATATCGGGGTGATTGACAGCTTTATTATGAGCCAACCATCCCGCATGGTAAAAACATTGCTCAATTTAGGCGAAAACGGGCTTTTGACCCATCTGGGCGTTACCTGTATGGAAACGCTGATAGGATTTTTGCTGGGCACGGTGCTGGGAGTTGGTCTGGCGGTGCTGTTGTGGTGGTCGAAAACGCTTTCTCGCATTTGTGAACCGTTTTTGGTTGTACTCAACGCTCTGCCTAAAATTGCGCTGGGACCGGTTTTTATCGTCTGGGTCGGCGCCGGAATGCAGGCCATCATTGTGATGGCGCTGGCAATTTCGTTGATTGTTACGGTGCTGGAAATGCTGAATGGTTTTTTGAGCACCGACGAGGAAATGGTTACAATGGTCCGCACATTTGGCGCGGACCGGCGGCAGGTATTTACCAAGGTAGTGATGCCCTCCAATCTGCATACACTTTTTAATTCCATGAAGGTCAATATCGGCCTTTCTCTGGTTGGAGTCATCGCAGGGGAATTCCTGGTCTCCAAAGCGGGGCTGGGCTATCTCATTGTCTATGGCGGCCAGGTCTTTAAGCTGGATCTGGTGATGACGAGCGTTGTGATCCTCGCAGTCGTCGCCGCTTTATTATATCAATCGGTCGTGATTACCGAACGGGTAATCACCCGGAAAATGAGCCATAGAAATTGATTTTGGAAGGAGTATCACGATGAAGAAAAGAATGAGCAAATTGCTTTCCCTTTTCTGTGCGGCTGTGTTGGTCATGGGGGTTTTTGCCGGTTGCAGCACACAGAAAAAACTGCAAAAAGTCACGGTAAGTGAGGTGACCCATTCGGTATTTTACGCCCCGCAGTATGCGGCTATCGAGCTGGGATTCTTTGAAGAAGAAGGCCTGGAATTGGAATTGAGCAACGGTGAGGGCGCCGATAAAGTCATGACTGCTGTGCTTTCCGGCAGCGTTGATATCGGTTTTGCCGGTCCGGAGGCTTGTATCTATGTTTACAACGAGGGCAAAGAGGATTACATGCAAGTGTTTGCCCAGATGACCCAGCGCGACGGAGCCTTTATTCTGGCGCGGGAAGCGGACGAAAATTTCACCTGGGAAAAGCTGAAAGGGAAAAGCCTGCTGCCGGGCAGAAAAGGCGGCGTACCGTATATGACGTTGGAATATGTGGTCAAACAACACGGCATGACCCCCGGTGTTGATGTGATTTTTGATGACAGCATCCAGTTTTCTGCTATGGCAGGCGCCTTTATCAGCGGTACTGGGGATTATGTAGCGCTGTTTGAGCCAACTGCTTCCTCTCTGGAGGCAGAAGGAGCAGGATTTATCGTTGCGTCGGTGGGTGCGGAAAGCGGGGAGATCCCCTATACCGCCTACTTTGCGCAGAAGAGCTTTATCGAAAAGAACGAGGAGCTGATCCAGAGCTTTACCAACGCCATTGCCAAAGGGCTTGCCTGGGTGCAGGAACATACGGCGGCGGAAGTTGCCAAGGTAATTCAGCCGTCTTTCCCGGATACCGATTTGAAAACATTGGAGACAGTGGTGCAGAACTATAAGGATATCGACGCTTGGCGCGCTGAGCCGGATATGAAAGAGGAATCCTTCCAAAAACTGCAAACCGTGATGCAGGAAGCGGGAGAGCTGGAAAAAACCGCTCCTTTTTCAGAATTGGTGAACAATTCCTTTGCCGAAAAGACAAAAAAATAATCTAAGCCGTCAACCGGCCTGCCCGATGCCTGAAAACGGTTCGGGCGGGCCGCTTTTTTGTGCGGGAGTGTTCCATACAAAAAGCGGATGAGAGGAAAAAACGAATATGCCGCTGGGAAAATAAAAGAGGAAAGTGCGGAAAAGTGAACTTTTGAAAAAAATTTGTAATGGAATGAACACATTTTTCTGTTATACTGACCTCGTATAAGGAAACCGGCCAGATGGCAGAAAGAAGGGGAGCACATTGTATAAAATTCTGGTGGTGGATGACGAAACCAATATCCGAAAGCTTATCGCCAAATATGCAAGCTTTGAAGGGTACCAGGTGGAAGAAGCTTCTAACGGAGAAGCGGCGGTAGGATTGTGCCGTTCCGGCGCTTTCGACTTAATTGTAATGGATATCATGATGCCGGGAATGAATGGGCTGACCGCTTGCGAAAGGATCAAAGAATTTTCCGACGTACCGATTATTATGCTGTCCGCCCGCGGGGAGGAATATGATAAGATTTACGGGTTCCGGATGGGAATTGACGATTATGTGGTCAAGCCGTTTTCTCCCAAAGAACTGATGCTGCGTATTCAGGCGGTGCTGAAACGGTGCGCTCCGCCGGAAGTGGCAAAGAAAAAAGAAGTGTATCAGTGCGGCGGGCTTACAGTGGATTTTACCGCCCGTGTAGTCTGCGTGGACGAAGAACCGGTGACCATGTCTCCCAAAGAGTATGATCTGCTTTTTTATATGGTTCGCAATCGGGGAATTGCATTGACGAGAGAAAAATTGATCAATGAGGTGTGGGGATACGATTATTATGGCGACGCGCGAACGCTGGACACACATATCAAGCTTTTGCGCAAAAGTTTGGGACCGTACAGCTCCAGTATTGTAACGTTGCGGGGGGTAGGTTATCGTTTTGCGATGGGGCAAGATTAGTATAAAAGGAAAAATCTTCTCCTGCCTTGCAGTCTTTTCCATTTGTATCCTGATTGTTCTGTGGTTGCTGCAAACGGTTTTCCTAGATGAGTTTTATCAGATGATTAAAGAAAACGAGGTGCGCAGTTACAGCCAGACCATTGCGGATAATATTAACCTCGAAGATCTGACAGAACTTTTGAATCAGGTTACGGAATCGGGGGATATCTGCGTACATCTGATTGGGGCAAACGGTGAACAGATTCAGGAGAGCGGAAAGTTTCGCTATTGCTCTCTGCAGGAGATGGACGCAACGGCCAGAGCCATTTTGTTCCGGAAAGTCCAGGAGAAAGGCGGAACAAAAATGGTGTATTTTAATGCGGCAGGAAAGGAGAACTTACCCGCTCCGTTTGCGGAGCTGGCCGCTAAGGAAAAAAAGTACCCTTGGCAGGCAAAGCCTCTTTTCTCAGTGTATCAAATCCAACAAAGTCTTTCTTATTTCCAAATTGCCGAAAAACTGGACGGGACGCAAGTTATGATCGGGATTAACGCGCGAATTACGCCTTTAAGCGCAACGGTACAAATGCTGCGGATACAGATTCTTTGCATTGGCGTGCTGTTTTTTATCCTGGCTGGTTTTTTAGCGGTGTGGATGTCCCGATTTATTGCCAAGCCGATTGAAGATATCAATCGTTCCTCCAAAGAGTTGGCCAGGGGGAATTATGAAGTCTCGTTCAACGGTCGAGGCTACCGGGAAATCACCGAACTGAGCAACACGCTCAATGTCACCGCCCAAGCGCTTGGACGGGTGGATCGGCTGCGCAAGGATCTGGTGGCAAATGTTTCCCATGATTTGCGTACGCCGCTGACCATGATTATCGGTTACGGCGAAGTGATGCGGGACATTCCGGGAGAAAATACGCCGGAAAATATCCAAATCATCGTGGATGAGGCGCAGCGACTGAGCTTACTGGTCGATGATCTTTTGAATCTTTCCCAGGTAGAAGCTGGCGTGCGCCGGATGGAAAAAAGCCGGTTTAACCTGACGGAGGAGATCCGAAAGACACTGTCTCGTTATCAGAAACTGGTAGAACAGCAGGGCTATACGGTTGCGTTTGAGGCAGAAGGAGATGCATGGGTTTACGCAGATCAGGTTAAAATCGGTCAGGTAGTTTATAATTTGATCAACAATGCCATTTCTTTTACTGGAGAAGAAAAAAAGGTCACGGTGCGCCAGAACATCACTGTCTCACAGGTGCGCATTGATGTAATAGATTATGGCGTGGGTATTCCGCCAGAGGAGATGGATAGCATTTGGGATCGCTATTACAGCAAAAAAACGCCTCACCGTCGTGCGGTGATTGGAACGGGGCTGGGGCTTTCAATCGTGAAAGAGGTTCTGCAGCTGCATAACGCCGCTTTCGGCGTGGACAGCAAACCCGAAAAAGGAAGTGATTTTTGGTTTATTCTCCCATTAGATCGCGGGCAAGCCTTGTAAATTTAGGGGAAAGTGCTATAATAAAATAAAGAAATGGTTTTAAAACCATGCTTAGAAGGGGGCGTAAGTGATGAGTAATCCTTTTGTGGTAACCATCAACAGGCAGTTTGGCAGCGGAGGCCGTGAAATCGGAAAGAGGCTGGCGAAAATGCTGGACATTGCTTATTTGGATAAAGAATTGCTGTCTTTGGCAGCCCAAAAGAGCGGAATTAGCGAGAAAGCTTTTGAAAATGCGGATGAAAAGCCGGAAAAAAGCTATCTTTATACCCTTTCTACCACGGCATATGGCAATTTTGCAGTTCCGTTCAGCTATCCGGATGTACTGACCAATGATCGGCTGTTTGCCATTCAGGCAGACGTTATCCGAAAAGAAGCGACGGAAAAAAACTGCGTGATTATTGGGCGGTGTGCGGATGATATCTTGTCGGATCATCCCTGCCATATTAATCTGTTTATTCACTCACCGTTTGAAGTTCGCCAAAAACGAATTATGGAATTGTATCATCTGGATGTCAAACAGGCGAAGGATTTGATCGCCAAGACGGATAAAACCAGGGCAAGCTACTACCATTTTTACACCAATCAGAAGTGGGATGACCTGCTGAATTATGATCTTTCGATGGACTCTTCTATTTTGGGTTATGATGATACGGCGGAGCTGCTGGTATCCTTTATTCGCAAAAAGGCGAAACTCAAATAGCAGGGCAGCGAAACGGGGGCTTGTGAGCAATTGCAAGCCCTGTTTTTTGGTTTGGAGGAAAAAGGATGGTCCGATGGATTTTAGGAACGGCCGGTACGGGAAAAACCTCCCGGGTACTGGAGGAAGCTGGTGCGGCCGCCCGCGCTGGGCAGAAGGTTCTGCTGCTGGTACCGGAACAATATTCCCTTGAAATGGAAAAAGCGGTGCGGCGTGTGCTGGACACTTCATCGGCGTTTCTCGTAGAGGTTTACAGTTTTACCCGTCTTTGCGACAGAATCTTTCGGGAGTTGGGCGGCGCAGCCCGGCAAGCACCGGAGGAAGCAGCCCATTATCTGGTGATGCATTTGGCGTTGGAACAGCTCAAAGGCGTTTTGCATCGATATCAGAAAAGCAGCCGCAGCGGTGCGGCGATTGCGGCGCTGACCAGGCAGATGGAGGAGTTTCGCACCGTAGGGATCGCTCCGCAGATGCTGCGTGAAGCCAAAAAACGGATTCCCCAGGATTCTTTTGCGGAAAAAATGGACGAGCTGTTTTCCATTTATGAAACATATGATAATTTGCTGGCATCTTCTTTTGGCGAGCAAAAAGATCAGCTGGCTTACGCGTTGGAGCGGCTGAAAGGAAATGCAATTTTTCGGGAATACGCTGTATTTGTGGATTCGTTCAAAGGATTTATGGCTGGGGAATTCGACTTGCTGGAAGAGTTGATGAAAACCGCTTCGTCGGTGACTTTTTCCCTTTGCACAGACAATCTGTTTGATCAATCGGAGGGATATGGGCTGTTTGTTCCTTCCTGCCGTACGGCGGCGCGGCTGATGGAACTGGCGAGAAAAAACGGTATCCCAGTACAAACGCCGGTAATCTTAAAAGAACCGCTGCGTTTTCATGCGTCCGCACTGGCAAAGCTGGAACAAAATCTATTCCGGGAAGAACAGTCGGCGCAGGAAGAAAGCGGCGGCATCCGGCTGACGCCCTGCCGGGACCCTTACGAGGAGATAGAGTGGGTGGCGGCAGAAATTTCCCATCTGGTGCGGGAAGAGAGATGCCGTTACCGGGATATTGTTGTAATCGGGCGGGATCTGGAACCATATTTGCAGCCGGTACATGCCAGCTTTGCCGATTATGAGATTCCTTATTTTATGGACGAACGCTTTGACGTGGCGGCTCAGCCACTGACAGTAGCGGTTCTGTCCGCGATGGAAGCTGCCAAAAGCCGTTTTCACAGCGAAGACTTATTTTGCCTGTTAAAGACAGGATTGCTGGATTTTTCGTTGGAGCAGGTGGCGGCGTTAGAAGAATACGCTTATGTGTGGGATATCAGCGGTGCGCGCTGGGAAGAGCCGTTTGTCTGGAATCCGTCCGGCTTTGGCAAAATGCGGGAAGCGGATGAAGTACGGCTGCGCGAGATCGAGGCACTTCGCCAAAGGCTGATGAAGCCTCTGCTCACCCTGCGAAAAAAAATCCGTGTTTGCAGCGGCCGGGAATTGGTCGAAGCGCTGTATGAATATTGGAAAGAAGCGCGGATTCTGGAACAATTAAAAAAGCAGGATGCACAGGAGGATGCCGCCGGGCGGGACAGCGTGCGCGCACTGTTTGACGGCATGATGGATTTGTGGGATCAGTACGCGATGGTGCTGGGGGAACAGGCCTATGATCTGGACAAACATTGCGAGCTGATGCGGCTGACATTGTTAACAGCCGATTTGGGGCAAATCCCACAGGGATTGGATACGGTTATGATCGGCACTGCGGATCGAATCCGTCCTAACGCCCCCCAATATGTGTTTATCATCGGTGCGAACGAGGATGTGTTCCCGGCCCCGGTGAGCCGGGATGGTATTTTGTCTGAGCGGGAGAGAGAACAGCTTTTTGCCGCAGGACTGGAAGTATCGGAACCCTTTGAACTGCGGGTGCTGGAGGAGCGGTATTTTGCCTATACGGCAATGACCTGCGCCAGAGACGGCATTTTTTTGTCCTGGTCGGAGGAATCTCTTGACGGAAGTCCCCTGGCCCCATCGGTCATGGTTCGGGAGGTTCTGGCCGTTTTCCCGCAGGCTGTCTGCCGAAAGGCTTCGGCGGAGGAGGCGGGCTTTTACGCGCTGAACGAGAAAACGGCGCTGCATGTGTTCGGTTCTGCGGTGGATCGTTCCTCTTCCAAAGCGCAGGCGCTGGGAGTGTTTCTCGAGGAAAGCGCCTATACCGAACCGTACCAGAGAATCCGGCACCCGGTTCAGCCGGAGCTGTTTGCCATGAAATCGTTAGAGACGGCCCGGACTTTATTTGGCGGGGAAATGCGGCTTTCTCCCTCTAAACTGGATCGATACCATCAATGCCGGTTCGCCTATTTTTGCGAGAGGGGATTGGGAATCAAGAAACCGCGGAAAGCGCAGCTGTCCCCCATGGAATCGGGTACGGTGATCCACTACGTATTGCAGAAGGTAATATCGAAGTATCCTGGAAAAGAGCTGTGCAGCTTATCGGAAGAGCAGTGCCGCAAATTGGTGCGGCAGTCGCTGGATGACTATTTGCAGGATGCCATGGGAGGGGAACTGGATAAAACCGCGCGGTTTCGGTACTTGTTTACGAGAATGGCAAACACGCTGGTGCGCCTGATCCACCATCTGGCAATGGAATTTGCAGTCTGTGACTTTGAACCAGTGGCTTTTGAGCTGGCCATTGCGAAGGATTCGTCCGTCACCCCTCTGGAATTGGAAATGCCGGATGGTGGCAAAATTTGGGTTGAGGGCATAGTGGATCGCGTGGATGTGATGGAAAAGCGGGGCAGGCGCTATGTTCGGGTAGTGGATTATAAGACCGGCACCAAAACCTTTGATTTTACCGATATTTATTACGGTATCAACCTGCAGATGCTGGTTTATCTGTTTTCCATTTGCCAAAATGGAAAAGGTCAACTGGAAAATACTGTTCCGGCGGGAATTTTATATATGCCGGGCAAAACGGGATTTTTACCGGCTGACCGACATGCAGAAGAGGAGCAGATGCAGGCGCAGCAGAAAAGGGCGCTGAAGATGAACGGCCTTTTGCTTTCCGACCCGGTGGTGTTGGAGGGGATGGAGTCAGACGGCGCAGGGGTATTTATTCCCGCAAAGCTCAAAGATGGGCAGATCGACGCCAAATCTTCGGTGGCGACACTGGAGGAGCTGGGAAAGCTAAAGCGGCATATAGAGTCTTTGCTGCGGCAGATGGCCCAAACCCTTTGGAAAGGGGATATCCCGGCTCTGCCGCTGGAGGAAAAGCAGTTTGATCTGTGTGCCTGGTGCGATTACCGCGGCATCTGCGGACGGGAAGAGGACGGGCCAAAACGGCAGCGGGACGAGTTCTCCCGGGAAGTATTTTTCCAAAAGATCGGTGGTGAAGAAGATGCGTGAAAGAAGCTGGACAACAGAACAATCCCAAGCGATTCAAAGCCGGGGCGGGACGCTGTTGGTGTCTGCGGCGGCGGGCAGCGGTAAAACCGCTGTTTTGGTAGAGCGGGTTGTATCCATGCTGTTGGATGAAGAGCATCCGGTGGATGCGGACCGTCTGCTGGTGGTCACCTTTTCCAATGCGGCTGCTCGGGAGATGCGCCAGCGCATTGATGCAAGATTGGCCCAGGAACAGGCAGCACGGCCTTACAGCCAACATCTTCGCAGACAGCGTTTTTTGATGGAGCGCGCTCATATCAGCACCATCCATGCCTTTTGTTTGGATCTGATCAGCCGTCACACGGAGGAATTAGATTTGCCAGCGGATTTTATTCTGGGGGAGGAGGGTCGCTTGTCTCTGATTCGCCAGGAAGCAGCGGCGCAGGCGATTGAGAATTTCTATGCCTCGGACGGGGACGGCAGTTTTTCCGATCTGGTAGAGCTTTTGTCTGGCGGACGGGATGACAACCGGGTGACCGATACGATTTTCAAGCTGTACGACTTTATTCGCTCTCACCCATTTTATGAGGACTGGCTGGCAGGAAAGGAAAAAATGTACGATCCTGCCATTCCGGCGGAACAAACTGTGTGGGGAAAAACGATTCTGGCTTACGGGACGGAAGCGATAACATACTGTCTGCAACAAAACCGGGAGCTGCTGGAACAGATGGACGGGATTTTAGAGCTGGAAAAAGCATATGGAGCGCCGTTTCGCGAGGATGGTCAGCGGCTGTCGGCGCTGCTTTCTTCGCTGCGGTCCGGCGATTGGGACAGCTGCTGCGCGCAGCTGCAAACGTTCTCTTTCGGTCGGCTGGGAGCGCTGCGCGGCTTTGAGGACGATGTACTGAAAAAGTCATTGCAGTCCAGGCGCGATCAGATTAAAAAGATTATCAAAGGTCTGGCCCAACGGCAATTTTGCGCTGACGCTGGGGAGTTTCGGGAGGATATTTCCGATTTGCGGCCAAAAGTATCCACGCTTTTTTCGCTGGTTCTCGCTTATGACCGACAGTATTCCCAGCTGAAAAAAGAGCAGAAGCTTTTGGATTTTTCCGACTTGGAGCATATGGCGCTGCGCCTTTTGATGGAGCGATTGGGCGATACCTATCGTCCGACTGCGCTGGCGCAGCAGACGGCGCAGGAATACGAGGAAGTGCTGGTGGATGAGTATCAGGATACCAACAGCGCACAGGATATGATTTTTTTGGCAGTTTCCCGGCAGGGCGAAAATCTCTTTATGGTCGGCGACGTGAAACAGAGCATTTATCGTTTTCGACAGGCGATGCCGGAAATTTTTATGGAAAAACTGGACCGTTACGGCCCATTTGACGGAAAAAATTATCCGGCAAAAATTATACTGGGCAAAAACTTTCGCAGCCGTCCGGAAGTAACAGAATTTGTGAACTTTGTGTTCCGGCAGCTGATGAGCCAGAAAATGGGAGAGATGGAGTACAGCCGGGAACAGGAGCTGATCCCGGCGGCCGATTATCCGCCGGATAAGCAGATGCAGGCGGAACTGCATTTGATCGATATCCAGGAAGAAAAGGCGAATGCTGTCCAGCTGGAGGCGGCCTATGTGGCGCGCCGGATTGCTCGATTGATGACAGACGGCTCTACCGTGTGGGGAAACGGTGCGCCGCGTCCGGTGCGTTTTGGCGATGTCTGCATTTTGCTGCGCTCACCGAAAAACAAGGCGCAAGTTTATCGGGAAGCCTTTTTGAAAGAGGGGATCAACAGCTGGTCCGACAGCCGAAATGGATTTTTACAGGCAAGAGAAATCCGGGTTATGGTAGCGTTTTTGCAGATGCTGGATAATCCGTACCGCGACATTCCCCTTTTAACGGTATTGATGTCCGATTTGTTTGGTTTTACGCCGGATCAGATCGCAAAGATTCGTTTGCTGGACCAACGAGGCTCTTTTTACTCTGCTTTGCAGGAAAGCGCCCGGCAAGGGAACGAGTCCAGCGCCGCGTTTTTGCGCCAGACGCAGCTTCTGCGGCGGCTGGCGGTCAGCATGCCGGTAGCCGGACTTTTGACGGAGATTTACGCCAGAACCGATTATCCGGCGATTGTGTCCGCCTATCCGATGGGACAGGCGAGAAAGGCGAATCTGCATCAGCTTTGCAGCTTTGCGGTAGCTTTTGAAAAGAGCGGCGGCCGCGGACTGTACGCTTTTGTCCGCTTTTTGGACCGGCTGTCCGATCAAAAAGCGGATTTTGAGCCTGCTTCCTCTGGCGGCGGCAGCGACGCAGTGCAGATTCTCAGCATCCATCGTTCCAAAGGGTTGGAATTCCCGTATGTTTTCCTGTGCGACGGCGCCAAAGCGTTTAACAAGCAGGATCTGCGGGATCGCATTGCAGTGCATCCACAAATGGGTTTTGCCTGTGTGCGGCGGGATTCGGCTTTGTTAAAGGAGTTTACTACTGTCCCGCTGGAGGCGCTTCGCTTAGAAAATGAACGCGCTGGTTTGAGCGAGGAGCTTCGGGTGCTGTATGTGGCGCTGACCCGGGCCAAAGAGAAGCTGTTTATCACCATGTCGGGGAATGTGGATAAAATGCTGCAAAAAGCATCTTTGGCGGCACAGGGTCCTTTGCAGCCGTTTGTGGTGCGCAGAGCGGATTCCATTGGCGCCTGGCTTTTGATGTGTGCGCTGCGGCATCCGGACTGCCATGAACTGCGGGAGCGGGCAGGCGCGGTGTTTGGCGGTTTGGCAGAATCGGAGCAGGCGGCGCTTCAAGTTGTGTTTGGGCAAGTGCAGGAATGGAAAATACTGGAAAATAATGAGGCGACAAAGGTAGTCTCTGGTCCGGACGAGGTGTTCTTAGCCCGGCTCAGAGCAAATGGTGCGTGGCGGTATCCGTATGAAGAAGCGACCCATATTCCGCAAAAACTTGGCGTTTCGGCTGTGGCCAAAAAAGAGACTTCTGAGCGGTATGCGTTTACCAAAACACCTCGTTTTCTCACCGGAGAAAAAATGTCCGGCGCGCAGCGGGGGGATGCGCTGCACCACTTTATGCAGTACGCTGACTATGAGCGATGCGCCGCAGATCCCGACTCAGAGCTGGAACGGCTGCTGCAGCTGGAGTATCTGACGCCAGCGCAGGCACAGGTGATCCCGTTGGAGCGCATTGCGCATTTTTTTTCCTCCGATTTGTATAGGAGAATGACGGCCTCCGATCGGCTAGAACGGGAATTGCGCTTTCTTTGGGAGATAGATGGAAGTCTGATGGGCTACGAAAACGCCGGAGAGGACAGGATTACCGTGCAAGGCGTAGCGGACTGCGTTTTTTGGGAAGAAGATGGAGCGGTCATTGTCGATTACAAAACCGACCGGGTATCCTGCGCGGAAGAACTGGCGGACAAGTACCGCGAACAGCTCCGGATATACCGGCTGATTTTGCAGCAAAGCCTGCAAACAAAGGTAAAAGAATGTGTTTTGTATTCCTTTCATCTTGGAGAAGAAATCCAGTTGGATTTTTAAAGAATTTTGATTCTGTCCTTGACAAGGCGGCACCTTACTGCTATACTTAATGAGAAAACAAAGTAGAACCAATTCGTTCTCACCTGCTCGCACAGGCGATGCCGGGTCAATACATGAAAGGCAAAAGGTTTTTATGTGTATTGAGCGCGGGCGAATTTCGTTCCGCGCTTTGTTATTGAAAAATTCGGGCTTTTACAATGGAGGTGCTTTCACATTAGCAACAAGGAACTGCAGATCAACGAAGAGATCAGAGATAAGGAAATCCGCGTCATCGATGCAGACGGCAGCCAGTTAGGGATTCTTACGACCAAAGATGCGATGAAAATCGCGATTGAGAAAAATCTCGATCTGGTCAAAATCGCGCCGCAGGCTGCTCCGCCGGTTTGTCGCATTATGGATTACGGCAAATATCGGTTTGAACAGGCAAAGCGGGAAAAGGAAGCGAAAAAGAACCAAAAAGTGATTGAGATCAAAGAGGTTCGTCTTTCTTTGAACATCGACACCAACGATTTCAACACCAAAGTGAACCATGCGATGAAATTCCTCAAAGCGGGGAACAAAGTCAAGGTATCGGTTCGTTTTAGGGGGCGTGAAATGGCGCACTCTCAGATGGGCACCGTGCTGATGCAGCGGTTCACCGATGCGGTTGCCGAGGTTGGCACTGTTGAGAAGCAGCCGAAAATGGAAGGCAGAAGCATGACGATGTTCATCTCTGCAAAGCCCGTTAAGTAAATCGAACAGGAGGAAAACCAAAATGCCTAAACTGAAAACTCATTCCGGCGCAAAAAAACGCTTTAAACTGACCAAAAACGGAAAGGTAAAACGCGCGCATGCTTACAAATCCCATATTCTGAACAAAAAATCCACCAAGCGCAAAAGAAGCCTGCGCAAAGCCGCTTATGCGGATCAGACCAACATGAAGGCAATCAAGTTGCTGATGGCGAATCACTAATTAACATCTGGATGGAGGATTAAGAATATGGCTCGTGTAAAAGGGGCAATGATGACCCGTAAGAGAAGAAAAAAAGTTCTGAAACTGGCGAAAGGCTATTTTGGTGCAAAGAGCACTCACTTTAAAATGGCCAAACAGGCTGTCATGAAATCCGGCAATTATGCTTATGTAGGCAGAAAACAGAGAAAAAGAGATTTCAGAAGCCTGTGGATCACCAGAATTTCCGCTGCTTGCCGCATCAATGGCATGAACTATTCTACTTTCATGAACGGCTTGAAAAAAGCTGGCGTGGAGCTGAACAGAAAAATGCTTTCCGAAATCGCGATCAACGATCCGGCGGCTTTCACCTCCTTGGTGGAAAAAGCGAAAGCGGCTCTTTAATAGAAGTGTTACAAGCCCGTGTTTTACTGACACGGGCTTGTTTTGCAAATGGATGGAGTTTGAAATGGAACGGATAACCAGCAAAGACAATGAAAAAATCAAATGGCTGATTAAATTGCAAAACAGCCGGAAGGTCAGGCAGGAAAGCGCTTCTTTTGTGGCTGAGGGGATGCGCCTGGCGCAGGAGGTGCTGCGCTGTGGTCTGCCGTTGCAGCAGGTTTTCGCCAGCGATGACGGTGCCGCACGATATGCGTCTGTTTGGAATGCGCTGTGCCAAAAGGCGTCGGCGGCCTATCTGATTTCCGATGGGCTGGAGGCGAAAATCAGCAGTGTGCAAACGCCACAGGGGATTTATTGTGTTTGTGGGATGCCGCGGCATACTTTCGGGCAGATCGCTGGGTTTGGTGAAAAGTTTCTTGCGCTGGATCATTTGCAGGATCCGGGAAATCTGGGGACGATCATCCGAACGGCGGACGCATTTGGCGCGGACGGCATTCTTTTAAGTGAAGGCTGCGCAGATTGTTACAGTCCCAAGGTCCTGAGAAGTACGATGGGCAGCGTATTCCGGCTGCCGATCTGGACAGTACCGGATCTGGCACAGACATTGAAAGAATTACATCAAGCGGGTTTTTCTACTTTCGGCGCTGCATTGGATGAAACGGCGATTTGTTTGGGGAATTTTTCCTTCCCGCAAAAATCGGTGGCTGTGGTCGGGAACGAAGGAAACGGAATTTCCCGCCCGGTACTGGATGCTTGCCAGCAAACGCTTTATATTCCCATGAAGGGAGAGGCGGAATCGCTGAACGCAGGGGTAGCAGCCTCATTGATTTTGTGGGAAATGTGCCGGTGAGGAGGACGGAAAATGGAATTTTGGATTTGGCTTTCCAATGCGCTGGGGGCGGGTAGCCCCAGGGTGAACGACATTGTGGCCTGTTTTGAAACGGCGGAACATTTTTATGCAGAAAAGAAGACCGGCTTTCGCCATGTTGCATTTCTGACAGCGACGGAAAAGCAAAAGCTTTCAGCTGCGTCTTTGTCGGATGCATTGCGGCTGAAAGAAAAAACATTGGATAAGGGATATCATATTTTGACGCCGGATCAGGCGCAATACCCGAATCGTTTGCGCAATATTTATGCGATGCCTGCCGTTTTATATGCGGACGGCGAGCTGAACGACATAGATGAAACGGTGGCAATTGCGCTGGTGGGTGCTCGAAGGTGTTCTGATTACGGCCGGGCTGTTGCAGGCGAATTGGGCTTTGGGCTTGCCCGCATGGGCGCTGTGGTTATTACGGGTATGGCCCGCGGGATTGACGCAGCGGCTCATGAGGCTGCTTTGCGTGCTGGCGGCAGCACGATTGCTGTGTTGGGCTGTGGTTTGGATATCGTCTATCCGCCGGAACACACAGCCTTGCGCCGGGAGATTCCCAAAAAGGGTATGGTTCTTTCTGAATTTCCTTTGGATGCAAAACCGGAGGGCTTTCATTTTCCTATTCGTAACCGCTTGATGTCTGCTTTGTCTTTGGGCGTTGTAGTAGTGGAAGGGGAACTGACCAGCGGTTCTTTGATCACAGCCAATTATGCGGCAGAACAGGGAAAAGATGTGTTTGCGGTTCCCGGCAGTGTACTGAGCGGATTGTCCAAAGGTCCGTTCCGCCTGCTACAGACAGGGGCGATACCAGTTTCCTGCGCTGGGGACATTTTAGAAGAATATCGGTATCGGTATGCTGCCAAAATAGATTGGAGGACCCCGGTCGTGTCTGAAATGCCGAAGCGCGAGACGGTTAAGGAAAAAGTAGAGACGCCGCTCCCGGAACGGTCGGCTGTGCCGATTCGGGAAAAACGGGCTCTGCCGGAAGAGTGTGACACTAATATCCGCGAAATTTATGAAATTTTGTCGGAAATTCCAATCAATGCCGATGAAATTGCAGCACGTACGCAAAAAAATCCTGCGGAAGTCTTGACAGCGCTTTCAGAACTTGAAATAATGGGATTTGTATCGGCAAATGCGGGAAAAAGATTTTGTATCTGCTAGCAAAATAAGACACCAAATGTACAAGATATGGTGCTTTTGCGGTAAAGATACCATTAGGCCGCCCTCTTTTTGCGGCCGGTAAAGATTACAGAAGTAAAGGCGGGATTAAATGTCAAAACTTGTAATTGTGGAGTCCCCCGCAAAGGCAAAGACAATCCAGAAATATCTTGGAGAAGGCTATGATGTGGTGGCCTCTATGGGACATATTCGGGATCTGCCCAAGAGCAAGTTGGGAATTGATATTGAACACGGATTCCAGCCGGATTATGTTGAGATCAAGGGCAAAGAGGATCTGGTGCAGACGTTGAAGAAAAAGGGAAAGAAAAGTGATGCGATCTATCTGGCCACTGACCCTGACCGGGAAGGAGAGGCCATTTCGTGGCATCTTGCTTATCTGCTTGGATTGGATTTGGATCAGGCCAACCGGGTTACTTTTAATGAAATTACCAAATCCGGCGTTCAATCCGGCATGGCTGCGCCTCGTCAGGTGGATATGGATTTGGTCAATGCTCAGCAGACCCGGCGGATTTTGGACCGGATTGTCGGCTATAAACTGAGCCCGTTTTTGTGGAAAAAGGTGCGCCGTGGCCTTTCCGCAGGCCGGGTACAGTCCGTTGCGGTACGCATCATTGTAGACCGGGAAGAAGAGATTCGGAAGTTTAAACCGGAGGAATACTGGTCTATTGATGCAAAGCTGTTGGCAAAGTCCAGCCGGAAGGCGTTTGCGGCCAAACTGTACGGAAAAGATAAGAAAATTTCTATTAAAACAAAAGAAGAAGCCGACGCCATTTTAAAGGAGCTGGAAGGCTGCGATTATGTGGTGGAGAACGTGAAAAAAAGCGTGCGGAAAAAATCACCTGCGCCGCCGTTTACCACAAGTACCCTGCAGCAGGAGGCTTCCCGTCGCCTAGGTTTTCAGGCAAGGCGTACGATGAAAGCTGCTCAGGAGTTGTATGAAGGCGTTGAGGTAGGCGATATGGGTGCCGTAGGCTTAATCACTTATATGCGTACCGACTCGCTTCGCATATCGGATGAGGCCGCCCAGCAAGCGGCGGGCTTTATTGAGCGGCGATACGGAAAAAGTTATTTACCTCCTAAACAGCGGGCTTATAAATCAAAAAATAACGCCCAGGATGCCCACGAGGCAATTCGCCCAACCATGCCGGAAATGACTCCCGATCAGGTAAAAGACAGTCTCTCCGGCGATCAGTATAAGCTTTACAAGCTGGTGTGGGAACGGTTTATTGCCAGCCAGATGGCTACTGCCTTGTTGGATACGGTTTCGGTGGATATCCGGTCGGGAGAATATCTGTTTAAGGCGTCTGGCTATACGGTAAAATTCGACGGTTATACTGTTTTATATGAGGAGAGCAAAGAAGAGGCCGCCAGTGGAGAAGAGAGTGCGTCCGGTGCGTTGCCTGCGCTGGAAAAGGGAGACCTGTTGAAGTTAAAAAGTCTGGAGAGCTCCCAGCATTTTACCCAGCCGCCGCCCCGTTTTACTGAGGCGTCACTGATCAAAACGCTGGAGGAAAACGGGATTGGCAGGCCCAGCACTTATGCGCCGACCATTACAACGATTCTCTCCCGCGGTTATGTAGAGCGGGAGGCGAAAGCGCTGAAACCCACGGCGTTAGGTGAAGTAGTGACCCAACTGATGAAGGACCAATTCAAAAAGATCGTGGACGTGGATTTTACCGCACAGATGGAGAAAAACCTCGACGAAGTGGAGGAGGGCGCCACCGACTGGGTGGATACCTTGTCGACCTTCTATGAGGATTTCGCCGCGACACTCAGCCAGGCGGAAAAGAATATGGATGGTACCCGAGTGAAGGTGCCAGACGAAGAAACCGATGAAATTTGTGAGCTGTGCGGCCGGAAAATGGTAATCAAGACTGGGCGTTTCGGCAAATTTCTGGCATGTCCCGGCTTTCCGGAATGCAAAAACACCCGAAAGATTGTGCAGGATACTGGCGGTGTCTGCCCGCTTTGCGGAGGCAAAGTGCTGGCGAAAAAATCGAAAAAGGGAAAAGCTTATTATGGATGTGAGCACAATCCCAAATGCGGTTTTATGACATGGGATACGCCGTTAAAAGAGGTCTGTCCGAAATGCGGCGCAACATTATTTAAAAAGACCGGAAAAATGGGCCGGATTTACTGTGCCAAGGAAGGGTGCGATTACGAAAGGAGACTCAAGGATTGATGACGGTTTCGGTGATCGGTGCAGGCTTGGCAGGCTGTGAGGCTGCCTGGCAGCTGGCCTGCCGCGGTATTCCGGTAACATTGCACGAGATGAAGCCGGTCAGGTTTTCCCCTGCGCACCGGTACGAGGGGTTTGCGGAATTGGTTTGCTCCAATTCGTTAAAAGCCAACAGAATCGGTTCGGCCGCAGGGCTGTTAAAAGAAGAAATGTACCGTTTGGGCTCCATTGTGGTGCGCTGCGCCCGCGAAACAGCGGTACCTGCCGGCGGAGCACTGGCGGTGGATCGGTATCTGTTTTCTGACTGTATAACCAAAATGGTGACAGAGCACCCGCTGATTACAGTGCGACGTGAAGAGGTAACCCAAATCCCGGAAGGACCGGTGATCATCGCGTCCGGTCCGCTTACCAGCGATGGACTTTCCAAAGCGATTGGCAAGCTGCTGGGGGAGGTATACCTGAGCTTTTACGATGCGGCTTCTCCCATCGTAGCCTTTGACAGCATCGACACGAACAAGGCGTTTTTTGCCGCTCGGTACGGCAAGGGCGAGGATGATTATATCAACTGCCCAATGAACCGGGAAGAATATGAAGCCTTTCATGCGGCGTTGATATCGGCCGAGTCGGTGGAGCTAAAAGAATTTGAGCAAGACCGGATGAAGGTTTATGAGGGCTGTATGCCGGTGGAAGTTTTGGCTAAACGGGGGAGCGATTCTATTCGGTTCGGCCCTTTGAAACCGGTAGGCCTGCGGGATCCCCGCACCGGGCACCGACCCTGGGCTGTGGTACAATTACGGGCGGAAAACGCCCAAAAAACACTGTATAATTTGGTAGGATTTCAGACAAATTTGCGTTTTCCGGAACAAAAACGGGTTTTTTCCATGATTCCGGGATTGGAAAACGCGGAATTTGTTCGTTATGGCGTGATGCACCGCAATACTTTTTTGAACAGTCCAAAACTTTTGGATGCTTCTTATTGCTTTCGCAAAGACCGGCGCATCTATTTTGCTGGACAGATGACCGGTGTGGAGGGGTATATTGAATCGGCAGCATCTGGAATTTTAGCAGGGATCAATATGGCGATGGCGCTGCGGCAAAAGCCAGCGCTGATTTTGCCCGCGGATACGATGATGGGCGCGCTTGCCGCTTACATCAGCGATCCGACCGTCACGGATTTTCAGCCGATGGGAAGCAATATGGGACTTTTGCCGCCCTGTCCGGAAAGAATCAAGGAGAAGGCGCTTCGGTATCAGACGGTGGCACAGCGCGCGCTGGACAGTCTGGAAAGCTGTTTGTCTGATTTTGTCGCGGAGACGGGCGATTTGTTGGCGGTAGAGCAAGATTGCCTATCAGAAGAAAAGCCGATGAACAGAAAGGCTGGTGTACTATGAAAATAATTGTAGACGCATTCGGCGGGGACAATGCTCCGCTGGAAATTGTAAAAGGTTCTGCTATGGCAGTAGCGGAATACGGGGTTGACATTGTTCTCACCGGCGATGAAAGCGTGATCCGGAAAATAGCCGGGGACAACGGGATTTCGCTGCATCGTATGGAAATTGTCCATGCATCGCAGGTGATGGACATGAATGCAGAGCCAACCGAAATTTTAAAAAGCTACAACGATTCCTCCATGGCTGTAGGCTTAAAGCTTTTATCCGAAGGCAAGGGCGATGCTTTTGTCAGTGCAGGCAGCACCGGCGCGTTTGTAGTCGGGGCCAGTTTGATTGTCAAGCGGATTAAAGGGATTAAGCGTGCAGCGCTGGCTCCGGTGATCCCCACAGTGGAGGGGCGGTATATGCTGATCGACTGCGGTGCCAATGCGGAATGCAGACCGGAAATGCTGGTGCAGTTTGGCCTGATGGGTTCTGCCTATATGAACAAAATTATGGAGGTGGGCACTCCACGAGTAGCGCTGATTAATAACGGCGTGGAAGAGCATAAAGGCGCGCCGCTGCAGCAGGAGGCCTATCAGCAGCTGAAGGGTTCGCCGCTGCATTTTGTCGGCAATATCGAGGCAAGGCAGCTGCCGTTGGGCGGCTGCGACGTTGCGGTGTGCGATGGATTTACCGGCAATATCGTGCTGAAGTTGACCGAGGGCCTCAGCAAGGCGCTGATCGGCCAAATCAAGGATATCCTGATGAAGAACACGATGACCAAGCTGGCGGCTTTGACTTTAAAAGGCGGACTTGGGGAATTTAAAAAGAAGATGGACTATAAGGAATATGGCGGCGCGGCGTTGCTGGGAATTTCCAAGCCTACGATCAAAGCCCACGGCAGTTCCGACGCCAAAGCTTTTAAAAATGCCATCGGACAGGCGATACGCTTTACCAGCCAGGACGTGATCGGGGTAATTGAAGGATATCTGGCTGAAATGAAAGCAAAAGAACAAGGAGCCGAAAATGCATGAGCGGTCAAACTGATTTGAAATTGTGTCAGGAAAAAATAGGATATCACTTTCGCAAAATAAAATACCTTACCATTGCGCTCACCCATTCTTCCTATGCCAATGAGGGGAAAAAAGAAGATCCATGCAATGAGCGGCAGGAGTTTTTAGGGGACGCGGTGCTGTCGATTATTGTGTCCGACTATCTGTTTCGCCATTACTCTCATTTGCCGGAAGGAGAATTGACCAAGCTGCGGGCGGCGCTGGTTTGCGAAAAAGCCTTGTGCCGGTATGCGCTTTCGCTGGGACTGGGGGACTTTCTTCTCTTAGGAAAAGGAGAAGAAGCCACCGGCGGACGGCAGCGCCCATCAATTTTGGCCGACGCTTTTGAAGCGGTGATTGCAGCAATCTATTTGGACGGCGGAATGGAAGCGGCGGCAAAATTTGTGCTTCACTATGTGATCCCCGCCATTGAAAATCATACGCCTGCAGCGTTTAAAGACTACAAAACCATCCTCCAGGAAATTATTCAGAAAAATCCGGAAGAGCGGGTGACCTACGAGCTGGTGGAAGAGTCGGGACCAGATCACAATAAGCGATTTGTGGTTGAGGTGCATTTAAATAGTAATATTATCGGGCGGGGCGAAGGCCGATCGAAGAAAAGCGCCGAGCAGGCGGCTGCCAAAGTGGCGTTGGAACTGATGGGGCAATGAGACATGCAAACGTGGCCTTTTTTGTCCCCCATTTGGGTTGCCCGCACCGATGCAGTTTTTGTGATCAGAAAAACATCAGCGGCAGCGTTCGGATCTCGTCGCCTGATGAAGTGGCCAAAACTTGCGCTGTGGCGGCGCAGCGGCTGAAAGACCGGAATTTCCCGGCGGAGATTGCTTTTTTTGGCGGTAGTTTCACCGCCATAGAACCAGCGCAGATGCAATCACTTTTGCAGGCGGCTTACTCTTTTGTAAAAGACGGTTCCTTTGACGGCATCCGCATTTCCACAAGGCCGGATGCGATCCATCCTCCCGTTTTGGCGCTTTTGAAAACCTATGGGGTTACCGCTGTCGAATTGGGAGCGCAGAGCATGAACGATGAAGTGCTTTGGAAAAATGGACGTGGGCATACGCAGCAGGACGTCGTGTATGCGGCCCGTCTGATTCAGGATGCCGGGCTTTCTTTGGGGTTGCAGATGATGATTGGTCTGCCGGGGGAAACCTGGGAGATGTGTCAGTTGTCGGCGAGAAAAATCGCTGCTTTAAAGCCGGACTGTGTGCGGCTGTACCCCACGCTGGTGGTGGAGGGGACGGATCTGGCCTGTTGGTATCGTGGAGGACAGTACGTGCCGTTGACGCTGGAAGAGGCGGTGGATCAGACTGCGTGGTTGCTGCGCTTTTTTGAAGACAGAGACATTTCGGTGATCCGGGTAGGGCTGCACGCGGAAGCGTCGCTGGAGCAAAGCTGTATTGCAGGACCGTTTCATCCTGCGTTCGGCGAGATGGTTTACTCGCGGGTATGGCGAAAGTGCCTGCTGGACATGCTGGATCAAGGAGATTGCCGGGAAAAAGTGCTGGAAATTTTCGTTCGGCCTCAAATGCTTTCCAAAGCGGTAGGGCAAAAGCGGGAAAATGTCCGCTGGCTGGCCGATAAAGGATATGAGGTGACTATCCGACCGGATGCATCCCTGCCAGCAGCAGAGCCTTTTAGAATAAAGGAAGTGAAACATTGTATTTAAAATATTTGGAGATCAACGGATTCAAGTCCTTTCCGGATCGTGTAAAACTGGAATTCGGAAAAGGGCTGACAGCGGTAGTAGGCCCCAACGGCAGCGGAAAGAGCAATATTTCTGATGCAGTCCGCTGGGTGCTGGGAGAGCAATCCTCCAAAACGCTGCGGGGCGACAAGATGGAAGATGTGATTTTCGGCGGAACCCAGCTGCGCCGCCCCATGGGATTTGCCCAGGTTACGCTGACCATCGGAAACGAGGGCCGGGATCTGCCGATTGATGCGGATGAAATTGCGATTTCCCGCAAGCTTTACCGCAGCGGAGAAAGCGAATACCGGATCAATGAAAACGCGGTTCGGCTCAGAGATGTCCACGAGTTGTTTATGGATACCGGCTTGGGCCGGGATGGTTACTCGATGATCGGACAGGGAAAAATCGCCGAGATTATTGGGGCGAAGAGCACGCAGCGTCGGGAGATTTTTGAAGAGGCCGCCGGGATTTCCAAATACCGCTACCGCAAAACAGAAGCGGAGCGAAAGCTGGCGCAGACACAGGAAAACCTGCTGCGCTTAAAAGATATTATGACTGAGCTGGAAGAACGGGTTGGACCGCTGAAAGTCCAGTCGGAAAAGGCAAAGCGCTTTTTGGAGCTGGCCGAACAACGCAAGCAGATCGAGCTTTCTTTGTGGACGGCGCAGCTTGCGAAAATGACGGTGCAGCTGCGTGAATTGGATGATAAACAGACGGTTGGACGGCTGGAGCAGAGCCGGATTGAAGAAAAGCTGCAGCAGCTTACCGGCCAAATGGAGGAGTTTTTTTCTTCCATGCAGAAAGCTGGGGTACAGATCGAGCAGATCCGCACCGAAATTGGCCAAATGGAGGAGGTGCTTGCTCGGTCCGATTCCCGCATTGCGGTACTGCATAACGATATTTCCCATAATGAACGATCGGTTCAGACATTGGCCGAAGAGCAGAAATCCGTGTTGGATTCTCAAGAATCGTTTGCCCGCTACATAGCCCAGAAAGAAGCCGAGAAGACGGTGCTTTTGGAAAAACAGGAGCAGGCAGACACAAAAATCAAAGAGCTGAACCGAGAAAATGAGCAGTATCAAGAACAGCTTTTGCGGATGAACGAGCAGCTCACGGCGCAAAAGGAAGAAGAAGCCCGACTGGCATTTGCGCTGTCGGAACAAAAGATGTTGTTGGTAACACACCAAAATGCCTTGACGGACGCCAGAGAACGGATTGTCCTGCTGGAAGAGGGAACAGGCGAAAAAGAAGAAAAATGCCGCTTGATGGCAAAAGAACAAAAAGAATGCCAGGCGTTTTTACAAACGTTGAAAGAGACGCTGGAGGGTTTGTCCAATTCTGCCAGAGGCGTGCAGATGAAGCTTTCCGCGCGGCGAGAAAAAGAGCGACTGCTCCAAGGGGAAAAAGACCACCTGGAGCTGAAAATCAAAGAGCAGAACCAAAGAGCCGCTTTATTGGAAGATTTGGAGCGGAATATGGAGGGGTATGCGCACAGCGTGAAATACGTGCTCAGCCAAAGCCGCAGCGGAGCCATCCGCGGGGTACACGGTGCGCTGTCGGGCCTTTTACGGGTGGATGCCCAGTATCTGACGGCGGTGGAGACCGCTGTGGGCGGTGCTTTACAGAATATTGTCGTAGACGATGAAACGGTGGCGAAACGCGCCATCGGGATGTTAAAGAACAGTGGCTCTGGCCGGGCGACTTTTTTGCCGATGACATCGGTAAAAGGCAAGCGGCTGAATGTCAACGGTCTGAACCGGTTTGAAGGTTTTGTGGGAATTGGGTCTGATTTGGTTGGGTTTGATGAAATTTACCGCGGCATTGTGGAATCGGTGCTGGGGCGGATTGTAGTGGTCAGTGATTTGGACGAAGGCGTTGAGATGGCAAAGCAGTACGGATATCAGTTTCGGATTGTTACGCTGGACGGGCAGCTGATTCATGCGGGCGGTTCTATGACCGGCGGTTCGACGGGAAAAAGCACCGGTCTTTTGAGCCGGAAAGGTGAAATTGACACGCTGAAAAAACAAGCGGCGGCCAATCGGGGAAAATCCGGCAGACTGAACGAGGAACTGGAGACACTGCGCCGGGAAATCTCTCTGCTGGAAGCACAGCTGACAGGAATTGAAGCGGAACAAAAGACCGCATCGGAGGATCAGATCCGATATAGCGCAGAAGAAAAAAGACTGTGTGCCATGTTGGAGGACCTGTTGGCGGATCAAAATCGGTCGGAGGAGCAGCGGCGCCGCCTGACTGAACAAATCGAGGTGCTTACCAGCCAGTGCAGAGCGGATGCTCAAAAACTGACTGAGGATGAAGCGGCGCTGACTGCTTTCCGCGTTGGGATGACCGAACTGGAACAAAACGTCCGGTCGGTCCGGCAGCGGCGGGAGCATGGTGCAGGCGTTTTCAATGAACTGCAGATGGAGAAAATGGCGGTCGGGCAGGAAATTGCGCTGCTGGAACAGGCGATGGCATCGCAAAAAAACCGATGGGACGATCAGCAAAAGCAAATGGCATCGGTAAAAGAGCAAATAGAGAGTCTATCACAACAGAATGAGCAGATCCGAAAAGAAATTGAAAAAATCGAGCGGGAAAAATCGCTCAAACAAGAGCGGATCGGGCAGTTGAGAGAACAGATTGCGGAAAAAACAGCGCTGCGCCAGCAGGTAGAACAGCAAATCACTGCCTTGCGGCAAAGTGAAAAGGATATCCTAGTACAAAAAGAAAAGTATACAGGCGAACTGCTGCGGCTGGAAGACAAAAAGGCGGCAGTGCAAAAAGAGTATGATGCCATCATCTCTAAAATGTGGGATGAATATGAGACAACACGCTCCCAGGCAGAGGAGGTTGTCGGGCCGGCGGAGGACTTGAATCAGGCCAACCGGACGTTGGGAGAAATCAAAGGGAAAATCCGCGCGCTAGGAACGGTTAATCTGGAAGCGATCGAAGAATATGAACAGGTATCACAGCGGTACGGTTTTATGAGCGATCAGATCGGCGATGTAGAACGATCGAAAGCGAAGCTTCAGCAGTTAATCCGTGACCTGACGGCTCAGATGCGGGAGTTGTTTTCTGCCAGCTTTGAGCAGATCAACCAGCATTTTGCCCGAATTTTTGTGGAGTTGTTCGGCGGCGGTAAAGCGCAGCTGAAGCTGACGGAGGGCGAAGACGTACTGGAGTCTGGCATAGAAATCTATGTTCAACCGCCGGGCAAAATCATCAAAAATCTGGCGTCCCTTTCCGGCGGCGAACAGGCTTTTGTAGCCATTGCCATTTACTTTGCCATTCTGAAGGTCCGCCCGGCGCCGTTTTGCCTGCTGGATGAGATTGAGGCGGCGCTGGATGATGTGAATGTGAATAAATTCGCAGAATACCTGCAGCGATTGAACCAGCAGACCCAATTTATCGCCATTACCCACCGGCGCGGCACCATGGAGCATGCGGATGTGTTATATGGCGTGACCATGCAGGAGGAGGGCGTATCCAAAATTCTGACCCTGGAGGTTTCGGAAATCGAAAACAAGCTGGGGATGAAAAATATCTAAAGGGGAAAAACCATATGAGCTTTTTTCAAAAATTAAAAGCGGGGCTGAGCAAAACCAAAGAGGGAATGCTCAAAAATCTGGACAGCCTGTTTGGCGGCCACAAAATCGAAGAAGAATTTTATGAAGAATTGGAAGAAATCCTGATTATGAGCGACGTAGGCGCGGCGGTCAGCGATAAGATTGTCTCGCAGCTACGGGCTAAGGTCAAGGAGACCGGCTGCCGGGACACGGCCGAGGCAAAAGAGTTTTTAAAAGAGATTATTGTGCAGTTGATGCAAGGCGGCGAGGAACTGAATCTGTCCACGCAGCCGTCGGTCATTCTGGTAATCGGCGTCAATGGAGTAGGAAAAACAACTACCATTGGGAAAATGGCTCACGATCTGACAAAAAAGGGGAAAAAAGTTCTGTTGGGTGCGGCGGATACCTTCCGGGCAGCGGCGATCGACCAGCTGCAAATCTGGGCGGACCGAGCAGGAGTGGACATGGTTAAGCACACCGAGGGCGCAGATCCCGCGGCGGTGGTATTTGACACCATCACAGCAGGGAAAGCCCGTCATGCGGATGTGATTATCTGCGATACTGCCGGCAGGCTGCACAACAAGAAAAATTTGATGGACGAGCTGTCCAAGATCACACGGGTGATTGGGCGGGAGGCGCCCGGCTGCGCAACGGAGTTTTTGCTGGTGCTGGATGCCACCACCGGACAAAACGCTCTGAACCAGGCCAAAGAGTTTAAAAATGCCGCAGGACTCACCGGCATTGTTCTGACCAAGCTGGATGGTACTGCGCGGGGCGGAGTGGTGATCGCCATCAAAGAAGAGTTGGGCGTACCGATCAAGTATATTGGCGTAGGGGAAGGAATTGACGATTTACAGCCGTTTGCCGCCCGGGAATTTGTAGACGCATTGTTTGAAAAAGATCAAAACGGGGTGGAAGCATGAAATTTGTCATCGCTACTGGAAATGAAGGGAAAGTCCGGGAGTTCAAGCGCATTTTAGAGCCAATGGGGTTTTCTGTTTCCAGCTTAAAGGAGATGGGATTGTCGCTTGACGTAGAAGAAACCGGCACGACCTTTGCTGAAAATGCCCGCATTAAGGCCAGAGAAGCCTGCCGTCTTACCGGCCTGGCGGCCATTGCAGACGATTCCGGCCTTTGCGTGGATGCGCTGGGCGGTGCGCCGGGGGTGTATTCGGCCCGATACAGCAGCGAGGGGGACGACGGCAACAATCAAAAGCTTTTGCGGGAGCTGGCGGATGTGCCGGAAAAACAGCGTACCGGGCGCTATGTTTGCGCCATCAGCTGCATTTTTCCGGATCAGACGGAGCTGACTGCCGAGGGAACCTGTGAGGGACGCATTGGATACGAATTGTCCGGTGATCACGGATTTGGCTACGATCCGCTGTTTTATGTGGAAAACCGCAGCTTTGGCCAGTACAAAGATGAGGAAAAGGACGCAATCAGCCATAGGGGAAAAGCGCTGCGGCTGTTTTGTGAAAAATTAAAGGAGTATCAGGTGAAAAACGCCTGATCAACGGAGGAAGAAGATTGATTACGAGCAAACAAAGAGCAACCCTGCGCTCTCAGTCCAATGGACTGGAAACTATTTTTCAAATCGGCAAGGGCGGAATCAGCGACATGCTGGTGCAGCAGGTGAATGACGCGCTCAAGGCGCGAGAAATGATTAAGCTGCGTGTGCTGGAAAATGCTCCGGTTTTCGCGCGGGAGGCCGCACAGGAACTGGCGGAAAAATGCGGCGCGGAAATTGTGCAGGTGATTGGCAGCCGCTTTATTCTGTTTAAACGGAATCCGAAGAAACCGATTTACGAAATGTAAGGGGAATGAACGATGGAAAAGCTGGGCGTTTTTGGCGGGACCTTCAATCCCATACACAATGGGCATCTGTCTTTGTGCACCCAGATTTGCGACGCTTTGGGGCTTTCCAAAGTTTTGTTGATTCCAACGGCAATTCCGCCCCACAAGCGGGTGGATGAACTGGTAGACGGCCGCCATCGGCTTGCGATGTGCCGCCTGGCGGTGCAGGGTGATCCGCGTTTTTTTGTGTGTGATCTGGAACTGCGCCGACAGGGGAACAGTTATACGGCGGATACTCTGCGGGAGTTGGAGGAGATTTATCCCAATACCCGTTTTTTTCTTTTGATGGGTACGGACATGTTTTTAACAGTACAGAATTGGTACCACGCGCAGGAGATCTTTCGGCGGGCGATACTTGTTGCCGGTGCACGGAAAAAGGGAGAGGAAGAACTGCTCAAAGAACAACTTTCTTTATTGGAAGCGCTGGGCGCGCAAGGCAGGATTGTCCCCTGTCAGGTCGTCAAGCTTTCTTCTACCCAGGTGCGCGCCGCACGCAAACGCGGAGAGAATTTAAGCGGCATGGTTCCGCCGGCAGTGGAAGCGTATATGAATGAAAACAAATTATATCTGCCGAAGGAGGAGAAAGCGGATGGAAACGGTTGAGCAGGTAAAAATGAGAATACAGCGGCTGCTTGCGCCAGACCGCTTGGCCCATTCCTACGGCGTTGCCAAGGAGGCGCAGCGTCTGGCCGGCCGGTATGGAGAGGACCGGCAGCGGGCGTATTATGCGGGGCTTTGCCATGATATTTGCAAGAATATGCCGCTTGAAGAACAGTTGCAATGGATAAAAAGGTCTGCTATAATTTTGGATGATGCTTTTTACCACCAGCCGCCTATTTGGCATGGTTTTGCCGCAGCCCAATATCTGCGGGAAGAAATGGGCGTGGAAGATGAGGAGCTTTTGCAGGCGGTACGGTATCATACCACCGGTCGGGCAGGGATGTCATTGTTGGAAAAGATTATTTTTACCGCCGATTTAACCGAAGAGGGACGGGGTTATCCCGATGTGGAAACAGTACGTACTTTAGCGGATCGGTCTTTGGATCAGGCAGTGCTGTATATCCTGCGGTACACGCTGGGCAAATTATTGGTGAACAGCGGACCGCTTTGCCGGGACACATGGGCGGCGTATAATCAGCTGGCTTTGGCACAAATAACGGAAAAAACCTCTGAAAAGGAGTAACGATATGAACTCTTTTGAGTTGACTTGCGAAATTGCAAAAATTTTGGACAGCAAAAAAGGCGAGGACATCAAAGCGATCCGGGTACAGGAGCTGACTTCGATCGGCGACTATTTTGTGATTGCCAGCGGCGCTAACGTGCCGCAGGTCAAAGCCATGTCTGACGAAGTGGAAGAAAAACTCTCTAAGATGGGGCTGGAACCGAAGCGCATTGAAGGTTATCAGACAGCCTCCTGGATTTTGTTGGATTATTACGATGTGATTGTACACATTTTCCTCAAGGAGACCCGGGATTTCTACTCGTTGGAACGGCTTTGGTCTGACGCGGAACAGGTGGATTTATCCGGCATTTTGACGGACTGATTTTTTGATTGACACTGTCAGGAGGGTTTACAGTGAATTATAATTTTGCGCAAATCGAAAAAAAATGGCAGGATATTTGGGATGCAAAAAACGTCTTTGCAGCTACGAACGACTATACCAAGCCGAAATATTACGCGCTGGTAGAATTTCCGTATCCATCCGGTAAAGGACTGCATGTGGGACATCCCCGTTCGTACACAGCGCTGGATATCGTTGCCAGAAAACGGCGGATGGAGGGGTATAATGTACTGTATCCCATGGGATGGGATGCGTTTGGCCTACCGACTGAAAACTTTGCCATCAAAAACCATATCCATCCAGAAATTGTAACCCAACAGAATATCAATCGGTTTAAAAGCCAGCTGAAAAGCCTGGGGCTTTCTTTTGACTGGAACCGGGAGATCAACACCACAGACCCCAATTATTATAAATGGACTCAGTGGATCTTCTTGCAGCTATTTAAGAAGGGGCTGGCCTATAAAAAAGAAATGTCCGTCAACTGGTGTACTTCCTGCAAATGCGTGCTGGCCAATGAAGAAGTGGTTGGCGGCGTGTGCGAGCGCTGCGGTTCTGAAGTTGTCCATAAGGTCAAAAGCCAGTGGATGTTAAAAATTACCGCCTATGCACAGCGGCTGATTGATGACTTGGAACAAGTAAACTATATTGATCGGGTCAAGACCTCCCAGATCAACTGGATTGGCCGCTCCACTGGCGCGGAAGTGGATTTTGCCACTACTGCCGGCGATATACTTACGATTTATACTACTCGTCCGGACACCTTATTCGGCGCTACTTATATGGTTATTTCGCCGGAGCATCCTTATATTGAACAATGGGCGGACAAGATTTCCAACATGGATGCGATCAAAGCGTATCAGGAAGAAGCCGCAAAGAAATCCGATTTTGAGCGCACCGAGCTTGTTAAGGACAAAACCGGCGTGAAGATTGAAGGCGTAAGGGGGATAAACCCCGTGAACGGAAAAGAAATCCCGATTTTCATTTCCGATTACGTGCTGATGACTTACGGCACCGGCGCCATTATGGCGGTACCGGCCCACGATACCCGTGACTGGGATTTTGCCAAAAAATTTGATCTGCCAATCATCGAAGTGGTCAAGGGTGGTCATGTGGAGGAAGAGGCTTTTACCGACTGTGAGACCGGCGTGATGGTCAACTCCGATTTTCTGGACGGCCTGACGGTGGAAGAAGCGAAAGAAAAGATCAAGGTCTGGCTGGAAGAAAAGGGGAAAGGTCACGCTAAGATAAACTACAAGTTGCGCGACTGGGTATTCTCCCGTCAGCGTTACTGGGGTGAGCCAATTCCGATCGTATACTGCGAAAAATGCGGTTATGTTCCGCTGCCGGAAAGCGAACTGCCTTTGACTTTACCGGAAGTGGATTCCTATGAGCCTACTGAATCCGGTGAGTCTCCGCTGGCCAATATGACCGACTGGGTTAACACCACCTGTCCGCACTGCGGAGGCCCCGCAAAACGGGAAACCGATACCATGCCCCAGTGGGCAGGATCCTCCTGGTACTTCATGCGTTACTGTGATCCGCATAACGGTGATGCGTTAGCTTCCAAAGAAGCATTGGATTACTGGCTGCCGGTAGACTGGTACAACGGTGGTATGGAGCATACCACGCTGCATTTGCTGTATTCTCGCTTCTGGCATAAGTTCCTGTATGATATTGGCGTTGTTTCCACGCCGGAGCCTTATGCAAAACGCACCAGCCATGGTATGATTCTGGGCGAAAACGGTGAAAAGATGAGCAAATCTCGTGGAAATGTGGTCAATCCCGACGATATCGTAAGTGAATTCGGCGCCGATACGTTGCGCCTGTATGAGATGTTCATCGGCGACTTTGAGAAAAGTGCGCCCTGGAGCTCCTCCTCGATCAAAGGCTGTAAGCGCTTTTTGGATCGTGTTTGGAATTTGCAGGAACATCTGATCGAAGGAGAATCTTACCGGCCGGAATTGGAAATCGCTTTCAATAAGACGGTTAAAAAGGTAACGGAGGATATTGAACAGCTGAAATTTAACACTGCAATCGCGGCAATGATGGCGCTTTTAAATGATATTGCAGATACTGGCAGTATCAATCATGCAGAATATAAAGCGTTGCTGATTATGCTCAATCCGTTTGCACCGCACATGACGGAAGAAATCTGGGAACAGCAGGGCTTTGGCGGCATGCTGAACCAGCAAAAATGGGTTGGCTTTGATCCGGAAAAATGTGCGGAAGCAACGGTGGAGATTGTTGTTCAGCTGGCCGGAAAAATCAAAGCCCGGCTACATTTGGCAGCGGACAGCAGTAAAGAAAAGGTGTTGGCCGCAGCAAAAGCAGAACCCGCGGTCGCCGCACTGATCCAAGGAAAGTCTGTTGTGAAAGAGATTTATGTTCCGGGAAAACTGGTAAATCTGGTTGTAAAATAATGCAATATTTTGCTTGCACTTTTTTATGATTTAGGGTATACTGATAAAGTACTTTTCTTTTGCGAAAAGTTGCCGGTAGCTCTCTCTTGACAGAGTGGGTGTGGGCATAGTATAATTTTCTTGTGGCTTTTGGTGCCAGATTCGGCTGCTTGCAAACAACAGCTGGTTTTATAGGTAAATAGATGGGGAGTAAGCAGCGGGCTTAGCCTGAGAATTTGGTAGATTACTCCTGCCCTGTGGTGAAGGAGGGATTTAGAAATGGCAGAAATTCGTATCAAAGAGAATGAATCTCTTGACAGCGCATTAAGACGCTTTAAGAGATCTTGCGCGAAATCAGGCGTTCTTGCTGAAGTACGGAAGAGAGAGCATTATGAAAAGCCTTCTGTAAAACGCAAGAAAAAATCTGAGGCTGCTCGTAAGCGCAAATTCAAATAGTGTGGAGGAAAGCGAGCGTTTGCTCGCTTTTTCTTTATCAAAGCGAGGATGAAGCATGGCTTTGTTTTTCCCGACATCAGCGGTGGCGAAAGCCTATGATATTACGGCGGACAACCTTCGGGTTTTGAACGTGAAAGGTTTGATTTTGGATATTGACAATACTCTGACGACCCATGACCATCCGGTGCCAGACGACAGGATTTTGGAATGGCTGGATCAGATGCGAAAAGCGGGTATCCAGCTGATTCTTTTGTCCAACAACCACCCGCCGCGAGTAGCTCCTTTTGCCCAAAAGCTGGATCTTGCGTTCGAAGCGGACGCAAAAAAGCCGTTGCCGGGCGGATACCGCCGTGCTGCCGCCGCTATGGGGCTTTCTCCGAGTCAGACGGCGGTAGTGGGAGATCAGATTTTTACAGATATTTTAGGCGCTAATTTAGCAGGAATGCCTTCTTTTTTGGTAGAACCGTTTCAAATGGAACCTTTTTTGCGCTTTCGGCTGAAACGGTTTCTGGAAAAAGGTATTTTAAAGCGGTACCGCAAAAAAGAAAGGAGGAAAAACCTGTGAGTGCAAGATTTGGGCCTGCTGGCAGCGCAGACAGTTTTCATGCCATGGGATACCGAAAAACGTCCCAGATGCCGGAATATTTGGAGAAAATGGGATTAAATGCTTTTGAGTACCAATGTGGACGCGGTGTACGCATTAGCAGGGAAGCAGCACGGGAACTGGGAGATTTATCGCGAGAGAAAGGGATTGTCCTTTCTTTGCATGCACCTTACTTTATTTCCCTTTCCAGCCCGGAAGAAGAGAAGCGGGACAAAAGCATTGATTATATCCTGCAAAGCGCGGTTGCGGCGGATGCGATGGGTGCCGACCGTATTGTGGTTCACTCCGGGTCTTGTTCCAAGATGACCAGGGATCAGGCGCTGGATCTGGCGAAGGACACTTTGCGCCGGGCCGCTGCGGTGTTGGATCAAAACGGATTGGGGCATGTGCATATCTGCCCGGAAACTATGGGGAAAATTAATCAGCTGGGTGATTTAGAAGAGGTTATGGCGCTGTGCCAAGTGGATGAGCGGTTTTTGCCCTGTATCGATTTTGGTCATCTCAATGCCCGAACATTCGGAAGCTTAAAAACTTCGGAAGATTTTGGAAAAGTATTTGAAAGGATGGAAAATTGTTTGGGCAGCGACCGGATGCGCCGGTTCCATTCTCATTTTTCCAAAATTGAATACACAGAAAAAGGCGGAGAAAAACGGCATTTGACCTTTGCCGATACCGTATTTGGTCCCGATTTTGAACCGCTGGCCGAATGGATTGTCCGGAAAAACTGCAGTCCGACGGTTATCTGCGAATCTGCGGGAACACAGGCGGAAGATGCGTTGGCGATCCGCCGGTATTATGAAAGCATTCTGGATCAGACAGGGGAGAACAGAAAATGAAAAAACAGCTTTTGGTCATTCATGGCCCCAATATCAATCTGACAGGGATTCGTGAGCCCGGTGTTTATGGATCAGAGTCATTGGCGCAGATTAACGAAGAAATCAGGGCATACTGTGAGAAAGAGGGCTTTGGCTGCGAAATCTGCCAATCTAATCACGAAGGGCAGATTATCGACTGGCTGCACGGGGCCACGGGGCGCGTGGATGGGATTATTTTAAATGCCGGCGCCTACACGCATTACAGTTACGCCATCCACGATGCGATTGCTGCAATAAAAATTCCCTGTATAGAGGTGCATTTTTCCAATATCCAGGCAAGAAGCGATTTTCGGCATCTTTCGGTTATTGCGCCGGTTTGTGCCGGGTCAATTGCAGGCTTTGGAAAACACAGCTACCTGCTCGCAGTAGATGCTTTCAAAAAAATCCTTGCATAATTTTTGCAAAATCCCTTGCAAAGGATTGGAATATAATATAGAATTATAATGTTAAAAATGCGCTTAATATTCGATTATGAGTATGGCGATGGAGGTATAATATATGGTATCTGCAGGAGATTTCAGAAATGGCGTAACTTTTGAGATGGATGGAAATGTTGTCCAGATCATCGAATTCCAGCATGTAAAACCCGGAAAAGGCGCGGCGTTTGTCCGTACCAAAATCCGCAATGTAATTACTGGCGCTGTTGTTGAAAAGACTTTCAGCCCCACAGACAAATTTCCGACCGCATACGTAGAGCGTAAGGATATGCAGTATTTGTATAATGACGGCGATCTTTATTATTTCATGGATAATGAAACCTATGAAAACATCCCGATCAACGCAAGTATTTTGGGTGACAACTTTAAATTTGTCAAGGAAAATACCGACGTAAAGGTTCTGTCTTATAAGGGCTCCATTTTTGGGGTAGAACCTCCTTTCTTTATGGAACTGCAGGTTACCCAGACGGATCCCGGCTTTAAGGGCAATACGGCGACTAACACCACCAAACCTGCCACGCTGGAGACCGGTGCGCAGATCAATGTGCCACTGTTTATTGAAGAAGGGGATATGATCCGCGTCGATACCAGAACCGGAGAGTACATGGAGCGCGCTTGATAGAGCGTGGCCAACATTTGGCAGGATTGATTTGACCCGGGCAGGTGTCCGCTATCATTGATAAAAATAGCAGTTGCTATTTTTCTATTTCAACTATAAGGAGGATTTACAGATGACGATTCTTGAAAAGGTTGCATACCTCAGAGGTTTGAGCGAAGGCCTTGGGATAGACGAAACGAGCAAAGAGGGCAGAGTCTTCAAAGCGATCATTGACGTTTTGGACGATATCTCTTTGACGGTAACGGATCTGGAAGACGATGTCGCTGAGCTGTCTGACGGCTTGGATGAGATCGATGAGGATCTGGGCGCGCTGGAAGAAGAGTTCTACGGCGACGAATGTGACGATGAATGTGGCTGCGACTGTGGTTGCGAGGACGAAGAGTGTGATGACGATGAGTTGTATGAAGTGACTTGTCCGGCCTGCGGCGACAGTATTTATATCAACGAGGAAATGCTGGACGAAGGTTTTATCAACTGTCCGAACTGTCACGAGAAACTTGAATTTGACTTTGAGTGCGACGATTGTGATGATTGCGGCTGCGAAGACTGCAATTGCGACCACGAATAAATGAGATTTAAAATAAAGGGCTCCGGCACAGCCGGAGCCCTTTATTTTAAGTTTCCCTTTTGTGGTTAGAAGGGAAAAGGAAATGGCGGAGAAGCGGTTTTTTTATGCTATCATGGTATTTGTGTTCCGATGTTGGATTTTCCATCGTAGAGTGCCAAAGTATAATGTAGATGTTTTTATAAATGCCGTGGTAACCGATGGAACAGATTTATCCACAGGATTTTCCGTATTTTTTGTTTATCCTGAGAAAATTTGAGGAAGATTTTCCTTTTAAAAGTCAACAGTTTGAGGAAAAGACAGCAGAATACTTGAAATTAACAGGCAAATGCGCTACAATATCGTGAGGGCAGTATGCGATCATAAAACGGGGTTGAAATTTTGCTGAATGATCTGAGGAAAAAAACAGTGATTACCGTAGCCGTCAGTTTGATACTGCTTCTTTTTTTGGCTTGTTTTGGATTTTATTGGGACAGCCGGGAAAAGGATTGGACTACCAGTACTGGCAGTACTTTTGTAATGGACACTTTTGTGGATCAAAAGTTTTCGGGAAAACAAAGCGGACTGGCTGTTGAAAAAATAAACGAGTTATTGAAAAATTTTGAAAACCGCTTTTCGGCTTATGTCTCTTCGTCTGAAATTTCCCGTATCAACCAAAATGCCGGCCTTTCTTATATCCAGGTCAGTGAAGAGACGTTTGATTTTTTAAAAACCGCGAAAGAGTACTGTAAACGCTCGCAAGGGCTTTTTGATATTACGATTGGCCCTTTGGTTGATTTATGGGATATCACAGGGGAAAATCCCCGTGTACCTGATGAGCGGGAAATCCAATCCGTCCTAAAGCGAGTGAATTATGAGGATTTGCTGCTGAGAGAAGAAGATCACTCGGTTATGCTGCGCCAAGAGGGACAAAAGTTAAATTTAGGCGGCATGGCAAAAGGAACTGCCGGCGCATTAGCCATAGAAACAGCGAAATCCTATGGTGTTCATTCGGGGTATCTGTCGGTTGGAGGTAATATTTTTACCATTGGCCGAAAAGAGGACGGCTCTGCCTATCGTTTTGGCGTTCGGGATCCACGTGGAGCTGCAAGCGACTATATCGGTATTGTGGAACTTACAGATACGACAATGGCCACCTCCGGCGATTACGAGCGGTATTTCGAAGAAGATGGCGTCCGTTATCATCATATCCTGAATCCGGATACCGGATATCCCGGCAATAGCGATTTGATTTCCGTATCAGTCATCTGTCCGGACGGTGGGATGGCAGATTTTCTCTCCACTACGTTATTTTTAGCGGGCAAAGAGGCGGCAATGGCTTATGCACAATCGGATTTCTTTGATTTTATTTTAGTTGACCGGAAAAAAAATGTCTATTTATCCGATGGAATTTTGCCTTATTTTACCCCAAATGAACAGGCTGAGGGTTACCATTTCGTGAACGTATCGTAAAAGAACGGAGAAACGGTGCTACAGATGAGTAAAAATAGAAAAACAAAACGAATATGCTTTATGGGGCTGTTGTTTGCTACAGCAGTGGTTCTTTCTTATATAGAGGGAATGGTTTCGGTTCCCGGCTTGCCGCCAGGCGTTAAACTAGGGTTGTCCAATATTGTGACCATGTACTGTGTGTTTTTTCTGGGTGTTTCCAATGCATATACATTAGCTGTGCTGAAGGCGCTTTCGGTACTGCTGATGCGAGGGCCTACCGGAGCATTGCTGAGTCTGCTGGGCGGGTTGATTTCTGTAACGGTGATGCTGTTGCTGTTGCATCTCAAAGGCAGCAGCCTTTCCTATTTGGTTATCAGCATTTTAGGCGCAATCGGCCATAATATGGGCCAGCTTTTGGGCGCTTCTATGCTGACGGGGACGGCGCTTACCCTATACTATTTTCCGGTTTTGATTCTTTCAGGTGTCGGAATGGGATTGGTTACCGGGCTGGTATTGAAAACCGTACTTCCGGCAGTAGAAAAGCTGGACCGCCAACTTCGTTAGGGAAACCTATGGGTTACCATATTTTTATAGATAATTGCAAGGGAAAATATGAGGACAGGAGGAATTTAAAGTTGAAAATGAACTTGAATGGAGTAAAAGTTCCACATCATAAAAACACTATGAATTGTGAAACTGTATCCATGCCTGTACCGGCAAGTGTCACGATTCCGCTTTTACAGCATATGGGCACGCCGTGTACCCCGACTGTGAAGGTGAGGGACGAGGTTAAGGTTGGCCAGTTGCTGGCGGATTCTGACGCGTTTATGAGCGTGCCGATCCATTCCAGCGTATCTGGTACGGTTACAGCCATTGAAGATTTCATCAATTCCAATGGTGTGCGGACGCAGACAATTGTCATTGCGTGCGATGGACAGCAAACCGTGGATGAGTCGGTCAAACCGCCGGTGGTTGAAAGTCGGGAAGATTTTATTGCGGCAATCCGCAAATCCGGACTCGTAGGCTTGGGTGGGGCGGGATTTCCGACCTTTATCAAGCTGAATCCGAAAAATCTGGACGAAGTGGATACGCTGATTATCAACGGCGCAGAATGTGAGCCTTTCATTACGGCAGATAACCGCGAATTTTTGGAGAATGGCGAAAATGTTATCAAAGGAATCGAGTTGGTGACCAAATATCTGGGAATCAAAAATGTGATAATCGGCATCGAGGACAATAAAAAAGAAGCCATTGATAAAATGCAGCAGTTAATTTTGGGTAAGGATGGCTACAAGGTTACGGTACTCAAATCAAAATATCCCCAGGGAGCAGAAAAGGTGCTGATTTATGAGACCACCGGTAAAGTGGTCAAAGAGGGTCAGCTTCCGGCAGATCAGGGCGTTATTGTTATGAACGTATCTACGGTGGCGTTTATCGCCTCTTACATGAAAACTGGCATGCCCTTGATCCGGAAACGGGTAACAGTAGACGGTTCCGCAGTGGCAAAACCGCAGAACGTAATGGTTCCCATTGGCGCAAAATTTGAAGATATCATTGCTTTTTGCGGCGGTTATGCCAAAGAGCCACGCCTGATACTGATGGGTGGCCCCATGATGGGGATTGCAGTTCCCAACGACCAGTATCCGGTCATAAAAAACAACAATGCGATTTTGGCTTTTGCAGAAGAAGATGCGTTGGAACGGCTGGAAACTCCCTGTATCCGCTGTGCCCGGTGCATTGGGGCCTGCCCGGTTCATCTGATGCCGGCTGCCATTGATAAGGCGGTTCACGGTAAAAATAAAGAGGCGCTAGAATCTTTGAAGGTAAATTTGTGCATCGAATGCGGATGCTGCGCCTATGTATGCCCGGCTAACCGTTATCTGGTGCTTTACAACAGAATGGGCAAGCAGATGTTGAGAGAAAAAAAGTAAGAGGTGAATCACATTGAAAAATAAACTTTTGGTCGTTACCTCGCCGCATCTAAAAGATCCCGTGACAACCTCCAACATTATGCTGACCGTGGTTGTTGCGCTGATCCCGACCGCCATCGCGGCGACTTTACTGTTTGGTTTGCGCGCGCTCATGTTGATTTGCGTTTGCGTAGCCTCTTGTATCATTTTTGAATATTTGTATAACGTTATCACCAAGCAGCCCAATACCATTTCTGATTGCAGCGCAGTCGTTACCGGTATGTTGCTCGCTTTTAACCTGCCGTCTACATTTCCATTCTGGATGGCAATGGTTGGTTGCTTTGTGGCAATCGTTGTAGTAAAAATGCTGTTTGGCGGTATCGGAAAGAATTTTGCGAACCCCGCGATCACTGCCCGTGTGGTTCTGTTGGTATCCTTTTCTGCGGCGATGGGGGATGCAAGCGCATTTGTGACTCCTTCGTTTGCCGATGGAAATATTTCCCACATTGCGGGCGCAACCCCTTTGGGCGCAATTAATGCTACACAGGTCAGCGGGCTGGGCGAAATTGGAAATATGGCCTTGGGTTCTGTGGAAGGTGTTCCTAATGTGTTTGAGCTGCTGTTTGGCTTGAGAGGCGGCTCCTTGGGCGAGACCTGCATTATCACCCTGCTGATCGGCGGAATCTATCTGATTTATAAGAAAGTTATCAGCCCGATCATTCCTCTGACCTATATCGGAACTGTGTTTGTCATGTCCTGGATTTTGGGTGTAAACCCCATTTCGCAGATTTTGGCGGGCGGATTGGTGCTGGGTGCGTTCTTTATGGCAACCGATTACTCCACTTCTCCTGTAACCAAAAAAGGCAAAGTGATTTTTGCAATCGGCTGCGGCCTGCTGACCATTGTAATCCGTCTGTACGGACAATATGTGGAAGGCGTTTCCTTTGCGATCCTGCTGATGAACATTTTAACGCCCTTGATTGATAGATGGACGAAAACAAAACCGTTTGGAGGTCTTGCGAAATGAAATTTGTAAAAGATTTTGTTATTCCTGTTGTTGTGCTGACTGTGATTTGTGTGGTCGTTTCCGCGGCGCTGGTATTTACCTATCAGGCTACCAAACCGATTATTGATGAGGCGAAAAACGCGGAAGCCAATGCGGCCAGAGCAGTGGTATTGCCCGGTGCTTCTGGTTTTGAAGAAGTAGAACTGACTGCCGAAATCGAAGGTGCGGTGGATGCTTACAAAGAGACCAGCGGCATGGGGTATGTCGTTACTGCTTCTGCGCAGGGTTACGGCGGCCCGGTAAATCTGATGGTCGGCTTTGACGCAAACGGCACGATCACTGGAGTGAAGATGCTGGAGCATCAGGAGACTCCTGGTTTCGGTGCGAAACTGGCAGAAGACAGCTATGGCGCTGGTTATGTAGGGAAGACTGCATCTGACTATACGGAAGTAGACGGTGTTTCCGGCGCAACCATAACCTCCAAAGCATATAAAAAAGCGTTGGGTACGGCTTTTGAACTGTATAGCGCAGCCTCTGGAAACGATGTGGAAATTTCGGAAGTAGTAGATGAGCCGGCAGAAGAACTGGTTCTGTATACAGTGGATGACGCCAATGCAGCGCTGGTTCCCGGCGGCGTGACCAAATACGAGCAGGAAGTAGACAAGATAAAAGAGGTATACATTGCAAATGATAAATCTGCGGTTACCATGGTTGTTACAGCGCAGGGCTATCATGAAGAGCCGTTGATCCGTTTGGTTGTAGCGATGGATCCCACCGGAGCGATTATCGGAGTGAAACCGGTCGATTTCGCAGAGACGGAGGGGGTTGGAGACCGCGTGGGCAAACCTTCTTATTTGGATCAGTATATCGGCCAGACCTCTGAGGACGGCGTAGACGCACTGGGAGGTGCAACGGTTTCTTCCAATGCGGTGAAAAAAGCGATTGGAAAAGCGGTTGGCGCTTTTGAACTGGTGAAAGGGGAGCTTGCTGCATGAGTAAACAGAGCAATCTGAAAATTCTGCTCAACGGCATTATCAAGGAAAACCCCGTATTGGTGCTGATTTTGGGCACCTGCCCGACACTGGCCGTCACTTCTCTGGCGGTAAATGGCTTGGGCATGGGCCTGGCCGCTACGGTGGTGCTGTTGGGTTCCAATATTGTAATTTCGCTGTTGAGAAAAGTGATTCCGGATAAAGTTCGTATCCCGAGTTATATCGTAATTATCGCAGGTTTTGTAACGATTGTCAGCTTTCTTTTGGAGGCGTATGTACCGGATATTTATGAAGCATTGGGCCTGTTTTTGCCGCTGATCGTGGTAAACTGCATTATTTTGGGCCGTGCTGAGATGTTTGCAAATAAAAACGGGGTTGTGGCTTCTGCATGCGATGCAATCGGTATGGGCCTTGGATTTACGCTGGCTTTGCTGTGTATGGGTTCTATCCGTGAAATTTTAGGGTCTGGCACATGGTTTGGTCTGCGGATTATTCCTGAGTCGGTACAGACAATGTCCATTATGACGCTGGCTCCTGGCGGATTCTTTGTATTCGGTTGCCTGATCGCATTGGTTAACTGTATTCTGATGCGTAAAGGCAAAAAGCCGAAACAGGAGGTCGGTTGCTCCGGATGCCCAATGGCGGGTAAATGTGCTGAAGCTGCGGAAGGAGGCTGCAAATAATGGAATTTGCGAAAAATATGATGGTTATCCTTTTGACCGCGATTTTAGCAGAAAACTTTATCTTAACCAAATTTTTGGGAATTTGTCCTTTCTTGGGCGTTTCGAAAAAGCTGGATTCCGCTATTGGCATGAGCGCAGCGGTTATTCTCGTTATGGTGATCGCTACGGCGGTTACTTTCCCGATTTATGTGTTTCTGTTAACTCCTTATGATTTGGCTTATATGGAAACATTGGTCTTTATTCTGGTAATCGCCGCTTTGGTACAGCTGGTTGAGATGGTGTTGAAAAAATTTATGCCTGCACTGCATCGTGCTTTGGGTGTGTATCTGCCTTTGATTACCACGAACTGTGCAGTATTGGGCGTTACGATGCTGGATATCGACAACTGGGATCCTTCTGTCAGCTTTGGCACTTCGTTTGGCAATGCATTGCTATATTCAATCGGCGCCGGCTTGGGCTTTATGCTGGCCATGGTGCTGTTTGCCGGCGTCAGAAGCAGACTGGATTCGGAAAATACCCCCAAATGCTTCCAGGGCATGCCAATTACTTTGATTGCAGCAGCGATCGTATCGGTGGCCTTTATGGGCTTTGGCGGCGTTGTAGATGGATTGTTTCAATAATCCTCTGCCAATTTGATTGTAAAGGAGCTTAGAAAGATGTTCGAAGCTTATATTTTCCCGATTTTGCTCGTCACTGGCTGCGGACTGCTGCTGTCGGCCATTCTGGTGGTTGCCGCAAAATTCATGGCGGTGAAAACAGATGAAACCTACGAAAAAGTTCGTGCGGAATTGCCCGGCGTAAACTGCGGCGCCTGTGGATATGCAGGATGTGACGATTATGCAAGAGCGCTGTGTAATGGTGAAAAAACAAATTTATGTATCCCCGGCGGTGACAAGGTAAGTGCAGCGGTCAGTACCGTTCTGGGAGTGGAAGTGGCAGATGTAGAAGAGCAGTTTGCAATTGTGAAATGTGGCGGTAACTGCAACGCTACGGATTACATTATGGACTATGAAGGCGTAAAGACCTGTGCGGCCTGTAACTCTTTTTATCAGGGGCGGGGGAGTTGTTCTCATGCCTGCCTGGGGTTTGGCGACTGCGTACTGGCTTGTAAATATGATGCGATTCATATTGTGGATGGCGTTGCCGTAGTAGATAAGAGTAAGTGCGTAGGCTGTGGTATGTGCGCGCGGGAATGTCCCAATCATTTGATCGATATTATTCCGGCAACCAGCAAAGTCTATGTCAGCTGCTCCAGCCATGACAAAGGGGCGCAAACCCGAAAAGTCTGCAGGGATGGCTGTATTGGCTGCAAAAAGTGTGAAAAGGCTTGTCCTTCTGGTGCCATTACGGTTACGGATAATCTGGCGCATATTGATCCGAAGCTCTGCACGAACTGCGGTGTTTGCGTAGGAGAGTGCCCAACTGGTGCGATCAAAGCTTATCGGATCTAGTGAGGACTTTTCGGTAGAAAACAGGGAACAGGGAATTTTTCCTGTTCCCTTGTTATCACTATAATGACTGTATTTTTCCGCGAACGACGACTGCGAAAATCAAATGTTAACAAATGTATGAACAAGTCCCTATTTTTCTTAATTGTAAAATTTCTGTTTTTTAGCGGAAAACAGTTGCAATTTGTCTACTTGTATAGTATATTATTATTCGTAATCAATACGAATAAGGTTACCAATCATAGAAATGCAATAGGAGGATTCAAAAATGAAAACTTTCATTTGTACGATTTGTGGATACGTTTTTACCGGAAAAGAGCCGCCAGAGTTTTGCCCGCAGTGTAAAGCGCCTGCTTCGAAATTTCAGGAGCAGAAAACACAGGGTCTTGTGTGGGCTGACGAGCATAGAATCGGCGTAGCTGCCGGTGTAGACCCTGAAATTGTGGAAGGTCTGCGCCAGAACTTTACCGGTGAATGCACAGAGGTTGGTATGTATTTGGCGATGAGCCGTCAGGCCGACAGGGAGGGTTATCCCGAGATCGCTGAAGCATATAAAAGATTTGCTTTTGAAGAAGCAGAACATGCTGCCAAGTTTGCTGAACTGCTGGGCGAAGTGGTTTACCCCGATACCAAGAAGAATGTTGAGCTGCGTGCGGTAGCGGAGCATGGCGCCTGCGAAGGTAAAAAGAAATTGGCTACCCGCGCAAAAGAACTGGGTTTGGATGCGATTCATGACACGGTGCATGAGATGTGCAAAGATGAAGCGCGGCACGGTTGTGCTTTTCAGGGTTTGCTGAATCGTTATTTCGGCAAATAAGCCAACAGTAGAAATTTTGTGAATCCGATTTTCCCTTATTTTAAGGAATAGGACGCTTTTAGTGCGAAGCAGATTTTTCTGCTTCGCACTTTTTCTTTGAATCAGCAATTTGATTCATGCAAAAAATTTTTTAAAATGGATTTGCATTGTTTGACCATTCTCACAGAAAAATTGCTGAATTTTTTCTTTTATCAGTTCACGATAAAAGAAAGACAAAAATACGAGAAGAAAATAATTGGAAAAGTAATCTGTATCTATTTTTTTTCCTGTGTTTTTTTAAAGAAAAATCTCTGTTCTGGCTGAAGAAAGTCTTTTGTTGTACGAAATACGACATCGCTTAAGGTGAGTAATGCCAACAGATTCGGGGCCGCCATCAGCCCATTCAGGGTATCGGCAATTCCCCACACCAGATCCAGCTTGGTTACAGCACCTAGAAAGCAGCAAAATAAAAAAAGAAACCGATAAACCAGAACGGCGTTTTTTTTATGAGGCATCAGGTAAGAAAGACTTTGTTCACCATAAAACGACCAACCGATGATGGCGGCGACCGCATAGAAAATCAGTGAAATTGAAACCATTTTTCCGCCCCAGGGTCCTAAAACAGCAGAAAAGGCTGCCGAAGTCATACCTGCACCTGTAAAACCGCCATCGGCTACGCCAGAGGTTAGAATAACCAAAGCGGTCAACGTGCAAACGACCAGCGTATCCGCAAACACTTCAAAGATCCCCCACATTCCCTGTGCTGCCGGATTGGAGGAATCCGCCGATGCATGTGCAATCGGCGCCGAGCCAAGCCCCGCCTCATTGGAAAAAATCCCTCTGGCAAATCCGAAACGCACAGCTTGCGAAACGGTGTATCCTGCAATACCTCCGGCAGCTGATGCAGGGGTAAAAGCCGAGGAAAAAATCAGATGTATTGCTTCCGGCAGCCGGTCTGCCCTTAAAATCAGCACCAGTATAGAGCAGGTCAGATAGCCAATAGACAGAAAAGGAATCATCCATTCGGTGACAAGGGCAATGCGGCGTATGCCGCCAATAATGACCAAGCCAATTGCAAGAGCAGTTAAGAGACCAGAAAGCCAATAAGGAAAAGACCATAATTGGTTTGTCGCCAAGGAAATGGCATTAGACTGGGTCATATTTCCGACCCCGAGAGAAGCCGCGATGCACAGGCAGCTGAAAATAATAGCCAGCACTTTGGAACCGATTCCTTTTTCCATGTAATACATTGGTCCGCCAAAGTAGCCGGATGCTCCCTTTTGTCGGTACCGTACCGCCAAAAGAACCTCTGCATATTTTGTCATCATGCCGAAAAAAGCACTGATCCACATCCAGAAAATGGATCCAGCTCCGCCTAATGTCATTGCAGTAGCGATTCCAGTGATGTTGCCAACTCCCATTGTGCCGGCCAATGCGGTGGACATCGCCTGAAAAGGGGAAATACCGCCGTTTTTTCTCAGACGGTTTTTTTCTAGGCTGCCAAGGGTGTTACGAAAAATCAGCCCTATTTTTGACAACTGAAACCAACCGGTTCCCAATGTAAACCAGATACCAGTGGCCAAAAATAAAAAGAGAGTAACCGGTCCCCAGACCACACCATTGATTGACTCGTTTACTTGCTCTAACCAACCAAGCATAAAAAACGCCCCCTGCCTTTTTACAAGCTTATGAAAAGCATAAGGGGGATATGAAAAAGAAATGGAACAGAGAAAAGCCCCGGCGTTTGCCGGGGCTTTGGGAAAAATACCATGAATGCGTTTGAAGAATATAAAATCAAATCATCGTTTTAGTCAGTAACGATAAATCGCTGGAGAGAACCGGCTAAAACAGAACAATTTCTTATCCTGTTTTTATTATATGCCGCAAATAGATGAAAAACAACGATATTTCAGTTACGGTTCGTTACAAATTGGTTAAAGCGGGGGTTTTATTTTATTAGCTGATGAAATCTTCAATCCGCGCAACCAGCTCTTCATAATCCCGTACACCGATTCCGTCTTGCAATGCTTGTTGGTCATATTGGGGCAGATTACGGGTGAAAACCTGAAAAATCAGTTCCGGCTCCTCCGGCGACTCTTCGCCGAATACGGCTAGGTATCCGTTGTAATCTCGCAGCCAATATTGGTATTCTCCCAACGCTTGTGGTTGAGAAATGGTACTGACAGGATTTTGTGCGGAAAAATTTTCACCGGTCAGCGATAACAGGATTCCGGAAATCAGCATGGCGCCAGCAACTGACATGGTGGTGAATCCAAAAAATTTTTTCATAAACGCCCCGCCTTTATACGAAATAGTTGCGATTATTTTGGGCAAAATGGGGAAAAGTATTCATTTTTCTGGTTTTGTGATAATTTTTCTTTTATAAATTTATTAACATTTTCTTTTTAGAGTATGGTATAATAACCACATGCGGTTATAAATTTGTTTTTCCAAGTTTGTAGAGGCTGATGCTGACACACGGTTTTGGACAGCAAAAATGCTGTGCTGCAAACGCTGGGATTACAATTATTTTCTGCGCAGGATTTCATGGTTGATTTTCTGTTGCAGCAACCGTTTTCTTTTTTCGGCATCGCCGGAAAAGCAACAAGGAGGGACTGCAAATGGGCAATGCCCGTAAGAATACGTTCCCGGATCGAAAGGATTCAACTGTTCAGGATGTCACTGGTTCGCCCAAATCAGCGGGGAAAATTTTGAAAGAGTTGGGCTCGGTCTTTTTCCGCACGTTGGCGACGATGTTTTTTGTCATGGTCATTACCGGCTGTATTGTAGCCTGTGTGATGACGGTTTACATTGTGGGATTTCTGGACGATGAGTCGGATCTGGATTTAAACAGCTTGGAAATGAATTACACCAGCATATTGTATGTGCAGGACAAGTCAACTGGTGAATATATGGAATTGAATCGCTTGCACGGCGAAGAAAACCGTATCTGGGTAGATTATGAGAATATTCCGGATCATCTGATCGATGCTGCAATCGCCGGTGAGGACAGACGGTTTAAAGAGCATCAGGGCGTGGACTGGAAACGCACGCTGTATGCGACCGTGACTCACTTTCTCAAGGGAGGCACGCAGGGCGGCTCTACGATTACCCAGCAGCTGATTAAAAACATTACAGGGGAAAAGGATTTCAGCGTTGAGCGGAAAATCAAGGAGATATTCCGGGCGCTGAGTTTGGAAAAGTCCAATTCGAAAGACCAGATTATGGAGGCGTACCTCAATTCTATCCATCTGGGCTGGAATACGGATGGCGTACAGGCTGCGGCCAACCTGTATTTCGGCAAGGATGTCAGCCAGTTGAGCATTGCGGAAAGCGCTGCGTTGATTGCTATTACCCAGAACCCGTCCAAGCGGGAACTGTTTAATCACGAGGAAAACAACCGGGAACGCCGGGAGTGGATTTTGGGTCAGATGCTGGAGCAGAGATATATCACACAGGCAGAGTACAACCAGGCCATGGCCGAACAGATCCAGGTAGTGACTTATGATAATTCTTCCGATACGACTCAAAAGGCTACACTGAGCTACTTTGAGGATTATGTTCTGGAAGAGGTTATCCAGGACTTAATGGATAAATATGGATATACCTACGAAATGGCAGAGGACAAGGTGTTGAAGGGTGGATATCGTATCTATACAACAATGGATAAAGATATTCAAGATTATTTGGATGTGGCCTTTGCGGATCAGGATGCAGAAAATTCTATTTTTCCGACGGTTCGTGGCTACAATCTGAAAACCTTCAGCTTTGTAGAGGAGCAGCCGGATGCCGCTATGGTGATTATGGAGCCGAATGGTAAATTGGTCGGTATTGCAGGTGGCCGTGGAGAGAAAGAGGGCGACCGCATTCTGAATCTGGCAACCAAAGGCGTGCGGCAGCCGGGATCATCGATCAAACCGCTGTCCGTTTACGCGCCGGCTATGGATTTTGACATGATTTACTGGTCCAAAATCTTTGATGATAACCCTGTGGAACTGGCTTCTGAAAACAGCGCTTTTACCAGTGACTGGCCAATCAACCATTATGGAACCTATATGGGAGACGTAACGGTTGATTATGCCATCCGTCGGTCTACCAATACAGTTGCTGTTCGGGTATTGCAGCTTTTAACGCCGCAGGTTTCCTATGATTTCATGGTGAATCAGCTGCATTTTACCACATTGGTCGGTTCCGGCGCGAATAACGACGTTGACCGCGCGCCTTTGGGATTGGGCGCACTGACAAATGGTGTAACGGTAATGGAAATGACGGCAGCTTATCAGATCTTTGATAACGGCGGACTGTATTATGAGCCTTACAGTTATTCTGTGGTTTATGATAGCGAAGGCAATGTAGTGTTGGAACAGAATCCTACGCCGCAACGAGTCATTTCTGAGGATTCAGCTGAAGTGATGAACAAATTGTTGCAACGTGTTGTCAATGGTGCGCAGGGAACTGGTGGCACTGCGAAATTTGGCTCTATGCCAGTAGCGGGTAAGACTGGTACTACCAATAACGACGTAGATCAGTGGTTTATGGGTATGACACCATATTATGTAGGCGGAGTCTGGTTTGGATATTCAGACGATTCTAATATCCAGATTCGTTATAGTAGTTATCCGCCGCCCATTATTTGGAAAAGAGTAATGCAGCATATCCACGAGGGCTTGGAAGTGAAGCAGTTTCCCACTAGTGGTAAGGTGGTAGAAATGACCTACTGTACGGAATCCGGCGAAATTGCAACATCGGCCTGTCCCAATACTGAAACCGGTTGGTATAAGGAATCCAATATTCCGGGTACTTGTGTGAAGCATCTGGGGTCGGTAGAATCGGAAGAGGGAGAGATCGGTAGTAATCACGGCGTTGAGGACGAAGAAGACTAACGCTTTCTATGGAAAAAGAGGAGAGACCTTTCTGGTCTCTCCTCTTTTTTAAAATGAGACTATTCTTTCTCAATAAACATCGCGTCGCCAAAACTATAAAACCGATATTGCTCCCGCACAGCTTCCTGATAGGCTCGCATGGTATTTTCATATCCGGCAAAGGCGCTGACCAGCATAATCAGTGTGCTTTCTGGCAGATGAAAGTTGGTAATCAGTCCATCCAGTACCCGAATAGGCCGCCCGGGATAAATAAAAATATCGGTGTAACCTTCATCCGCCCGGATTTCGCCGTATTTGGCGGCTACGGATTCCAGCGTTCGGGTGCTGGTGGTTCCAACGGCAATGACCCGTCCTCCGGCCTCTTTGGTTTGATTGATCAGCTGCGCAGTTTCCTCCGGTAAACGGTAGTGTTCCGAATGCATTTTGTGTTCCGTGATTTCGTCGACTTTAACAGGGCGGAAAGTACCCAGCCCCACATGAAGGGTTACATACCCAATATGAACCCCCTTTTTACGTAGTTTATCCATCATTTCCAGCGTGAAATGCAGCCCGGCTGTGGGAGCGGCGGCAGAACCCAGTTCGTGGGAATATACGGTTTGATATCGCTCGTTGTCCTTTAATTCCGCTGTAATATAGTGCGGTAAGGGCATTTGACCGATTTTTTCCAGAATGTCGAAAAAGTTTCCTTCGTAAAAGAATCGGACTAAGCGGTTTCCTCCGTCCAGCACTTCCAGTACGTCGGCACGCAATATTCCGCCTCCGAAGAAAATCGATACACCGGGAAGTGCTTTTTTCCCGGGTTTTACCAATACTTCCCAAACATCGGCTCTCTTTTGTTCCAGCAATAGCAGTTCAATGCGGGCGCCGGTCTGCTTTTCTCCATACAGGCGGGCAGGCAGCACCCTTGAGTCATTGACAATCAAGCAATCGCCAGGATGCAGAAGATCCAAAAGATCATAAAAATGCAGATGGTCTATCTGCCCGCTGGGGGTGGACAAATGCATCAAACGGGAATGATCCCTGGGTTCCATAGGAGTTTGTGCGATGAGAGATTCGGGTAAATCGTACCAAAAATCACTTTTTCTCATTTTCTTTTTCACCTATACGATAAAACATTAAAAAATAATTGACAAATCGGAATTTAAAGTGTTACTATAACAAAAATACTGACGGCAAGGCAGTTCTTTCCTGCAAATACAGGTTCTCCTGCTATTATAATGCAACTGGAGCCGGTTTACAACTGGTTTTTTCAAGGCGTCATTATGGGGGAAGATGAAAATTTTTGTCGAAAGAAAAAGCCTGCTTTCTGTCACCCTTTTACAGGCAGAAAAATAGGATAATAATAAGAAAACAAAGGAGTCAGGACAATGAAAGATTTCAAAGTCGGCATCATCGGCGCAACTGGAATGGTTGGTCAGAGATTTGTAAGCCTTTTGGAAAATCACCCTTGGTTTCATCCGGTGGTTTTAGCAGCGTCGTCCCGTTCCGCAGGCAGAACTTACGAGGATGCGGTCGGTTCCCGCTGGGCAATGAGTGCTCCAATGCCGGAGTCGGTGAAAAAGATAGTCGTGATGGACGCTAACGCTGACATGGAAAAAATCGCAGGTATGGTGGACTTTGTTTTCTGTGCGATCAATATGGATAAGGCTCAAACCCGCGTGTTGGAAGAGGCATATGCCAAGCTGGAATGTCCGGTCATCTCCAATAACAGTGCGCACCGGGCTACCCCAGATGTACCGATGATTATTCCAGAAATCAACGACGCGCATGCGGTCCTGATCGACATTCAGCGCCGCCGCTTGGGAACCAAACGGGGATTTATCGCGGTGAAGTCCAACTGCTCACTGCAAAGTTATGTTCCGGCGCTGCATCCTCTGATCGAGGAATTTGGTGTTACAAAGGTGCTGGCCTGTACTTATCAGGCGATTTCAGGAGCTGGTAAAACGTTTGCTACCTGGCCGGAAATGGATGACAATGTCATCCCGTTTATTTCCGGTGAGGAGGAGAAAAGCGAGCAGGAGCCGCTGAAAATCTGGGGTAGCATCGGACCGGAGGGCGTGATTCCGGCGCAATCGCCTTCGATTACTACCCAGTGCCTGCGAGTCAATGTGTCTGACGGGCATATGGCGGCGGTATTTGCGAGCTTTGCCAAAAAGCCTACCCTGGAGCAGATTAAGGAAAAGTGGGCGACGTTTGAGGGCGCTCCGCAAAAATTGGGTCTGCCCAGCGCTCCCAAACAGTTTTTGCATTATTTTGAAGAAAACGATCGGCCCCAGCCTAAGTTGGACCGGATGCTGGAAAATGGCATGGCTGTCAGCGTAGGACGTTTAAGAGAAGATACGCAGTATGATGTGAAGTTTGTCTGCCTTTCTCATAACACCCTGCGCGGCGCAGCAGGCGGCGCTGTATTAATGGCGGAACTGCTGGCGGCCAAGGGCTATTTGGATTCCGTACATAACCGATAAAACGCAGCTTGTTTCGGCGGAGAAACCACATCTGACTTTTTTGTTGGAAGGGCGGTTGATTTGGATGAAACAAGCTGTTTTTTTGGGTGCAGCTACGGCGCTGATTACTCCCATGCATTCGGATGGCTCGGTGAATCTGGAGGAGATGAAGCGCTTGGTGGAATGGCAGATTGAACAGGGGATTGATGCACTGGTAGCCTGCGGTACTACTGGCGAATGCGCAACGCTCAGCCGGGAAGAGCATCTTCGGGTCATATCCTGTGTCGTGGAGCAAACCAATGGGCGGGTGCCTGTTATCGCAGGCAGCGGCAGCAATGACACGGCTTTTTCTGTTATCACCTCAAAAGAGGCTGCTTCTATTGGTGCTGATGCGCTGATGTCGGTAACTCCATACTATAACAAGACGACTCAAGAAGGGCTTTTACGCCACTTTTATACCATCGCTGAGTCGGCGCGACTGCCGTTAATCGTTTATAATGTTCCGTCGCGAACCGGTATGGATATCTCACTGGAAACTTGCAAAAAATTGGCGGAACATCCTCTGATTGCAGGAATAAAAGAAGCCAGCGGCGATATGGCAAAGGCTACTCGTATCATAGAATCCTGTGGGGAGGATTTGCCGGTATATAGCGGGAATGATGATATTGCGGCACCAATTCTTTCCATGGGAGGAAAAGGTATCGTATCGGTGGTTTCTAACCTCCTTCCTGCTGGGATTGCTGATTTGTGCCGGCGGGGGCTCCATCAGGATATGGCAGGCTGCCGGGCGATACAACTGCGCTTGCTGAGGCTGATTGACGCTTTGTTTGCACAGGTTAATCCAATCCCGATCAAAAAGGCGATGTGCTTTGCCAGGTGGGAGGCAGGCCCCTGCCGCCTTCCGCTGACAGAACCTTCTGAGCAGGTTAAGCGCCTGCTGTGGAAAGAAATGAAGCTCCTTGGAATGCCGATGTTGGAAGAGGGGGTGAAGGGGGATGAATGAAAAATTCCTTATACAGACCGATGATCTCCTGCTGGCTGGTATATTCTGGGATTCATCCGATACTCGTATCTTCCCTGCGTTGCTCAGCAGCCTTGCCTGTAGTACTCTGAAAGTCGCTGCTTTTTTTGCTCCACCCGGCCCTAACCCCGATGAAGCCTGCTTTTTTGTGCCTGATACACAGATGGATTTGCTGTTGCGTTTTTGCCGCAGGCTCCGCCGGCAAACTGGCTCGTCAATTCAGGTTCGGGTGACGGGAAAGACTCTTTTGGAGGGAAGCGGATGGAATACAGAAAAGGTGCAGAAAATTTTTTTAGATGATGCAGACAGCAGGACATTACTGTATCTGGGAAAGGGTGCTTTTGTTGCCTGCTGTGACGAGTGGGATACTCAAGCGGTTTTAAATGCCTTGCAAAGAGAGAAATCGTAAAAAAAGAGACAGATATCTGTCTCTTTTTATTTTTATTACCCAAAATGAAAGGAGCATTTAGATTATATTAAAAAATACTGCTTTTCATGAAATGAATCTGGGGCGGGGTTGATTTTTTATGGAAATACGGTATAATATAACCGTCATATGTCGGAAATGGAGGTGGCTTCATGCCAAGACCAAGCCGATGCCGGCGAATTTGTCTGGAACCGTCTTATGTGCGCTTTGCCCCCTGTGGTTTTGAAGAAGGGGAGGAGATCCAGCTGACAGTGGACGAATATGAGGCGGTTCGGCTGATTGATTTTGGAAAACAAACACATGAGCAATGCGCCAGGCAGATGGGAGTGTCCCGTACGACGGTAACGGAGATGTATGAGAGAGCACGCTATAAAATTGCCGATTGTATTGTAAATGGAAAAATACTCAGAATTACCGGTGGGAATTATCGACTATGTGAGGGAACACAGCGATTTTGCTGCGGCAGGCAGTGTGAAAGAAGAATTCACGCAGAGGGAAGTGCTACGATCAATCAAAAAGGAGAAGATAAAATGAAAATTGCAGTTACTTATGAAGCAGGAAATGTTTTTCAGCATTTTGGGCACAGCAGTCAATTTAAGGTCTACACAGTAGAAAATCATGCCGTGACACATTCTGAAGTGGTGGACACCCTTGGTAGCGGACATGGGGCATTGGCCAACATGCTGGCGAATCTGCAGGTAGATACCCTTATTTGCGGCGGTATTGGAGCAGGCGCCCAAACCGCTTTGGCGCAGGCCGGAATCCATTTGTACGGGGGTGTATCTGGCAATGCAGACGAGGCAGTAAAAGCACTTTTGGAAGGAAAACTGAGCTATAATCCTGATGTGCATTGTAACCATCATGCACATGATCATGTGCATGACTGCGGCAGCCACTCCTGCGGCGAAGATAAGCATGGATGTGCCGGAAACAACGGATCCTGCCAATAAATCTTTTCTTTAGGAGGGCTATTGACCCGAACACTGGAAAAGTGGATGCAAAAAACAAGGCGCATTGCCTAAAGCAAGCAATGTGCCTTGTTTTTTGTGTTTTATTTCATGACCATGAACAAAGTGCCAGCGCCAATCAGCACACACCCGACAATAGATTTCCAACTGACCGTTTCATGGAAAATAATAAAGGCCAGTACAACGGTCAGCACCACGCTGAGCTTGTCAATGGGTACAACCTTGGATACGTCGCCAACCTGTATCGCATGATAATAGCATAGCCAGGAAAGGCCAGTGGCCAAACCGGAAAGAATCAAAAACAACCAGCTTTTGCTGCTGATTTCTTTTATCCCGGATTGGGAGCCAGTGAGAAAAACCATCCCCCAAGCTAGAATTAGGACAACGATTGTCCGGATAGCAGTTGCAAGATTGGAATTGACATTTTCAATACCGATTTTCGCCAGAATAGAGGTCAGTGCGGCAAACACCGCCGACCCAACTGCATAACCCCACCACATACACTACCACTTCCTCATTTTTTTTTCAGTATACGCCTTTCAGCGGTTAATGCAATAAGAAACGAAGAATTTATTTGTCGAAAAGCGAAAAATATAGTATAATAAACAGCGTTTGTATGCGAGTCATTGCTTTTGGCAATGATGAGAGGACAGGAGGAAAAAACATGTATCAACTGCTTAAGCAGGAGGGGAATGCCCGCCGCGGCGTATTTCATACGGTGCATGGTGATGTGCAGATGCCGGCTTTTATGAATGTTGGAACCGCTGCCGCAATTAAGGGAGGGATCTCTTCTTATGATCTGGTGGATTTAAAATGCCAGGTAGAGCTTTGCAATACCTATCACCTTCATATTCGTCCAGGGGACCGTTTGATTCATGATTTGGGCGGCCTGCATCGGTTTATGGGCTGGAAAGGACCAATCCTCACGGACAGCGGAGGATTTCAGGTGTTTTCCCTGGCAAAACTTCGTACGATTCGGGAAGAGGGCGTATACTTTGCTTCTCATGTAGATGGAAAACGGATTTTTATGGGCCCGGAGGAAAGTATGCAGATTCAATCGAATCTGGGTTCTACGATTGCAATGGCCTTTGATGAGTGTGTAGAGAATCCTGCTCCCCGCGCTTATGCAGAAGCATCTGTGGCGCGAACGATTCGCTGGTTATATCGCTGCCGTACAGAGTTAGATCGGCTTAATCAGCAGGAAGGTACGATCAACCCGCATCAGATGCTTTTCGGCATCAATCAAGGCTGCGTATTTGACGATCTTCGGGTGCAGCATATGAAGGAACTGGCTGGCATGGATTTGGACGGCGTTGCAATCGGCGGATTGGCAGTGGGAGAAACGGCAGAAGAGATGTACCGCATTATTGAGGCGGTGGAGCCTTTTGCACCGAAAGACAAACCCCGTTATTTGATGGGAGTGGGTACGCCGGTGAATATTCTTGAATCTGTTTGGCGCGGGGTAGACCTGTTTGACTGTGTTATGCCGTCACGTAACGCGCGGCATGGGCATCTGTTCACCTGGCAGGGAATTCGCAATATCATGAACGCCAAGTATGAGCGGGATCTTTCTCCGATTGATGAAAACTGTGATTGTCCTACCTGCCGTAACCATTCCAGGGCATACCTGCGGCATTTGTTCAAAGCCAATGAGATGCTTGCTATGCGCCTTGCTGTTCAGCATAATCTTTATTTTTACAATACGTTGATGGAGAAGATTCGTGCAGCATTGGACGAGGGAAGATACCGGCAGTTTTATGAAGAGCAGCGCGAAATTTTAGGAAAACGCATTTAAGAAAACTGGTATGGCTGCCAATTTGCAAAATTCATAGAATGTTTGCGCGGATTTACCTTGCGGAAAGCAGTTTTCCATGCTATGATAACAATTATGAAATCATAAGAAAAACTGGAGGAATTGCGACAATGTTTAATCTTTTTCTCACCACTGAGGCAACAACAAGCGGTGCTGGTATGCTGGCTTCTTTTCTGCCTCTGGTCCTTGTTCTGGTTGTTTTTTATTTCATGCTGATCCGCCCGCAGAACAAAAAAAGCAAGCAGGAAGCGGCAATGCGTTCCAATCTTCAGATTGGTGATGAGATTGTGACCTTTGGCGGGATTATTGGTATTATCGTTAGCATCAAAGACGATACTCTTGTCATTGAAACCGGCAATGAGAGAAGTAAAATCCGTATTTTGCGTAAAGCGGTGGAGAGCTGCTTGACGGTTCACGAGGAAGAGGCTTCCAACTAATTTAAAAGAAATCCGGTACAGATACTGCGCATAAAAACCTTCCGCCCGGAATATGCTGGAACTAAGGAAGTTTGGTCGGGAGTGATGAGAATGCGAAACAATCCGCCAAAAGGGGATTTGTCTCCGGTGCGCAAATGGATAACACCGGTACTTTTTGGTACAGCGATCGGGCTATTGGGAACTGCCGCAATTTTAATGATTTTTGCTTTGATTTTGACGTTGCAGGATATTCCGCAGGGGATGATTCTGCCGTTGGCTGTTGGAGCAATGGGAATCGGTACTTTTTTAGGCGGGTATGTTTCTGCCCGAATCGTGGAAAAAAAAGGCCTGTTGTGCGGCTTTTTGACCGGGCTTTTGTATTATTTCATTTTGACTGGCATTTCTCTGGCCGTGATGCATTTTTCTCTGGATGCGTCTCAGGCGGTGAAGATGGGGGTTGCTTTCATTGCAGCTTGCATCGGAGGTGTTTTGGGCGTAAACGGAAAGGGCAGAAGAAAAGCCTGATGCCAAAAAGCACAGGGAAAGTAAATCAATGGTTGACAAAAGCGGCGCAGCCTTCAAAGGCTGCGCCGCTTTTTGCTTGATCAATTTGTGTTGGACAATATTTTGATATAGATGTCAAAAGCCCTCCAAGTGAAAAGTACTTTGCAACTTCAAAAGAAAGACAGGGGAAGCTTTGGAAAGAGGAAAAGCGTGCTGTTGTTTTGCTGCTATTGGATTGGCCGGCGTTTTGGAGCTACATGGATTGCATGGCCCTCCAAATCCTCCAGCGCTTCCGTTACTGCTTCTGTAAAAGTTGGATGGGGACGAATTACCTGCCGCATTTGCCGTACGGTTAGCTGATTGACAATAGCCTGTGAAAATTCGCTGATAAGATCGGTTGCCCGGGCACACATCAGCTGTGCGCCGAGAAGAACGCCAGTTTCTGAATGGCAGACTACTTTGATAAATCCCCGGTCTTTTCCTTCGATCAATGTTTTTCCGTTAGCAGTCATCATAAACTTTCCGGTTTTTACGGAAATTCCCTGTTCTTTTGCCTCGTCGGCGGTAAGGCCAACACTGGCGATCTCCGGATCGGTATAAATGCAGGCAGGAACCAGCGACAGATCAACAGAAGGCGTGTGCCCTGCTATGCGCTCTGCCACGGCAATTCCCTGGGCAGAAGCCAAATGCGCCAGCTGAATATGGGAAGTTACATCTCCAATAGCCCAGATTTGTTCCAGAGAAGTAGAGAAATCTTCTTTTGTGACAATACGGCCGCGTTCCATTTCTGGGGCAATTCCCGGACCGAATAAGCTTTCTGTATAAGGCCGGCGGCCGATGGAGATCAGTACGCCCTGCGTCCGGACAAATTCCTGCTGATCCCCTTTCGAAAACTGGCAGCAAAGCATTCCGCCGTCTGTCGTGATTTCTTCAACTGTAGCGCTAGTATGGATGGAAATACCGCGTTTCTTTAAAATCATCCCAAGATTTTGGGAAACTTCCCGATCCATCGTAGGCAGAATCCGTTCCTTTGCTTCTATAATAGTCACTTCACATCCAAGGCGGTGATAGAAGGTTGCAAATTCAACCCCAATTACGCCGCCCCCGATGATAACCAAGCTTTTATAATCGACGGGATCTCCTTCCAGCACCTCATCGCTGGTTACAACGCCGGGTAGGTTTAATCCCGAGATAGGAGGACGAGCAGGAACCGAACCTGTTGCAATCAGAATATTGTCAGCAGTGACCCGGCCATTGTCAGAACCGGTTACAGAAATTTCGTGAGGAGCCAGAATGGTTGCGGTACCGCGAAGCAAATCAATTTTGTTAGCCTTAAAAAGTTGCTCGACACCTCCGCGTAACTGTAAGACGATTTTGAGCTTTCGGTCGTGGATACGCCCCATATGGTAGCTTACTTCGGGAATGTCCAGCCCCAGCTCTTGGGCGTTTTGGGCCTGATGGTAAATATCTGCGGCGTGCAAAAGTGCTTTGGTGGGGATACACCCCCGATTCAGACAAGTGCCGCCTACGTCCCGGTTTTCGATTACGACAGTTTTAAGACCCAGCTGAGCCGCACGGATAGCGGCTACATATCCGCCGGGTCCTGCACCGATTACCGCCAGTTGATAATGATTCATTTGTTTTCGCCTCCTTCTGCTTGCTGCGAACCATTCCGCAGCAGCGTTTGCAGATCTGAAATCATTGTAGCATATTGCGGTGTTTGCGCCAAGGGGGACAACGCATCTGCCACTAGGGAGAATGAAAAGGGGAGATCCCGTAAATAAGAGGGCAGCTTTTCGATAAAATCTGTATCCATAGCGTCGGAATAAATTTGAACGTCAATGATTTTTCCGCTGTTTATCTCAAATCGAAGCTGTATTTCGCCCCAGGAAAAACGATCTGCCAGTTCAAAAGAAAAAGGAATTTCCCGCCCAAGCCTCCACTGCCAGGAGGCAAAAGACGCTGAGATTTTCCGAACTTCTTCCCAGTCTACCGATTCGGAAGGAAGAATTTGAGCGGTAAGGCCGTAAGTCTCTTCAAACGCGTGAAAAAGTGCGTCAGAAAGGCTATCCACTGTGATGGAAGGGCAGAGCGATTGCAGGTTAACCACGCGGGATTTGACCGACGAGACGCCTTTGGCCTGCAATTTTTTGGCAGAAGCGGTAAGGTAACGGGCCATTTGTTCTGTGTCCACATGGACAAGCAGCGTACCGTGATGACAGCTGATGCCTTTTGATTTTTGAAATGCATTGCCAGAAAATTTTTTTCCATCTATCGTGATGTCATTTCTTCCGTTTTTCTGCGCGTCCAGTCCGAATGTTTTGACTGCACGGCAAATCACCTCTAGCTGCCGGCTGACATTGTAATCCCCGGACGGTGCAACAAAGGTGAAATTGAGGTTTCCCAGATCGTGGAAGACCGCTCCGCCGCCGGAAGGACGGCGCGCCAAAAATCCGTTTTCCTGCTCTAATAGCTCCACATTGCATTCCTGCCATGCGTTTTGGTTTTTACCGATCACGACTGTGCGTTGATTTTGCCATAGGTAGAAAATGCAGGTTTCTGGTGGACAGTGCTGCAAAAAATAAGATTCCACTGCCAAATTATCGTAAGGATTGGTTCCGGTTCCCCTGTAAAATTGTAGATTGCCAATCATAGTATATTGCCCCTCTAACAAAAGCAGCGCACCTGAATTTTTTCAGGCACGCGCTTTTTGTTTTGTTAAAATAGATAGCGAAGCTTTGGATTTCGCGCTGCGCCGACTTCATCCAAACGGCGAACAGCCGTATGATGAGGCGCCTCGTGCAGAGACTGTGGATCCGTTTTTGCCGTTTCGTATAAACGGCGGAACACCTCGATCGCCTCATCCAGCGTTTCTTTGGATTCTGTTTCGGTGGGTTCCACCATCAGGGCCTCGTGCACAATCAGGGGGAAGTACATGGTTGGCGGATGAATCCCGTTGTCCAAAAGACCTTTGGCGATATCCATGGCAGAAATACCGGTTTCTTTTTTCAACGGTTCCAGCGACATAACAAATTCATGCATACACCGTTCCTGATAGGCTATCGTATACAGATCATCCAATTTTTTCATCATGTAATTGGCGTTCAGTACAGCGTTTTGTGCGGCTTCCCGAATACCTTCGGCGCCCAATGTTAGGATATAGGACAATGCCTTGACCACTACAGTAAAGTTTCCGTAAAAAGACTTCACCTGTCCAATGCTGTGTTCCGGCTTTTCGAAATGATACCGATTCTGCTGTTTTTTTACCACTGGCCCGGGCAGAAAAGGAGCAAGCAGAGATTTGCAGCCAACCGGACCGCTGCCAGGACCCCCGCCGCCATGGGGTGTGGAGAACGTTTTATGCAGGTTCAGATGTACGACATCAAAGCCCATATCGCCAGGCCGGGACACTCCCATAACCGCATTGAGGTTTGCACCATCATAATAATTGAGCCCGCCAGCGTCGTGGACAATTCTGGTGATTTCCAGAATATTTTTATCAAACAGGCCAACAGTATTGGGGTTGGTCAGCATGAGACCCGCAGTATCATCGCCAACGGCAGCTTTGAGTTTTTCCAGATCTACACAGCCGTCTTCCCGAGAAGGGATGCTGACGACGGTAAATCCAGCCATTGTCGCACTGGCCGGGTTGGTACCGTGGGCGGAATCAGGAACAATGATTTTTGTGCGTTTTTGATCCCCCCGGTGTTTGTGATAGGCTTTGATCAGCAAAAGACCCGTAAATTCACCATGGGCACCCGCCGCCGGCTGAAAGGTCATGGCGTCCATACCAGTAATTTCACACAAAGCTTGTTCCGCTTGGAAGAGAACCTGCATGGCTCCTTGCACAGTGTGTTCCGGCTGCAAGGGATGAATAGCGGTAAATCCGGGCAGCGATGCAAGTTCCTCATTGATTTTTGGATTGTATTTCATGGTGCAGGAACCCAGCGGATAAAATCCGTTGTTTACACCGTACGTGCGGCCAGCCAGCGCCGTATAATGGCGGCTGATGTCATTTTCAGACAGCTGCGGCAAGCGCGGGGCTTTTTTTCGGCTAAAGGTTTCCGGCAAATCGGGAACAGAAACGTCGCATTCCGGCAGGATCGAACAGCCGCGTCCGGGAACGCTGGTCTCAAAAATCAGATTCATGCGCCGCACACCTCCTTTATGATTGCAATGGCCTGATCCACTTCTTCTTTGCTGTTTTGCTCAGTAACACACCATAGCACACAACCGGAGAAATCTCCATCCAGCGGCAGGCCGCCGAGAATGCCGTGTTGTTCCAGCGCGTCCATCACTTTCGGTACATCAGGACATTGAGTAACGAACTCGTGGAAGAACTCGCCGGTGAAGCGAAGCTGGCAGCCAGGAATCTCAGACATTTTTGCCGCGAAATAGTGTGCCTTGGCAAAAGACTGTTCTGCTGCTTTTTGGAGGCCTTCCGCTCCCATAGCGGCCAAATAGACCGAAGCAGTCAAAGCGCACAAAGCCTGATTGGAGCAGATGTTACTGGAAGCTTTTTCCCGACGGATATGTTGTTCTCTGGCCTGCAACGTTAGAACATAGGCGCGTTTTCCGTCCACATCGGTGGTTTCTCCTACAATTCGGCCAGGGATTTTTCGCAGAAGTGCGTTGGTGCAGGCCATGAATCCCAAATAAGGTCCGCCAAAGGATAGAGAAAGTCCCAAAGGCTGCCCGTCTCCGACCGCGATATCTGCACCATATTCTGCCGGCGTTTTGAGCATTCCCAAGCTGATGGGATTACAGCTCATAATGTATTTGGCGCCTGCCGAATGGATCGCCTCAGCCGCCGTTTCGGCATCTTCCAGCAAGCCGTAGTAGTTAGGTTGCTGCAGCAGCACACAACTGACACTGTTGTCTAAAAGAGAAAAAAGCTTGTCCAGATCGGTCTTGCCGTCTTTCATCGGAATGATTTCTACCGGTGTACCGGCCCCTTCGCAGTAAGTTTTTACGGTCTGAATCAAGTCGGGATGTGCGGCCGCGGAGATCAGCGCCTTTGTGCGTTTACGGTCGCGGCACATAGCAACAGCTTCGGCTGCTGCGGTCGCACCGTCGTAAACCGATGCATTGGAAACATCCATCCCAGTCAGCTCACAGATCATGGTCTGATATTCAAAAATAGACTGGAGTACGCCTTGGCTGATTTCCGCCTGATAAGGGGTATATGCAGTTACAAATTCTTCTTTGGATACAACCTGTTTTACGATTGCCGGAATATAGTGGCGATACGCGCCGGCACCACGCAGCACGGTGGAAAACACCGTGTTGTGCGCAGCCATTTTTTCCACAGTCCGGCGGACTTCCAACTCTGAAAGTCCGCTGGGAAGGTGCAGCGGCCGGTCCAACAATATCTGCCGAGGCAGATGACCGAACAAATCTTCCATGGACGCGCATCCTACTGCTTCCAGCATCTCCCGGCGTTGTGCCGGAGTAGAAGGTACGTAGGAGCCCATAATGTTTATTCCTCCTCACATACGGCGATATAGGCGTCGGCATCCAAAAGGTCTTCCAGGCCGGAAACATCGGTCAATTTTGCGATCCAAGTGCCATAGGGATCTTTATTGATTGCTTCGGGCGTGTCCAGCAGAATTTCGTTGACTTCAGTTACGGTGCCGTTTACTGGCGCATAAACATCGGAAACAGCCTTGACGGATTCCACATCACACAGCGTGTCTTCAGCGGCAAAGCTATCCCCAACTGCGGGCAGGTTGACAAAGACCAGATCTCCCAGATCACTCTGTGCTTTGTCACTCAGACCAACCAGAACAGAGCCGTCATCCAGCTTTTTGACCCATTCATGAGATTTGGTATACAGAAGTTCCTTCGGTACGTTCATTGCAAACTCTCCTTTTTATTTATGATTGGATTTATTCCTAGTATGCACGTTTTCGTGCTCCTAAAGCGATGCGTTATCTGATTCATTGCCATAAAGAATGTCGATGACCTCGCCGATATACATGCGGTGAGGTGCTTCGGTTTGATAATAAGTATCAACCGCATCTTGGGGGATCTGTTCCAGATCCAGATCCTGCCAGTAGATTTTTTTACAGATTAGCGTGGCTGATGCTTGCGAAAAAGTCACGCCGTGTTCAACCGGTTGGGGAGTCAGACTGGTAAGAGAGATTTTGTCGCCGTCCCGCCCGGACTTGCTGCCAAGAATCCCCAGATCCTTTTTATATGCCTCTGGAAAAAAGCTGACAGTAAAATACTCATTTTTCTCCAGAAACTGATAGGTGTAACGGATCGGTTTGACGTATACTGTTGCAACCGGGCGGCTCCATAAAGTTCCCAGTCCGCCCCAGCTGATGGTCATCGTATTATAATGGTTCAAGGTGCCGGCGGTAACCAGCGCCCATTGTTTATCAAAAATATGGAAAGCATCCACCTGAAACAACTCCATATTAACCCCCTTTTTGCTGTTTTAACTTAAAATAGATTATTTGGATTTTTTATAAAAGGGAAGAGGGACAATCTCGGCGGCAATTTTGCGTCCACGCACATCAATTTCCACAGCGGTGCCAATTTCTGGGGACGGAGACTCCACCAGTGCCATCGCAATAGCATAGCCCAGATAAGGACAATGGGTTCCGGAAGTAGTAGCGCCGATTTTTTGTCCGTTCCAATAGACATCGCAGTGCTCTCTTGCAATACCGCGCCCGGTGATTTTAAGGCCAATACGAGTACGTTTCGGTTTGGCTTTTTCCTCCAACGCTTTTTTGCCGATAAAATCCTCTTTTCCCATCTTAACATAACTTCCCAGTCCAGTTTCCAAAGGAGTGACATTTTCATCCATTTCATGCCCGTATAACGGCATTGCTGCTTCCAGACGCAGGGTGTCCCGCGCTCCTAAGCCACAGGGGATCAATCCCTCGTCTTCGCCGGCTTTGAGCAACGCATTCCAAAGCTTTGGAGCATCAGCAGGATCACAATAACATTCATATCCGCTTTCTCCTGTGTAGCCGGTGGTGGAAACGATACAGGATATGCCATCGACTAGGACAGGATCTCGAAAAGTGTAGAATTTAACAGGAAGTTCCTGCCCACCGGTAAGCTTAGACAGGATTTTGACCGAAGCGGGGCCCTGCAAAGCAATTTGTGCTACCCGATCAGAAATATCCTCGAGTTTAACGTCACCAAACAGGTGTGATTTCATCCATTCAACATCTTTATGCCGATTGGAGGCGTTGACAACCACCAGATATTTTTCTTGGTTGTAACGGTAAACAATCAGATCGTCCACCACGCCGCCGTCCTCATAGCACATGGGGCTGTATCGAACTTTTCCATCGGTCATGCTGGTAAAATCATTGGTAAATAGGTTTTGGATATTGGCAAAAGCGTCAGGGCCAGTGATCATGACCTCTCCCATGTGGGAGACATCAAACAGTCCAGCGTGGTCGCGTACTGCCATGTGCTCGGCAATTACGCCGGTTGGGTATTGTACGGGAAGAAGATACCCGGCAAAAGGTACAATTTTTCCTCCGCCTGCTACATGGCAGTCGTACAATGGGGTTTTTAACTCCATGAAAAATACACTCCTTTCAAATGAAACATAAAGATTGACAAAGAATCTGCAAAAATCAAAAAACGCGTGAAAGCAGAAGCCTTCACACGTCTCTGTCTTGGTGCCTGAGAGATTCCTTCCTCTTATGCTGCAAAGGGGAAGTTGCTTCTTCGGCGCATTGCTGCTTTCCAGAGGTTCGTCCAAATCCGGTCCTTTTGCCTGAGAGTATTTCCGTCTTTACCCCTTCGGCGCTATATAGGATAGTCTCTCCCGGATCCTTCAACCGAACGAATTATTTCGATCTCTATTTGCAGTATAGCTGAAAAAACAAATACTGTCAAACGAATTTTTGTCGTTTTTTGCGCCGTTGCCAAGGACAGGCAAATCGGATAAAATAATAGCAGGAAAGCGGGTGTGTTAAAATGGAACTTGCAGATACAATCGTTTTTTTTGTGGAAATCGTAGGTACGGTGGCGTTTGCTTTGTCTGGGGCGGTGATGGCGGTACAAAGGCGGATGGACATTTTTGGTGTTTTGGTTCTGGGAGTCTGTACTGCCGTTGGCGGCGGTATAATTCGAGATATTCTGTTGGGTATTACGCCACCGAATACCTTCCGAAACCCGGTGTACGCGTTGGTAGCAGCGCTTGCATCGGCGCTTATTTTCTTTGTCGGGAAAAGTGAGCCGGAAATCATCATCAGCAACCGTATTCAAAATTTCGCCTTGTTTAATTTTCTGGATGCCATGGGCCTTGGGATTTTCACGGTTGTCGGGATTAACACGGCGATTAATGCGGGATTTGAAGACAACGCATTTTTGCAGATTTTTGTCGGAGTGACCACCGGTGTGGGCGGGGGAATTCTGCGGGATATGCTGGCGGGCGTTACGCCGATTGTGCTGCGAAAACAGGTATATGCATCTGCAGCTTTTGTAGGAGCGGTGCTGTATGCTTGTTCTTACCCCTTTATCAATCATTGGACCGCAATGCTTTTAGGTGCCGCCGTTGTGGTTATCATCCGAATGCTGGCTGCCAAGTATCTGTGGAATCTGCCGGTAGCGATCCCTGAAGACTGGCCGCCAAAAGAATAGAAAATGCTGAAAGTTATTATATGAGAGGAAAAAATGAGCGCATTCGATTATAAAAAAGAGTATAAACAGCTGTACCAGCCCAAAAACAAACCGGAACTGATCCAAGTGCCGCCGATGCAATTTGTAGCAGTGGAAGGAAAAGGAAATCCCAACGAGGAGAATGGAGCATATGCTGATGCGCTGGCGTTGCTGTATGCTATTTCTTTTACCGTTAAAATGAGCCATTTGGGTTCTAAAAAAATCGAGGGCTATTTTCCTTATGTAGTGCCTCCGCTGGAAGGACTTTGGTGGATGTCAAATGGAGAACCAGGCGTCGATTACAGCAGGAAATCTGAGTTTTGCTGGATTTCTATGATTCGCTTGCCGGATTTTGCAGATCAATCAGTTTTGGATTGGGCGAAGGAAGAGGTTTGCCGAAAGAAAAAAATGGATACTTCCGCAGCTCGGTTATTCTGCTGGGAAGAAGGGCTTTGCGTGCAGCAGATGCATATCGGCCCGTATGACAACGAGCCCGCAACGATTGCACAGATGGAAGCTTTTGTACGGGAAAATGGATATCAAGAGGATTTTTGCCAGAATCGATTTCATCATGAAATTTATTTAAGCGATCCCAGAAGAACAGCACCAGAAAAGCTAAAAACGATTATTCGGCACCCGGCTAGATGAAAATTCGGTTTTTTTGAAATATTAAAAGGTGGAACAAAGATTTTCCTTCGCTTTAAAATTAAGGAAAATAGGAAAAAGAAAAGCTTTGTGGAAAATGACTATTACATTTTCCGATGGAATATGTTATCATAAATATTGAAATCAACGTGTAGTTTGCTTTGCGGAACGTAAGTCCAGTTGAAGCAAACTATTTTTTTATTCCGGGCCGAGAACCAAAATAAAAACGCAGTGTAGTCTTCTACGACGAAAGATTCAGTATAAAAAAGTGTTCTGATCACAAAACGCTGTTCTAATATTTGGCGCGGTGATACGGCGGTGGAAAAATACAGAGTTTGTTGTTTATTGGGAGTGGAAAAGATGAGTAAAGCAGAAAACTTCATTCCTTTTTCGGTGAAAAATCCAAAACCGTTGGCAATGCCGGACTGTATTTATCTGACAGAACGGTACAAATGCGGCATTCTCAATGTAAGAGAATGCTTAAAAGAACTCTGTTCTTTCTCCCAAAATAGGGCAGACCGGGAAGAATCCCAAATACAATGGCGCCGGCGTTTAAGCGAAATGGAAGAAGGACGGCAGGCAAAAATCGCAGCTGTTTATTATGGTGGGAAAAGACCCTGGAAAGAGTCGAACGGAAAGGAACGAAGTGCGGAATGAGACAGTATACAGTAGGAGATATGGTTTTATACAGCGTACATGGTATTTGCAGAATTGAGGATAAAACACAGCGGGATTTTGGCGGACAGAAACAGGAATACTATATGCTAAAGCCTGTATATACACCAGACTCCACTTTTTTGTGCCCGTGAATAATGAAAATCTGGTCTCGAAAATGCGGCAGATTTTATCAGGAGAGGAAATTAAGAAACTGATACGGGAGATGCCGGGCGAAAATTTTTTTTGGATTGAAGAGGAGGCAGCCAGAAAAGAGCGGTATCAACAAATCCTTTCCGATGGAGACAGAACAGAGTTGGTACGAATGATAAAAGCCCTTTATTTTCATCAGCGGGAACAGCAGAAAAACGGCAGAAGATTGCATATTACCGATGAACGGTTTATGAAAGAAGCAGAGAAAATGCTGTATGAAGAATTTGCCTATGTACTGAATATTCGAAAAGATCAAGTTTTACCCTTTATTTTGAATCAGGTGCAGGTGGCGGAGAAAGATGAGGTTTCCTGATGGCGAGAATTTAAATCAATTACATAAAAGCCTGGCGAGATTTCATCCCGCCGGCTTTTATTTTATTTGCGGGAAAATCCAAAATAGCGCGAAAAGACGCTTTATAATGGTTTTGTAAAAACGCTTTACTTTCCCTGAGAACAAGAATATGATAAAATAGTTTCAAAACAGCTGGTTATTAGGAAGTAAAGGTTATTCGGCTGGTATGAGGAAAAGATCATTTTTATAAGGAGGGCTGTCATGTTTAGCGGACGAAAAAGAAAGGTGGAAACGCCGGATACCTCTGTGATAGTCGTCGCCGCGGGGATCGCCTCAAGAATGGGGGGGATAGATAAGCAGTTGATGCCGCTTGCTGATGCTCCGGTACTGGTTCATACCTTGCAAAGACTGGGGAGTTGCCCATCTGTCGCGGAAATTATTGTAGTGACAAGAGAACAATCTATCCCGATTTTACATCAGATGATCGCAGATTTTGATTTGCAAAAAATTCGCACCATCGTCACTGGAGGTCAAACGAGGCAGCAGTCGGTTCAAAACGGATTCCGGGAAATAGGCACGCAAAGCCAGTTTGTCGCAATTCATGACGGAGCAAGGCCTCTTATACGCCCCGAGGATGTAGAAGCATGCATTGCTGCCGCCAGAAAAACGGGTGCGGCGACACTGGGCGTCCCGGTAAAGGATACGGTTAAGCAGGTGGATGGCGAGGGGAAAATCGTTGCAACGCCTGATCGAAGTGTTTTGTACGCAGCGCAGACACCGCAGGTTTTTTCTGTTGCAGTCTATAAAGCAGCGGTGGAAAGGGCGGATCGTGAACAGCGGGATTTTACGGATGACTGTCAGCTGTTGGAGTACGCTGGAATGCCGGTGCAGATGGTGAAAGGCTCTTATGACAATATCAAGATCACTACTCCGGAAGATCTGGCGATAGCCCAAAGTCTGTTGGCATACCAATACGGATGGGAGGATGAGCGGGATGATGCGGATTGGACACGGATATGACGTACACCGTTTTGAAAAAGGGAGAAAATGTATAATCGGGGGAGTGACCATTCCTTTCGACAAGGGGTTGGCGGGTCATTCAGATGCAGACGTGCTGCTTCATGCCATAGCAGATGCACTGCTGGGCGCTGCGGCGTTGGGCGATATTGGTAAGCATTTCCCGGACAATGATCCGGCCTATGCCGGTGCGGACAGTCTCTCGCTTTTGAAGGCGGTGATTCTTATGCTGGAAACAGAAGGTTATCAAGTGGGGAATATCGACAGCACAGTAATTGCCCAACAGCCTAAATTAGCACTCTATGTCCCTCAAATGCGGGAAAAAATTGCCTGCGTATGCCGAACTGACGTTAGCAATATCAGTGTGAAGGCGACAACCGAAGAAGGGTTGGGTTTTACCGGCAGCATGGAGGGAATTGCTGCCCATGCAGTTTGTCTGCTGGAAACGGCAGATGAAAACATGCCGCAAAAGTAGAATTTTCAGAAAACAGCCATTGAATTCGTGGTGGGATGTGGTAAAATAGAATTACATCCGTGTGCAATTTTGGAAAGTCAGGAGGAAACCGCATGATCAGCTTTTCCGATGCATGGCTTAATTTGGTGAATGTCGTCAAAAGCTTTAGGCCGACTGACGTTTTGGATATTCTGATTACTTCTTTTTTGGTTTATAAATTGATTACCTGGGCGAAAGTTACCCGGACCGGCCAACTGGTCAAGGGGCTGCTGGCGCTGGTGATTGCTTATTTTTTAGCAGATTGGATGCAGCTGCAAACCATGAAATACGCCATGCAGTATTTATTCAGCAACGGTTTGATTTTGCTGGCGGTTATTTTTCAGCCGGAACTGCGCACGGCGCTGGAACGAGTTGGCCGCAGCCGGATTTCCAAACTGGAATTGTTTTCCCATCAGGAGGAAAAATCGGTGGATCAGCAATGGAAAACAGCAATCGGGGCGATTTGTGAGGCTGCGCCGGTTCTTTCCCGGCAGAAAACCGGCGCATTGATGGTGATTGAAAGAAAATCCCGGTTGGGAGAAATCATCAAAACCGGTACGATCATTGATTCCGTTCCCAGTATGGAGTTGATTGGAAACATTTTTTTCCATAATTCTCCTCTGCACGACGGTGCGATGATACTGCGGGATGGAAAATTGTATGCTGCAGGCTGTTTTTTGCCTCTTTCAGATAATTACGATATCAGCAAGCAGTTGGGGACCCGGCACCGGGCAGCGCTGGGGATGAGTGAAAATTCCGACGCGCTGGTCATTGTTGTCTCAGAGGAAAACGGTGTAATCTCAGTGGCGCTGGAAGGAAAGCTGACCCGCGGTTATGATGCGGAAATGCTGCGCGAGCTTCTGGAAAAAACGCTTCTGCCTGAAAAAAAGGCTGAAGATAAAAAGCCAGGATTTTGGAGGGCGATTACAAAATGAAAATTCCAAAATTCCATCTGGATTCCCTTTGGCAGAATAATACCTTCTTCAAAGTAATTTCAGTCGTGATTGCCTGTATCATTTGGATAGTGGTGGCAATGAATATGAAAACGGATATTCCCCGGGAAATCAAAGAGGTTCCGGTTACGATGGATAACCAAACCTCCTTTATTACCAGAATGGGGCTTACTATTATTGGGGATGAAAGTCTGTTTGTAGATGTTACCATCGAAGGGCAAAGACTGGTAGTCGGTAGCATCAAACCAGAGGATATTGCTGTGTCAGTTGATTTGGGTTCGGTCAATGGAGCGGGAAACTTTTCATTGCCTCTGGTGGCGGAAAATGTATCAGGCAAGGATTTTGCCATTTCCTCGATTTCTCCATCTACGGTAAATCTAAAATTTGACCGAATGGTTACGAAGAAGTTCAATGTAGACGTGAAAATGGAAGGTTTGGTTGTTCCAGAAGAAGGCTACCTGATGGAGGAAGCTGTTGTTAGCCCAACGCAGGTATCTGTAACGGGACCGGATACGGATATTGCTAAGATCGCCAAGTGTGTGGTATCGGTGGATCATGAGGGAAGTCTGACGAAAACCACAGCGTTTACTTCAGATATTGTTTTGCTGGATAAAGATGGAAATAAAATTGAAACATCTGGATTGACGATGGATGTCAAGCAAGCAGAAGTAACGGTGCCGATTTTAAAAACGGTTGATCTTCCGGTAAAGGTTGAATTCTTAAACGCTCCCACAAACTTGGATTTGGAAGAATTGGAATATGCCGTTTCCAATGAAACCGTTACAGTGGCAGGTCCAGTAGATGAAATTGATAAATATAGCGAAATTATCTTGGGGTACATTGATTTTAAAGCGCTGGATTTGGAAAGCAACTTTACTTTTGATGTGGAATTGCCGGGAAATTTCATCAATGTGGCTCATACAGAAACGGTGACGGTTACTTTTGATTGGACAGATATGGTGGCCAAGGAATTTACCGTTACCAATCTTTCCTTGGTGAATGTACCATCAGATTACGATGCCAGGCTTCTTACCGACAGAGTAACAAAGGTTAAAATCATTGGCCCAGCGCAGGTTTTGGAAACAATGACCGCAGATGATTTGGTAGGGCAGATTGATCTGAGCAAACGATCAGTCGAAACAGGGCAATTTAAAACGGCAGTGACAATCTCAGCACCATCAAAAAATCTCGTCTGGGCAGTGGGAGATTATACGGCAGTGGTAGTCATCAGCGAAAAAGACTAATTTATTTGCATGGATGGAATATGAACCGTCTGGACCCAATGTTCAGACGGTTTCTTTGTGAAAAGAGGGGATACGCGTGGCAATTATTTTGACGGGAATCTGTACGGAACTGGACGATCCGTTTGAAAAAGCGGTGCAAACAGCGCGAAAACAGCTGAAAGTGAGAACGAAAGATATCTTATCGGCATATCCAGTTAAAAGCTCTATTGATGCGCGGCATCCGGAAAAAATAAAAATCGTTTACGCAGTGGGAATCGAGCTTGCCGGTAATGAAGAAGCGGTACTGAGGCGTGCAAATCTGTCCAACGCCTCCCTGCGGCGATCCGGTACCCTGGAGCTTTCCTTTGGGACAAGACCGATGGTTCATCGGCCGGTGATTGCAGGTTTTGGCCCTGCCGGCATGTTTGCGGCTCTTTTACTGGCACAGCAGGGGTATCGGCCATTGATATTGGAGCGGGGAATGGATGTAGACAGACGCGTTCAGGCTGTTGAGAGTTTTTGGAAGTCTGGAGTGCTGGATCCAAAGACAAACGTGCAGTTCGGTGAGGGTGGGGCCGGGACCTTTTCCGACGGTAAACTGACGACCCGTATCCACGATCCCAGATGCGGCTATGTAATGGAGCAGTTGACCTGCTTTGGTGCGCCGGCACAGACAATGCGCCGTGCAAAACCCCATATCGGAACCGATAAGCTGCGCGGAGTGGTGAAAAATATTCGCAGAGAAATTGAACGGCTGGGCGGTGAAATAAAGTTTGGTGTGCAGGTGGAGGACTTGCTGGTTTGTCAAGGAAAGCTGGCGGGCCTGATTGCAGATGGGCAGCCGATTGCCTGCGATCAGTTGGTTTTAGCCGTGGGGCACAGCGCACGGGATACCTTTGAAATGCTTATGAAACATCAGATTCCCATGATTGCAAAGGCTTTTTCAGTGGGGCTGAGGATTGAGCATTTGCAATCGGTGATTGACCGGGGACTATATGGGAAATTTGCCGGACATCCAGCATTGGAAAAAGGGGAATATCAGCTGTCCCACCGGGAAAGAGAACGGGGAGTCTATACTTTCTGCATGTGCCCGGGCGGTGTGGTGGTCCCTTCCGCTTCAGAATGGGATACGGTTGTGACCAATGGAATGAGTGAATACGCGAGGGATGGCCGGAACGCCAATGCGGCATTAGTCGTTTCGGTGGATGGTTCAGATTTTGGCGCCAACCCAATGGATGGGGTATCTTTTCAGCGGCATTTGGAACAGGCAGCTTTTTTGGCAGGCGGCGGAGGATACATTGCACCGGGGCAAACAGCAAAAAGTTTTTTAGATCAAACGCAGCCTGTTCTACCAAGATCATTAGAACCGACTTATTCCTGTGGAGTTCGCCCATATCAGTTGAAAAATCTGTTTCCTGACCCAATCAATCGGATGCTGGAAATAGGGCTTCGGAAATTCGAGAGGAAAATTCCCGGTTTTTCCGATGAAAACGCCTTTTTGACCGGGGTGGAGACACGAACTTCTTCGCCGGTGCGCATTTTGCGGGAAGAAGACTTTCAGTCTCCGGCACTGAAAGGACTCTATCCCTGCGGAGAGGGAGCGGGGTATGCCGGCGGAATTGTCAGTGCGGCAGTAGACGGTGTGCGGGTAGCGCAGCAAATGATAGCGTGTTATGCACCGGCAAAGGGATAAGGGCGAATATTGAAATTTTTTTGATAAAGTGATAAAATATTTCTATTATGCTGCTGGAAAGAAAGGTGGGCGTTCTGATGAGATGGTGGGAGATGGCATCTCCTTGTTCTGAAACGGTAGCCTTGTTGTGTCAGGAACAGATCCCTCCTTTGACCGCTCATCTGCTGGCTGTGCGCGGAATAACCAGCGCAGAGGAAGCGCGTAGCTTTTTAGCGGGAGAGGACAGTTTGCTGGATCCTTTTTTGCTTCGGGATATGGATAAAGCAGCGGAGCGTATTGGAAGAGCAGTAGAAGAAGGACAGAAAATCTGTATCTACGGTGATTATGATTGTGACGGCATAACGGCAACGGTTTTGCTTTATACCTATTTACAAAATGTTGGCGCGGATGTATTTTTTTATATTCCGGACCGGGATCAGGAAGGGTATGGCATGAACATGGGGGCCATACAGGCAATTGCAGCAAAAGAAACGGATTTGATTGTAACGGTAGATAACGGCATTACGGCGATGGAGGAGATTGCTTATGCTGTCCGCTTGGGAATGGATGTAGTGGTTACCGATCATCATCAACCCAGAGAGAAACTGCCTGCCTGTACGGCCGTGGTAAACCCACATCGGAAAGACCAGCAGGGCGGGTTTCGGGATTTAGCAGGTGTCGGCGTAGCTTTTAAACTGGTTTGCGCAATGGAAGCGGATTCCAGCGGAGAGATGCTGGAGTATTATTCTGATTTGGCAGCATTGGGAACAATCGCTGATGTAGTGCCGCTAAAGGCAGAAAACCGCTGTATTGTCCGCCATGGATTGGAAAGCTTGCAGCATACGCAGAATGCGGGGCTGGCGGCGTTGCTTTCGGCTTGCGGATTAGCGGACAAACCAGTGACGGCCAGCAGCATTGCATTCCTGTTAGCGCCGCGAATTAATGCGGCGGGGAGACTTGGCCATGTGGAAAAAGCTGTGGAGCTGCTTTTGTGCGAAGAAGAAGAGAGTGCAGCGGCGTTGGCCGAAGAAATCTGCGGCTATAATAAACAACGGCAGATACTGGAAGCTGAAATTTTAAAAGAAGTTGCTTTGCAGATTCAAAATCAGCCTTCCTGTTTACAGGAACGCGTTTTGCTTTTTTCCGGTAAAGGATGGCATCCTGGTGTTCTTGGGATTGTTTGCGCCAGAGTCCTCGAAAAATTTGGAAAACCCTGTATCTTGTTCAGTGAAGAAAATGGGGTGCTGCGCGGCTCTGGCCGTAGCGTCGATGGGTTTGACCTGATTGGCTGTATCAGCCGATGTCACGAGTTGTTAGAACAGTATGGAGGACATCCGGCTGCGGCAGGAGTGACCTTACAGAAAGAAAAATATGAAGATTTTTATGCGATGATGCAGCAGGAAGCTTCTAACATGTATGAATACATGCCTCCGGCAGTTCTCCGAATCGACAAACTGGTATCGGCCCAGGAAATAACGGTTTCAGAACTGAAATTTTTGCGGGCGATGGAACCCTTTGGTTCTTCCAATGAGCCACCGGTATTTGTATATGAACACTGTAGAATAGAGGGCATTTATGCGATGGGCGGTGGAAAACATTTGAGGTTGAAGCTGAACCAAAATGGACAATGCTTTTATGCGGTCTATTTTCACATGCCTCCGGAGAATTTTCACTATCAAGTGGGAGACTTGGCCGACATTGCGGCAAACTGTGATATCAATAATTATCAGGGGAAGGAACAGATATCGGTAAAAATAAGAGATATCCGCCTTTCCGAATTTCCACAGGATGCCTATTTTGAAGGGCGGGAACAGTATGACCGATTCCAGCGGTCTGAATCTCTTTTAGAAGATTCTGTGAGTCGTTCTATTCCGGATCGGGCAGATATCGCGCAGCTATATCGCGGCCTGCGGGATCGTAGTCCTTTTTATGGTGATTACGATGGGCTGTTTGCACGTTTGGGAGCGCAAGAAAAAAATTATTGTTCTTTTCGTTTGGGGTTAGAAATCTTGACGGAAAGAGGTCTTGTGAAAGTATCTAAAGAAAAAAGAGGATTTTGTTTTTCCGTGCCCCAGATGAAACAAAAAGTAGATCTGGAACAGTCACCGATTATGCAGAAACTTCATCTGATAAAGGGGTAAAATTGATGCTTAGTATCTTTGATGACCTTAGGCAACAAATTCTGAATAATGGAAAACAGCTTGATTTGGGCCAAATTCAGCGAGCCTATGAAACGGCGGAAAAAGCCCATGGGGGACAACTGCGCGTTTCGGGAGAGCCTTATATCATTCATCCTCTGAACGTTGCCTCTATTCTCGTTGGATTGGGAATGGATACAGAAACGATTGTAGCGGCGCTGTTGCATGATGTGGTAGAAGATACCCCGGTTACGCTGGAAGACGTTTCACGAGATTTTGGCCAAGAAGTTGCATTGCTGGTAGACGGCGTTACCAAGCTGGGAAAAATCCCGTTTTCTTCTCGGGAAGAACAGCAGGCGGAAAATATCCGTAAAATGCTGCTGGCGATGGCACAGGATGTGCGGGTAGTCATTATCAAATTGGCTGACCGTCTGCACAATATGCGCACCATTGACTGTATGCCGGATCAAAAGCGCCGGGATAAGGCGTTGGAAACGATGGAAGTTTATGCACCGTTGGCGCACCGTTTAGGTATACGGGGGATTAAAGAGGAGCTGGAGGATTTGTCTCTTCGGTGCCTGGACGGGATTGCCTACGAGGAAATTGAAAAGACACTTGCGTTAAAAAAAGAAGAGCGCGCTGCTTTTTTAAACAGGATGAAAGAAAAAATCCGGGAACGGGTGACACAGGAACATAAAAATGTGTATATTGAAGGCCGTGTAAAAAGTATCTATGGTATTTACCGAAAGGTGTATATGAACGGGCGGGCCTTTGAAGAAATTTATGATATTTATGCAATCCGGCTGATTGTAGACACGGTGTTTGACTGTTATAATATTTTGGGCATCATTCACGATATGTTCCGGCCGATTCCCAATCGGTTCAAAGATTATATTTCAACGCCAAAATCCAATATGTATCAATCCCTGCATACGACAGTGGTGGATAAGGAAGGAATCCCTTTTGAAGTTCAGATTCGTACTTGGGATATGCATTATACGGCAGAATACGGAATTGCGGCCCATTGGAAATACAAAGCTGGGGTCAGCGGAAACGATAAGCTCAGCGAGCGTTTAGCTTGGGTGCGTCAGCTTTTGGAGGCACAGCAGGAATCGGAGGATGCGGAAGATTTGGTTCGGTCGATTAAAACGGATCTTTCGCCGGAAGAAGTTTTTGTTTTTACGCCGAAAGGCGATGTCATCAGTTTGCCGGCAGGCGCGACGGTAATTGATTTTGCTTATGCAATCCATACCGCTATTGGAAATCGTATGGTGGGAGCCAAGGTGGACGGGCGGATGGTATCGATCGATTATGAAGTGAAGACAGGAAACATTGTGGAGATTTTGACCTCTAACAGTGCCAATCATGGTCCGAGCCGAGACTGGATCAAGATTGTGAAAACCAGCGGCGCGCGAAATAAAATCCGATCCTGGTTCAAGAAAGAGCGGCGAGAAGAAAACATTCGAGAAGGCAGGGAGGAACTGGAGCGCGAATTTAGACGCAACAGCATTTCCCTGACCGAAGGACAGGCGGCGGAATTTGTGCTGGACATTGCCAAACGTCAGCACTTTACCAATATAGATGATTTCCTTGCTGCCATTGGTTACGGTGGGGTATCACTGTCCCGAATTATTCCGCGGATTAAAGAGGATTATCTGCGTATTTATCGGACCAGCGAAGAAGAAAAGCTGGATAAAACGCTTATTCGGCCCAAAAAGGAACGAAAAGCGCAAAGCGGTGTGATTGTAGAAGGATTAGACGGTTGTTTGGTTAAGTTTGCACGCTGCTGTAATCCCTTGCCCGGTGACGAAATTGTTGGTTTTATTACCCGCGGGTTTGGCGTTTCCATTCATAAGCGGGACTGTGTGAACGTGGTAAACAGTATCAACGAAGAAGAACAGAAGGCGCGTTGGGTAAGAGCTGAATGGGCAGACAATGTCAGAGGTTCTGTGTTTAAATCAACGTTAGAAATTTATGCGGCGGATCGGAGCGATTTGTTAGCGGATGTCAGTATTGCGATTGCCAATATGCGGATTCCGCTTCATTCATTGAGCGCCAGAGAAGCAAAAGATCACCATGTTGTCATTCAAATTACATTGGGTATTACCCATTTGGAACAGCTGAATAATATCATCAGCACTTTTCAACGGATTAGCGGCGTAATCTCAGTAGAAAGAGCCAATCAATAAGGGGGAAAAGAAAATGCGTGTGATTGTGCAGCGTGTGCAGACTTCCCGCGTGGAAATTGACGGAGCAGTTTCCGGCGAAATCGGGCAGGGTCTCATGGTTTTGCTTGGTATTACCGCGGAAGATACGAAAGAGCATTGCGATTTTCTGGTAGATAAGCTTGTGCATCTGAGAATTTTCACAGACGAGCAGGAAAAGATGAATTTATCTCTAAAGGATATTGGCGGAGAAATGTTGATCGTTTCCCAGTTTACTCTTTATGGTGATTGTAAAAAAGGAAGGAGGCCCTCTTTTGTGGCGGCAGCCCGGCCAGAAACGGCGATTCCCCTTTATGAATATTTTATTGAAGCGGCAAAACAACAGGGAATCAAAAAGGTAGCCACCGGGCAGTTTGGCGCAGATATGCAGGTTTATATCCAAAATGATGGACCGGTAACGCTGATGCTGGATACAGATGAAATTATGAGACGAGGCGTGAAATGAACATTAAAACTTTAGTGGTGGGTATTGTAAGAGCCAATTGTTATCTGGTTTGGAACGATTTGGCCTGTGTATTGATCGATCCTGGGGATGACGCAGAGCGGATTGAAACTGCGTTACAGCAATTAGGGAAACCGTTGAAAGCCATTTTGCTGACCCATGGCCACTTCGATCATGTAGGAGCGGTAAAAGCGTTGAAAGAGCGCTATCCGCAGGTGCCGGTTATGATTGGTGCCTTGGACGAAGAACTCTTGTTGGAACCGGAGCGAGTGTATAAGGGAATGCTTTCCCGCATTCCGGATAGTTTGCATTTAAAAGCGGATCGCCTGCTTTCGGATGGAGATGAAATCAATGTAAAAGGAATGCGCTTTACGGTTATTGCAACACCGGGACATACAAAAGGCTCCGTCTGTTATCTTTATGAAAATGCGATTTTTTCAGGCGATACGCTGTTTCGTGGCACCTGCGGCCGTTGTGATTTTTATGGAGGAGACAGTCGGGCTATGCACGACTCTTTGGCAAAGTTAGCGCTTTTAGAAGGAGACCGGCCGGTTTATCCCGGGCATGAGGGAGAAACATCTCTGGATCAGGAAAGAAAATATAATCGATTTATGGGATCAAAGCAATGAATTTGATATTAGATGGACATCATTACAAATATGAGTTGGAATCTTTGGCCAATATGTTTTTTCATGAAAATAAGGTCCGGGTTGTAGAGGAGAAGGATTTTAGTCAAGGCGAATATCTTTACACATCTCTTTCGCGGAATATGGATGGTATAATTACGTTGAAAGTGGTTACCAGGCTGGAAGAGAAACTTCGGGAAGAGGAATTTCAGGGCAGACCGGATAAAACTGATCCGGATCGGTTTTGCGAATACCATTTATGCCGGATGCTGTATCAGCAGCTGGAAAAGGCCACAGGTATTTCGCTGGCTTGGGGCATGCTGACTGGTGTGCGTCCAGTACGGCTGGTGTATCGCTATCGGGAAAGAGGTATGGATGACAAGCAGATTCGGGAACATCTGCACCGGGATTATTTTGTAACTGATGAAAAAATTGATCTTTTACTCCGAACAGCAAATAAGGAAAAGCAAATTTTGGATTTGTCCCGCCCCGAGTCGTTTAGCTTGTATCTGTCAATCCCATTTTGTCCTTCCCGCTGCCATTACTGTTCCTTTGTTTCTCACTCTGTTGAACGGGCCAAGAAGCTGATTCCCGAATACGTAACGCTTTTGATTCGAGAAATTGAGTATGTGGCGCCGATTGTTCAAAAACTGGGCCTGAGATTGGAGACTGTTTATTTTGGCGGAGGAACACCAACTGCCATTTCGTCCAAACAGCTGGAGCAGATTATCTGTGCGGTTGAGCAGCATTTTGATCTTTCTCATCTGCGGGAATATACGGTAGAAGCTGGTCGGCCGGATACGATTACGATGCAAAAACTGGAAATGCTGAAGAGAAAAGGGGTTACCCGCATCAGCATCAATCCGCAAACCATGAATGACGCCGTTTTAGAGCAAATTGGTCGGCGGCATACGACTGCTCAGACCATCGAAGCATTTCAGATGGCTCGTCAAGCAGGGCATCGGAATATCAATATGGACCTGATCGCCGGTTTAACGGGGGATAGCTTGGAAAGCTTTTGCAAAACGGTGGATCAGGTAATTGACTTGGCACCGGAAAATATCACGCTGCACACCCTTTCCGTAAAGCGGTCCTCTCAGCTGGGGCAACATGCGAAAAGTTTTTACCTTCAGGAGCATCAGCGGGTTACGGATATGCTTTCTTATGCTGGCCAGCGGTTTTATCAGGAACAATATCTGCCTTATTATCTGTACCGCCAGAAAAATACCATGGAAAATATGGAAAATGTCGGCTACTGTAAGGAAGGAACAGAAGGGTATTATAATGTTTACATCATGGATGAAACCCACTCGATCATTGCGTTGGGTGCCGGTGGTGTTTCCAAACTGAGAAAGCCGGGAGGAACGCTGCTGCACCGTATTTTTAACTACAAATACCCTTACGAGTATATTGAACGATTTGATACAGTTTTACGCCGCAAAGACGAAATTGTAAAATTTTATGATCAGTCGGAATAGATACAGTTTTTTCTTGCCCTGCATAATGGAAAAAGGTATAATATCAATATGAGTTCTGTGAAAGGAGAATCATTATGGCAAATATCAATGAGTTTATCAATACTGCAAAAGAATTGGCTGATTTGGCCGGCAAAAAAGCCGGGGAAGCAGTTGAGGTTTCCAAGTTAAAGATTAACAATGTAAAAATAAACGGCGAAATTCAAAAAACATATGAAAAACTGGGTGCTTTCGTTTATAAATTCCGCAAAAGCGGGAAAGAAAACAACGAATTAATCGATATGTGTGTGAAAGAAATCGATGAGCTTTTGGCTACTTTAGAGGAAAATGAGAAAAGAATCAATGAGACGCGGCATAAAGTAAAATGCCCGGACTGTGGTGCGCTGAATGATATACAGGCGGTTTACTGTATGAAATGTGGCGGAAAATTGCAGAACGAAATAGAGGATCTCTATGTCGAGATGCAGGTGGATTCGGCGCAGCCAGAAGACGATGTTGTTCCGGAAGAAACAAAATTGGAAGAATCAAATGAGGAAAACGAGGAAAGAGATTCGGAGAATTCCAGTTGGGGAAACTGATTCGAATGAAAAACTGAAAAAACTTATCTGAAAAACCCCATGCTTTTAAAAGCATGGGGTTTTTCCTGCATTGCCAAGATATTATACTGATTGAGAGGTCTTTTCACTGGCTTTTCGAATATCCACCCGTCGGATTTTTCCGCTGATTGTTTTTGGCAGTTCTGTTACAAACTCTACAATACGGGGATATTTATAAGGAGCTGTCTGTTTTTTTACATAGACCTGCAGCTCTTTTACCAATTCGTCGGAAGGAGCATAATTTTTGGTCAATACAATGGTGGCTTTGACTACTTGTCCGCGCACCGGGTCGGGCGCGCCAGTCACTGCACATTCCAGCACAGCCGGATGCTCCATCAGCACGCTTTCGATTTCAAACGGCCCAATCCGGTAGCCGGAAGCTTTGATGACATCGTCGGTACGGCCAACATACCAGTAGTAGCCGTCCTCATCCGTCCATGCAGTATCGCCTGTGTGATAAAGGCCGTCGTGCCAGGCTTCTCGGGTCTTTTCTTCATCTTTATAGTAGCCCATGAATAGGCCAACTTGTTTTTCTCCATAAGTACGTACGCAAATTTCACCTACCAGACCAGGCTGTACTTCTTTGCCGTTTTCATCTACAACCGCAATATCATAAAGGGGAGAGGGTTTACCCATGGAACCAGGCTTCGGGGTGGTCCCTGCCAGATTGGCCAGAGTCAGAGTTGTCTCGGTCTGCCCAAAACCTTCGTACAGTTTGAGTCCGGTATATTCATAAAAACGGTTGTAAACTTCTGGATTGAGCGCTTCGCCTGCAGTAGTGGCATACTTGAGTGAACTGAGATCGTAACCTTCCATGCCTTCTTTGATAAAGAAGCGATAAATCGTAGGCGGGGCGCAGAAAGAGGTGATGCGGTATTTTTCAATCAGCTGCAGAAGGTCATGCGGAACGAATTTTTCATAGTCATAGACAAAAACCGTGCAGCCTACCATCCACTGGCCGTACAGCTTGCCCCAAACCGCCTTACCCCAGCCGGTATCGGATACGGTCAGGTGCAGCCCATCAGACGGGATATTGTGCCAATATTTAGCAGTAATTAAATGGCCAATGGCATAAGTGTAATCGTGAAGAACCATTTTGGGATAACCGGTGGTACCGGAAGAAAAATACATCAACATGGGTTCCAGAGCTTTGGTATCAGCCCGGGGAAATTCGTCCGGCATAGCTTCCAACTCCGCGTCGAAATCAATCCAACCGGGGCGGGAGCCCATCGCGGTGAAGCGGGAGGTCAGACCATGGTATTCTGTGCAGGCGCTTTCTACATGCTGTGCAACATCACCTGTGGCAGTAGCGATAATAGAGGTAACGCCGGCAGCTTCAAATCGATAGACATAATCTTTTTTCGTCAGCAGGTTGGTGGCTGGAATTGTGACTGCGCCAATTTTATGCAGTGCCAGAATAGAGAACCAGAATTGATAGTGGCGCTTGAGCACCAGCATAACCATATCGCCTTTTTTGATGCCGTATTTGACAAACAGGTTGGCGGCCTTATTGGAATACCGACGCATATCATCGAAGGTGAAAATTTTCTCCTCCCCTTGATCATTGCACCAGACCATTGCGCGGCGGTTAGGTTCCAGGCGGGCAATTTCGTCGACCACATCGTAGGCAAAATTAAAATTTTCCTCATAAATGGGGCGGAAGGTTTTTAAAACTCCGTGTTTATCAAAGCTTTCGTCACAAAAGCGTTCGTAAAAATCTTCAACTGCAACAGGTTTCATTGTCTTATTCCTCCTCTTCTTTCAAAACGACTGCGATAAACCGGCATTCTTTTCCACCGGTGGCAATCATGCCGTGACCGTGTCCGGAATTATAGTAAATAGCGTCGCCGGCGTGGAGAATTTCGCAGTGGTCTTCCAATTGGACTTTTAGATCCCCTTCTAAAATATAATCAAATTCTTGTCCTTTGTGGTAAGAAAGGTGGATCGGCTGATCCTGTTCCGATTCGGAATAAGGCGCGGTGACGAGGAATGGCTCACAGGTTTTGTTTTTAAACAGATAGGCCAGATGCTGATAGTTGAAGCCGGCCCGCCGTTTAATGGGAAGCCCTTCGTCTTTTCGAACAATGGAATAAAAGCTTAGGCGAGGATTTTCACCGGTCACCAGTTCGACCATGTCTACGCCAAACAGCTTGGCGCATTGATACAAAAAGGTGAAAGAAAAATCTTTCTGTCCGTTTTCGCAGGAAAGATATTCTTCGATAGAGGTATTGGTCGCTTGCGCTGCCTGTTCTGGTGTTATTTCCAGAATTTCTCTTAATTCCCGAATTCGCATTGCGATTTCAACGAGTTTTGCTTCCATAACATAATTCCTCCTGATCAAAATAAAATAAAAAGCCCGCCCCAAATGGGACGAGCTTAAACCCGTGGTACCACCCAATTTACGCGAAAAAACGCGCCTCTTACAGGATTCCAACAAATCCCCGGCTTTAACGCAGCCTTACGAAGAACATCTACTCACATAAAATAACGTTTTGGTGTCTTGGCTTAGGAGGGATTTATCTGTTCGATCCATGCTATCTCACAGCAACCGACAGCTCTCTGAAAAGGATACTTGAAAAGACTTGTCTCCGTCATTGCCTTTGTGGTGTCATATTAAATTATCTGCATTATAATGATTCTGAAAGGATTTGTCAAGTTCTATTTGAAAATTATTTCCGTTAATTCTTTTACATTGGCAGCGATATCGTCAGCATGGTTGTCTTCCAGCTCCTGTCTGGTTCGAAACCCCCATAAAACGCCGCAGGATTTTACGCCGCTGTTTTGAGCTGTCTGCATGTCCACCCAAGTGTCACCTACATATAGCGAATCTTTCGGATCGATTCCGGTCAGACGAAGCACCTCCCGCACACCGGCAGGATCTGGCTTTTTGGGAATCCCTTCTTTTTGTCCCATGGTAGCGGCGAAATGAATTTGAGGGAAATAATACCGTACAACGTCTGCCGTAATGTCATCCGGTTTATTGGAAACCACCGCAATCAATACACCTTCTTTGTTGCATTGGGAAAGTAAATTGGCAATTCCGGGATAAGGCTTGGTTTTGTCCTTGCTGTGAGCGGCGTAGCGGGATAGATAGATTTTTTTGACCCGATCAAATAGCTCCTGATTATCCTGATCTTCTTTGGGTAAAGCGCGGCGGATCAATGGATCGACACTGTTTCCCACAAAATATTTATATTCTTCCACCGTATGCAAAGGAAGCCCACATTCCTGCAACGCATAGTTTGTGCTGTCGGCCAGATCGTCAATCGAGTCAATCAAAGTGCCGTCTAAATCAAAAAGAACCAGCTTTTTCATTCTTTCATCCCCCAAAATATTTTCGCCTTAGTGTATCACATTTGCGGCGTGAGTGCAATTTCCATTCCTTCATAGCGGCATGTTTTTCCAAGATGCCGAAAAGGGAAAAAGCATGAAACAATCGGATGCAACTACAGGTTGACAAAAAGAAAGCACTGGTTGGTGGCGAAAAGAGACGGTATTTGGTAAAGTGATATAGAAAGGAGAGGATATTTTGGAATTGGCAGAGCAAATTGCGGCATTGAGAAAAAAACATGGATTCTCTCAAGAAGAACTGGGAGAAAAATTGGGTGTATCCCGTCAGGCTGTTTCCAAGTGGGAATCCAGCCAGGCGGTGCCGGAACTGGAAAAATTAAAGGAACTTTGCCGAATTTTTGGAGTTTCTTTAAACGAATTGCTGCAGCTGGAGGAAAACGGTCAAGTAAGGGAAGAAGAGAATCTCCTTTCCCAACAGGCGGAAAAAAATATAGCGGAACAGCCTAGAAGCACAGCGGATAAACGGAAAAAACAAGACCATAAACTGCTCGTGCTTACCATTGTCGGCTTTGCTCTGGTATTGGCTGTAACTGTGTTTTGCCTGCAGGTGCAGATTCAAGATTTGAACCGTCAGATGTCAGATCTTCAAAGCGGTCTTTCCAGCGTGAGATCCGAGTGCTCTATGGCGATTTCTTCCCTGCGCGCCAGCATAGAACAGAGCTTGGAAAGCCAGACAAGTATCGTATCTGAGTACCACTACGATATCATTAGTTTGCAGCCTGTCACCAAACAGGCACGGGTAAAGTTTACCGTGACACCTAAAAATTGTACGGCGGATACCACAGCGGTGCTGTCTTTTACCGGAGCAGATTTTGAACCAATTACACTGGAGGCTTCCAAAAGCGTCGGCGGAACGTTTGAAGGGACGGTGGATTTACCGTTATCCCGCGAAGTACGCGTGCAGGTTGCTTTTTTAAATGGCGACGAAAGAACTAATGAAGCGTTGGAAACCATTTATGGGCTGGATGGCTACCTTCTATCGGTTTTTTCTACATTTCAAGGGGATATGTCTCGCTATGCTATCGGAGATTTGTCGTCGACCTTGTCGATTAACGGCTCGCTGGTTGTAGAGGTGCAGATGAATGACAGCATCGGATATCGGGCCTTGGCAAACTATCCGGACAGCGGGATGGTAAGGCTGATAAAAAATGGAAAGGCTTATCGGGAATATGAACTGAGTTTTTATGAAAATGAGCCGAAACCGGATTATGAAAATGGAAACAGCACAGTGACATACAGTTCTATTTCCGCATCGGTGCCGATGAAAGAGCGGTTTGATGAAGGAGAATGGGAGACAATAGAAATAGAGATAACGATTGTAGATCGTTTTGGCATTCGTTATCAGCAAATACCATATGCATATCGATCATCGGGGGAAGAAAGCCTGAATCGTTCTGCCGATACAGAAATTACTTACCCTACAAAATAAAAGGATGGCTAAAACGCTGTCAGACAGAATTTTCACAAAAAAAGGGAACGCGAGGATAACTTCCAATAAGACAGTATGAGAACATTACTGACATAGGGTAGCTGCTGTGCAGGAGTGCGACAAGAAAAATTGGCGATACTTGGTTTTCATAACCAGATATCGCCTTTTTCTATCTTTAACAGAATGTTTGAATCTTATTGGAGGTACATATGATGCAGGAACTGAGCTATATTCGTTGCGGTGATTACTATATTCCCGATATTCGCTTACCGAAGGAAACCAGACCTATTGGTCGTTGGGGGCGTATGCACAGAGATTATATCAAGGAGCACAACCCATCCGCTTCAATGATCTATGTCTTAACGGCGAATTATGGACGTATCTGGCGGATTTGAACGAGCAGGCACAGAACCGCCTTGAACTTATCATCGAGCAGATGAAGGCATCTGAGGGCGTGACAGAAGAACTGAAATCCGCTGATCAGATGGCATGGGTTGGAGCCATGAACAACATCCGTAACCGAGCCGAGGAAATCATCCTCCGAGAAATGCAAAACAGTTGAGTGCTGCACTGGAACAAGAAGGAGTAGAGCTAACGCTTTGAGAATAATAGTGAACACGATACACTCGTGTCTCTGACGTTAAAGCCAGTGTTTTAGAGGGCTGGGAGAGGGATGCCCAATTTTATAGATGAGCCAACGGCAGGGCTTGACCCGAAAGAGCGCGTCCGTTTCCGCAATTTGATCAGCGCCTTTTCCAAAGACCGCATTGTAATTCTGTCTACGCATATTGTTTCCGATGTGGAGTTTATTGCAGAGGAAATCATTATGATGAAATCCGGTCAGATCATTCATTTTGGAAATCCGCAGGAGATTACTTCTGAAATCGACGGTCAAGTATGGGAATGTACGGTTCCGACTGCCTATGCGGAAAAATACGCGGCTGCCTACAATACAAGCAATCTGCGTAACATCAGCGGAAATCAGACAATCTTACGGATTATTGGAGATCGTCCGCCTATGGAAAATGTGGTAAGGGTGCAGCCTACTTTGGAAGATTTGTACCTGTTCTATTTCAAAGGGGGTTGTGAAGAATGAAAAAACTAATTCTTTTTGAACTGCGAAAAGTATTTTCAAAGCGTTTATCTTTGATTGTTCTGGTTGGAATACTTCTGTTTTCTGTCTTGATTTCCTTTTCTACCTATCAAAACAAATATGCTTTTGACGGTGTAAGTGCGGAAGGTTCAGGTAAAACGGCAGTAGAAATCGACAAGGAAATTGCCGCGAAATACGAGGGAATAT
>CAKXHL010000002.1:0-75448 GCA_934875375.1 uncultured bacterium
GTATATAAGTTTTTCAGGTTTATGGGAAAAACAAAAGACGGCCGGGACATAGCGCGCCCCATAAAGGGGCGGCTAAATCCTGGCCGTCTTGCAGCTCTGCGGACTTGTTATTCTCTTTTGTGCTTACGCAGCACGGGGATGGCTTTTTACATGAAAAGCCCTTGTGCTGATTCGCGTCATAACCGTTTCGGTATCGCGCAGTGTCACTGTGAAGCTGTCGCCCACAGGCACGGTCATTCTTACCGCACGGTCTTTGTGCTGGATTTCAACGATCCCTGTCTGAGCATCCGCCATACAGACGAGATGTCCCTTACAATCTCGGTACGCTACCATCGGGGTCCTCCTTTCTTGCTGTACTCATAGGCACCACCCCCTTAGCGTTATCTTGTTAGCAAATCTGCTAACGCTTGCTGTAAAAAAACACAGCGGGCGGTAAAACCCGCTGTAGTTTTCGATATGGACGCTCAAGAACCGACCACGCCTGCAAAATCCATGATGGCAGAAGCGTAGGAATAATCGGTCGTATCACTTCTTCGGATGATACCAAGATCCTTTAGGCGATTGGTCGCCGCTGTAACGGAAACATCAAAGACTGCGGAGACTTGGGCGATAAACATCCCCATAGAGGGAGGATATTTCAGCTTGTCCCCGTGGTACTTTGCCATTTGTATGATGGGTGTCTTCGGCATCAAAACGGCAGCGGACAGATGGTTGGCCTGCCATTCCATCCAGTCATGGTCGTCCCATTTGCGAATGTCCGATTTATTTGTCATGCCATTGTCGACCCGGCACTGTATCATGGGGGCGATGAGCTCATCGTCAAAAATGGATACCTGGTCGGGGTTATGCGAGAAATAGCCGGAATGGAAGATGTCATGCCCACCCTCATGTCCGAGCGTAAAACGGTAACGATGCCGTTGGCTCTCATCCAGAAGGCGGCTGTCGATGATGACGGTACGGGCCTTGGCGCTGATATACTCCGCCCGATTTGTGGCAGGGACAAATACCGGCACCTTATTGGTGTCGGTGAAAACAGTCATCCCAAGGTACACGCCATTGTGGGACAGGTATTGATAGTCCGGCGTCATTCCGAGATAAAATTCGATAAAGCCTTCAATGTCCACGGGAGAGGGGTTCGTGAGGACTTCCGGCTGAAAATCCTGTACGAAATGCTCTCCAATGGTATCGATCTCAACTTTACTCAAAATCGGTACGCCGTTGTTCTTCACTCGAAGAGAGGGAGTGTACATCTGTTTAAATTACCCCTTTCGCTGCCGGAGCTCTTCGACGAACTTCAACCAGTCAGCCTCGCTTGCATCAAGGTCGCGTGCCGTGCGTAGCGCAGCGGACACATAGTCGTGCTCCATGATATAGTTGGGCAGGTCTGGGGCAACAGAGTTTCTCTTCTTACCGGCCAGATCATACATCGTAGTTTTATCCTCGTCGTTCAGCATGAGAATTTGGGAAATCAGCTCCAGTTTCTCCTTTTCAGGGGGATTGCGGCGGTCCTTCTCGATGTCGGTCAGATAGGGCGCAGTAATCCCTATCATTTCCGCCATTTTGCGGAGCGTGATTTGTTTCTCTGTGCGTTTCCTTTGAAGGAACTCTCCAAAATTCTGGTACTGTGTGTTCATGTCGTTCACCTTTTCTACTTTACATTATAAGCTCTATCTTGATTCATTCAGCCTGTTTACAGCACTGTTATCATACTTGCGGGCAACTTCTCATCACAACGGTGAATCGAATTAGCATAGACGCTTGTATGCTTGTTAGCAACTATGCTAACAAGATTATACGCAAGATATAATGACTTTGTCAATAGGCAAAGCAAAAATATTTGAAAATCACTGCGGCTTTTCCTCGTACTTTTTGCTTTCCGCCTGCAGCTGCCTTTCCATTTCAAGCTGTTTGGCGAGAATGGCATTGACCTTGTCATACAGATCCTCAATCAGAATTTCGGTTTTCAGGTTGACCTTGTAATCGTTTTCGGCTCTGCGGCGGTCCTTTTCCTCCTGTCGATTCTGGCTCATCATAATAAGCGGTGCCTGAATTGCCGCTACGCAGGAAAGCACCAGGTTTAGCAGAATAAACGGATATGGGTCAAAGGCTTTGGCTGCCAGAATGACATTGACGACCATCCAAAGAACAAGCACGCCGGTAAAGGAAAAGATGAACGCCCAGCTGCCGGCAAATTTTGCAATGGTATCGGCGGCACGCTGTCCTAATGTATACTTTTCCTTTCCGCTTTCGGGACGAACCGAAATTTTGCTGTCCGCCAGCAAATTCAGCACTTCCTCATCGGTCATATCGTGGCGAATATCCTTTAATACTTCTCTTAACAGTTTTCTGTTTTCTTTCATATCATTGTTCCTCTCTCTCGGTTTTGTTTATAGCATGCAGGAAGAAATCAGGGCCTTTTTTTTCAAACAGGAGCAGTGACACACCAAGCAGCAGATCGGCGTGGATGGCAGGCTCATCCAAAGGAATGGCAAAATCATCCTTTATTCTGCGAATACGGTAAAGCACCGTATTGCGATGAGTAAAAAGAGCGTCGCAGGTCTTTTTCAGCGAACGACAGCAGGTCAGATAGTAATAAAGCGTTTCGCAGTACTGTGTGTCCTTTTCCTTGTCGTGTGCGGCAAGCGCTCGGATCTCTTTTGCAATCAGGTCGCTTCGTCCCTCCAAGTTTTTCAGCAGCAGCGGTGTGCGAAGCTGCGCCACCGTGCAGACATTTCCGCTGTGAAAGCGGCGATCCGTCATCAGCATCAAAGCCTCATGTGCCGTGCGGTAAAGGGCAGGCAAGTCGAACAGGTCATTTATTCCGTCAGACATGACTACTTTTAATTGAAACTCCTCCGCCAACGCAGAAAAGCCGTTGAAATCCGCGTTTCCGTGTAAGAACAGAAACACATCTCTCCGATACAGAAAAGAATGCGACTGCGGAAATCTAACACCAAGTTCATCCTTCAGATGCCGTTTGCCGAGATATTCGTTGTGATAGGCGGTCAGCTCGATCAGCGCAAAGCCCGTGGGATGAAAATCCGCAAGGTAAGTACCGGAGGCTTGCAGACGAAAATACGGTACCGAGGAAAACCCTCCGTCTAACAGATGCATTAAAATATCCTCTGCCGTTTCAAAGGGTTTATCCTGCCTGCTGGCTTCAATAAAAGCCTGCTTAGCCAAAATCTGTTCTACCATATTCCAGGTTTCCGGCGGAATATTTTGCAAGTGTCCGTCAATATCCACACAAATAAGATATCCCAGCCGCACGCCGGAGCTGATAAGCGGTGAGAAACGGCGGCGGTAATCGCTGCCCTCCAGCTTCACATAGTCTGCTTTCCCAGCAGACAGCGCCTCGCTTTGGCTGATGATCGCTCCGGCTTCATAGGTGATCTCTCCCTGCCTTACGGCATTCTGAAAAGGCGGATCGGTAAAGCCGAGCGGTCTGTGGTGTGCCGTAACATGAAAGGTATCGTCCAGCACAAGCAGCGGACATTCCAGCAATGCACCGGCGTCGGCAGCCAACGCCTTTAGGTCGTCCTGCGCGAAAAACTCCGACAAAAGCGTATCGGTGCTTCCGTTTTTCCAATTTGCTTGCTCCATATCCATCCCCAATCCACTTGTGCAAAAAGCACAAGTGTTTTTTGTTTTATTATACTGCCGTACCATTGTCATTTCAAGTACAAAAGATTAAAATAAACGCAGAAAACAAAGAAAGAGCAACGAAAAGGCGGTGTAAATGTTTATGGCTTCTAAATCAATGAGAGTTCTGAATATCGTTTCCGGTGTGCTTTTGATTGTGGTTGGCATCTATTGCTTGTGCAATCAGGACATTGCAGTAGAAACAGCGGGCTTGATGGTCGGCATATTTATGTTGGTTTCGGGCATTATTGAGATCGTTGTGTTTGCCGCAACAAGCGGGTTGCTGTTCGGTTCCGGTTGGCTGCTACTGGACGGTGTGCTGACGGTGATTTTATCACTGTTCCTGCTTTTCAATCAGTGGTTTACCATGTTGTCGCTACCGTTACTGTTTACACTTTGGCTTTTGTTCTCCGGTATTTCTCGGTTCGTCAGTGCATTCGATTTGAAAGCGCTTGGCGTTCACAACTGGGGATGGGTTTTAGCCGTTGGTATTGTTCTGATGATTGCCGGGTTTATCTGTATGATGGATCCTTTGGTCAGCATAACGGCTGTCGGTATGACAGTAGGACTTGTGTTTCTGCTTGAAGGCATCAGTGCTATTGTCTATGCTTGTATCCCGAGAACGAGATAATAATTTTGAAAGCAATGCTTAGGTACGGCTTACCGTACGGCAAAACTTTAATATAGATAATAAATCATTTGGAGGAATGTATTATGTTACCCAGCATTTACGGTGAAAACATGTTAGACGATTTCTTTGGTACCGGTTTCTTCGGCGGTCATGATCCGCTGTTCGGCAAGAATGGCAGAAACCTGATGAAGACCGATATCCGCGAGACGGACGATGCCAAAAGCTACCGTTTCGCAGTAGATCTGCCCGGCTTTGAAAAGGACGAGATCCATGTAGATGTCAAGGACGGTTATCTGACCGTCAGTGCCGAAAAGGGTCTTGACAAGGCCGAAGAGGACAAGAAAGGTCGTGTCCTTCGCCAAGAGCGTTATGCGGGCGCTTGCTCCCGTAGCTTCTATGTCGGTGATGTAAAGCCGGAGGACATCAAGGCGAAATACGAGCACGGTGTTCTGACCATTCTGGTTCCGAAGCATGATCCGAAAAAGCTGACCTCGAGCAGCAAGGTTACTATTGAATAATCGTGACTGGGTCTGCCGCCTGTACTGTGCAGGCGGCAGATTTTTTATATAAGGAAGCGAAAACATGGAAGAGAAAATTTCGCTGAACGGCGTCATTGATATGCATGTTCACACAGCACCGGATGTTTGCGGACGCACCTATAACGATCTGGAATTAACCGCTGCTGCCGTTCGTGCCGGAGCAAGGGCGATCGTTATCAAAGGGCATCATTGCTCAACCGTGGCTCGTGCGGCGCTGTGCAACGCCTATAACCGAATGGCATTTGACAGCAATTCATTCGTCATGTACGGCGGGTTGGTTCTGAATTATGAAGCGGGCGGACTGAATCCCAAAGCGGTACAGACCGCACTTGAAATGGGTGCCAAGGTCATTTGGCTGCCGACAGTGGATGCGGAAAACGACTGCCGAAAGCACGGAAGAAGCGGCGGTATTCGCATGACGGATGACCGAGGTGTATCGCTTCCGGAGCTGCGCCGTATCTTTACGCTTATCAAGGAGTATGACGCCGTTCTTGCCACCGGTCATATTTCGCCGGAGGAGATACGGTGTGTGGTAGACAGCGCCCGCAATATCGGTGTACAAAAAATCGTAATTACCCATCCTGAATACTGGGTGGTAGATATGAGCCTTGAAACGCAAAAGGAACTGATTTCGGATTACGATGTCGTTTTGGAACGCTGTTTTATGCAGCCGCTGAAAAACGGCAAGTGGGTCAGCAATGCAGAGCGTAATCTTGAAACGATTCGGAAACTCGGAGCAGAGAGCACGATTCTGTCCACCGATTGCGGTAATCCTGCAACACCGCCTTGGGAGGAATCCATGGGGCAGTATCTGCAGTTTATGGTTGATCATAATGTCAGTATGGAAGAGCTACGAACCATGACAAAAACAACGCCCACACGACTCTTGGGGCTTGCGGATACACTTGAATAAAATGAAAGACACATTGCCTTACTCAAATTACAAGCAGGCGATGTGTCTTTTTGGGGTTAGCGTTTCGGTACACTCTTTCCGACGACAACGATTCCGGCTAAAATCTCCGCAACGGACAGCCCCGTCTCTACATCCATGGGGCAGACCCGCAGGCATTTGCCGCAGTGAACGCATTTGCTTTCGTCACAGTGTACACGCAACACGGAAAAATAGCTCATAGGCTTGAGAAACACCGTAACGGGACACAGATATTTGCAGAACGCCCGGTTATCCTTTAACGCAAATGCCAGAGCAATGCCCGAAATATAGTAAATCACGTTTCCTGCAAGGAACAGCCGGAACATGATCTGCTCCAAATTTGCTGCCTTCATCAGAAACAGCCCGGACACCAATGCCAAGGATAGTGCAAACATCACATAACGCAGTATTCCGAGTTTTTCTTTCCGCGGTTTCTGCGGCTGCTTGTAGGGAAGAAAATCCAGCACCATTGCCGTCCAGCAGGCGTATCCGCACCAGCCGCGCCCGAAAAGTAGGGAACCGAAAATTTTCGCCACAGCATAGTGGATAGTCGCCGCTTCAAAAACGCCGAGGAACAGATAGTACCAAAAGCCCTCGATCTGCATATTTTCACGGGAGATCACGCCGAGATACAGCAACATATAGCATCCGACTGCCAGTTGCACAAAATGCCTGGCATAGCGTTTCCCGGCAGTGAACAGCGCCGTGCCCAATGCGAGGCAGCAGCCTATGTAACTGAAATTCAACAGATAGAACAGGTTGTCCTTTGTGAGCCACAGCGTGACCGCTACCGCTTCAAACAACAGAAACAGTAAGAGGGACATGATATATTTTGAAAATCCGCTGTTATTTTTCGTCATTTTCCTTCTCTTCATCGCTTTTTTTCTGCCCCTTTTTCTTTTTGCTTTTCAATGCACCGACAGCCGAACCGCCGCACAGCCCCACGGCAACGCCGATCATCATACAAAGACCGAGGTTGTCCGTCACGATCCCGAAGAAAACGCCGAGGCTCAAACCGATGGAAAGGCCAAGGGAACTGCCGGCGGCAATATCCGTGTCTTTTTTGTCGTTCTTGTCTTTCTGAGGCTTCATAATCCGGTTCCTCTCCTTTGAATGATCAAATTCCGCACCGCTTATTGTTCTGTGTTGTCCGGCACGCAGAATAAAATAATCGCCTCGCAGGAATTGGTTACGGAGAAGGTCACAGGTTCCCACCCATCTTTTGCTTTTTCATTGATTACTTTTTCAATTTCGTCTGCCATTTGCTTTGCCTTGAGTGCATAATCGGTTACAATGGTTTTGTAAGTCATAAGAGACCCTCTTTTCGTCATTCTAAGTTATCCTGATACTTTGTCATTGTATATTATAAATTCTTTATGTTAATTCAGATACCGAAGTCGTGTAATATCTGCGTAAAATCTTAGAATAGCATTCATTGAAAAGGCGGTTTGTCATCCGCACAGCACATGTGAAACGGATTTCCTTACTGTAAAAGGCTTATTTCTTTGCTTTTTCCTTCTTTGGCTTGTGCATTCGACACAAGCCGCTTTTCAATTATTGTACCAGCGGTTTCTTGTGCTTACAAGTGAAAAAGCTTAAACTATAGATAGTTGAAAAAGACTAAACACTCTCATGGAGGAATGAATAATGAAATGCGAAAATTGTGGCAAGAATGAAGCCAACTTTGTATATCGCAGCAGCATAAACGGCAGAACAGAAGAGCATCACCTTTGCCGAGCCTGTGCTGAAAAGCTGGGCTATACACAGAGGTTCTTTGAGCAGAGACCGTCCATAATGGACAGTTTCTTTGGCTCAATGCCGTCACTAATGGGGCGGATGCTGGATAGTCCTTTTGATGATTTCTTCGACGATATGCCTGCCATCGGCGCAGCTCCGGTGCAGGAAATTCGTGAGGAAAAGAAGGATGACCTGATGAGCGGTGAGGAGCAGAGCCGTTTTTCCTATCTGCGTCAGATGAACGCCTTAAAGCAGGCTCAAAAGAAAGCGATTCATAAAGAAGATTTTGAACGCGCCGCTCAGCTGCGTGATGAAATTTACGAGTTGGAGGAGGCTCATAAGGAAGCCGAAGCGTCCAAAAAAGATGATAAAAATCGCAATTAAAGCGTGTATTTAAGAGAAAGATACACTTCACGATAAAAAGAGAGGTATTGCATTATGGATGAAAATAAATTCACTCCCACTGCGGAAGAAGCCTTGCAACTGGCTCAGGAGGCCGCAGGCGAATTAGGTCACGGTTATATGGGTACGGAACACCTGTTACTGGGCTTGATGCGCGAGGACGAAGGACTTGCCCATACGGTATTGACAGAGGCAGGTCTGACGGATGACCTGCTGACGGAAATGATTCGCAAAACCGCCGGTTCCCGTCCTTCGGACAACGGCGGGTCTGCACAGGATCTTAGTCCCAGAACGAAACATGTATTACAGATTGCTATGGAGGATGCCATCCGCGGCGGCTATGCCTATATCGGCACAGAGCATTTGCTCGCAGGCATTCTTCGTGAGGGCAACAATATGGCAGTCCGTATTCTTAGGTCTGCCGGTGTGGATGCCCGTCAGCTGTATACGGCATTGATGGAAAAAGTCAGCGTTGCACCCCACGCTCAAAGCGGCGGCAGCACCTCGGGTACCGAAAACAGTGAAGAAGGCGGCAAAAACAAGACTTTGTCGGAGTTCACCCACGATTTGACGGCTGACGCCAGAACAGGAAAACTGGATCCTGTCATCGGCCGTGATAAAGAGATCAAGCGAGTAATTCAGATTCTGTCTCGTCGCAGTAAGAATAACCCCTGTCTTATCGGTGAACCCGGCGTCGGCAAAACTGCCATTGCCGAAGGATTGGCTCATAAGATTGTCACAGGTAAGGTTCCTGAAAAGCTGCTGGACAAAAAACTGCTGTCTTTGGATCTTACCGGTATGGTAGCCGGAGCTAAATACCGCGGCGAGTTTGAAGACCGTATTAAGAAGGTCATGCAGGAGGCTAAAAAAGACGGCAACATCATCCTTTTCATCGACGAGCTGCATACCCTTGTCGGTACAGGCTCAGCCGAGGGTGCCGTTGATGCCGCCAATATTTTGAAGCCTGCGCTCAGCCGTGGTGAAATCCAAGTTATTGGTGCCACAACCTTGAATGAGTACCGCAAGTACATCGAAAAGGATGCCGCACTGGAACGTCGTTTCCAGCCGGTCACCGTAGGTGAGCCGAGTCAAGAGGCTGCATTGGAAATATTGAAAGGTCTTAGGGAAAAATATGAGCAGCACCACGGTCTGCATATTACTGACGAAGCATTGAAGGCTGCGGTGGAATTATCATCTCGATATATCAATGACAGATTCCTGCCGGACAAAGCCATCGATTTGATGGACGAAGCTGCCAGCCGTGTGGAGTTAGAGGAAGAAGAGCCTTCCGAAGAGCTTACGAGCCTTGAAGAAAAGCTCAACGCCCTTGCCGCAGATAAGGAAGCAGCCATTGCCGCACAGGACTTTGAGAAGGCTGCCAAACTTCGGGATACAGAAAAGGACTATAAGAAACAGCTGGAGACCGAGCGTAACAAGCACCGTAAGAGCAATCAAGAGCACCGTGATGTGAGCGAAGAGGATATTGCTGCTGTTGTTTCCGATTGGACCGGCGTGCCTGTTACTCGCCTTACCGAGGACGAAGGTCAGCGCCTATTGCATATGGAAGATATTCTCCATAAACGGGTCGTGGGTCAGGACGAGGCTGTAAAGGCTGTTGCCCGTGCCATTCGCCGCGGCCGTGTCGGCTTGAAGGATCCTAAGCGTCCTATCGGCAGCTTCTTGTTCCTCGGTCCTACCGGCGTTGGTAAAACGGAGCTGTGTAAGTCCTTGGCGGAAGCCATGTTCGGCGATGAAAACGCTATGATCCGAATCGATATGTCCGAATATATGGAGCGCCACACGGTGTCCCGTCTGGTTGGTTCGCCTCCCGGATATGTGGGTCACGATGAGGGCGGTCAGCTGACGGAAAAGGTGCGCCGTAAGCCCTATTCCGTTGTACTGTTCGATGAAATCGAAAAAGCGCACGAGGATGTTTGGAACATCATGCTCCAGATTCTGGACGATGGCCGTATCACCGATTCTCAGGGTCGCACCGTGGACTTCAAGAACACTGTCATCGTTATGACAAGCAACATCGGTGCCAAGGCATTGACCGATGCCGGATCCAAGTTGGATTTCAAAGCCGGTGATAAAGAGGCCGAGAAGGATGCCGATAAGGCATACGAACAGGCCAAGGAAACCGTTATGGAAGAGCTGCGCCGTACTTTCCGCCCCGAGTTTCTGAACCGTATTGATGACATTATCGTGTTCCGCGCTCTTAACGAGCAGGATATCGAAGAGGTTGCCCGTCGGATGCTCAAGACCGTGGAAAACCGTATGGAGTCCATGGATATTCATTTGGATGCAACCGAAGAAGCTGTGAAAGAGCTTGCCAGAGAAGGGTTCGATCCGAAATACGGTGCCCGTCCGTTGCGTAGAGCCATTCAGAGCAAGGTGGAGGACGCCGTGGCGGAGAAAATGCTGGATGGCACGCTCGATACCGGCGATACCGCCAAACTGACTGTGGAGGACGGCAAACTGGTTGTGACCAAGTGACAATCCTCAGAAAGTCTATATATTTGCGATATCCCCGGACGGTCATTGACCACCGGGGATATTCGCTATCCGACTTAAAATCACTGTTTTTAAAGAATCGTTTCGTTGATTGCACTTCTGGGAGACAACGGGGTACTTTTTAATCGGAGAATACTTTTGTGCCATTTCACGTCGGATATACTCGCAGATCTTAACAAGTCGCACCCATTCCCACGAATCGGGGATGTCAAACTGTAACCTCATCCGGCAGCGATCGCACTTCATCGCCGATTTTCTCATAAGGGGTGTTATCAGAACTCGGCTGTTTAACGAATACCCCCAGTAGTTCAACGATTACTCGGCTGTTTAACGATTGCGGCAGAGCAGAAAGCCGCAATCCCCATAAAACGCACAAAACCCCGCCGCAGAATTGCTCTGCAGCGGGGTTCGCTTATGCGCCGAAATAGCCGGAAAGCCTTATTTTAAGCGCTTTTCGGGCATAGAAAAAGTCCAACGTAATTCTATCAAAATTACGTTGGACTTATGGTTGCGGAGGCAGGATTTGAACCTACGACCTTCGGGTTATGAGCCCGACGAGCTACCGAACTGCTCCACTCCGCGATATTTGCGCAATCAAGATTGCTTTATTACTATACAATATTTTATGAGGTTTGTCAAGCATTATTCCGGTTTCGGAAAAAATGATTCTTTTACTTTCCTTTTACCTGCAAATGCTGTTCAAACCTGTCCGGATGGCGTATACTAAGAAAAGAAGAAAAAAGAGGGGCGCAATATGGCATATATTACTTTTGAACAGATTAAAAACGATTCGACGGTGGCCACTTATATCCGCCAGGCAGATATTGCTCTGAAGGCTTACGGATACACCGAGCATTCCTTTCCCCACGTGACCCGCGCCGCCAAAATTGCGGCGAAAATTCTGGGGGATTTCGGCTACCCGCAGCGGGAAGTGGAGCTGGCGCAAATCGCCGGATTTCTGCATGATATCGGGAACTGCATCAATCGGGTGGATCATGCCCAAAGCGGCGCCCTGATGGCTTTTCATATTCTCACTTCGATGGGGATGCCTCCGGAGGAAGTCGCCAAAATCATCGCTGCAATCGGCAATCACGACGAGTCCTCAGCCGTTCCGGTCAGCGCTGTGGCTGCCGCGCTGATTCTGGCGGACAAAACCGACGTCCGCCGTTCCCGGGTCCGCAACCGCAATATCTCCTCGTTTGATATTCACGACCGGGTCAACTACTCGGTAGAACACTCTGCTTTTTCGCTGGACGCTGCTGAAAAATCCATGACATTGGACCTGACCATAGATACAGCACTTTGTCCCGTAATGGATTATTTTGAAATTTTTCTAGGCCGGATGATCCTGTGCAAACGTGCGGCGGATTTCTTTGAATCCCGCTTTCGCCTGATTATCAACGGCCTGACCATGATGTAAAGCGCAAAAATACCGCCTGTTAAAAAACAGGCGGTATTTTTTTATTCTTTTATCTCCAGTCGAAACCTGGCCTGCCATCGGCGTTCTTTATCGGTCCGACCGCTTTGCCGAACCGCTTTTTCCAAACAGCGCCCGCAGGCGTTTTGCCGTTTCTTCCCGCCGCTGCCGGGTCAGCTGCTCGTCCACCTGCCAGCGGCCATCACCGTCTAAAAACAGGCAGTCCCCTTCCCGCACGCCAGCCGGGAGCCGGGATACCTCCAGCCGGATCATCTCACCATCCGGGCCTTCACAAACAGCCCAGCCTTCTTCGATTCGGTCGATGCTCCAACCGCTCATTCTACCGCTCCCCTTTCAGTATGCGCCGCAATCTCTTTTCCATCGGTCGTAAAGACAACGCTGCCCTGTAAATCCGTGCGGTAAACGGCGGTACCGCGCTCGGACAGGCGGGACAGCACCTCTTTATGCGGATGGCCGTAGTCGTTGTCCTGCCCGCAGGAAACGGCGGCGATCTTCGCGGACACCGCGTTTAAAAACACATCGCACGACGAGGTGTTGCTGCCGTGATGCCCGGCTTTGAGCACATCCGCCTGCAGCTGGGTCCCCTCGCTGATCAAATCCTGCTCTACCTGTTTTTCCGCGTCGCCCGTAAACAAAAAGGAGGTTTCCCCGCAATCCAGGCGGCACACCACCGAGTAATTGTTCAGATCATCATAATCCTGCAGCGGGGCCAGCACCGTCAGCTTTGCGCCGCTGCCCAAATCGTATGCCAAGCCGGGCTGCGCCGCCGTGACCGGGATACCCTGCGTTTCCACCGCATCCAGCAGGCGGTTGAATACCGATGTGGTGGGCACCATGTCCTCGGCCATTTGGGGCATTAAAATCTCGTCCGCCCCGAACCGGGACAATACGTCCGGCATGCCGCCGATGTGATCGGAATGCGGATGGGTTGCAATCACCAGATCCAGCTTTTCCACCCCGGCGGATTTTAGATAATCGCAGACCGTCTGTCCCTGGTCCCGTTCGCCCGCGTCAATCAATACCGCTTTTTCCCCGGTCTGGATCAGGATGCTGTCCCCCTGCCCTACGTCGATGATGTGAACGGCGGCTACCTGTTCTCCCTCCGGTTTGGCAACCGGCTCGTAAGGCTCGCTCATGCCCAGCAGATCGCTCCAACCGGGCATTTCAAACGGCAGCCATTCCATTTCGCTCATGGTCATCAGCGTAAAAAACACCATTACCAGCGCCGCCACGGTTAAAAAAAGCCAGGCGGGCGTCCGGTCGATCAGCTTTTGCAGCGCACGAAGATTGGTTTTTCTTTTGCTCATCTTGCTCGTTTCCCCCTTGTCTTTCCTTTGCCGGCCGGCGCGTTTTCCCTTCCCGATTTCACATTGCCACGCCTTTCATCATTCTTTCCGCGCCGGGGCTCCTGGAGTCTGCGGCCCCCGCCGGCAGACGCTTCCCGCTGCGGCGGCACCAGACAATCCGGCCCGGTTCCAATCAGATCCTCCCGGCCTGCCCGCTTCAGCGCCTCGATCACCTGCGGCCGCATTTCCGGCCGGTAGTACTGCAAAAGTGCCCGCTGCATCGCCTTTTCTTTCGGATCTTTGGGAACAAAAACCTGCTTGCCGCTAAGAGGGTCAATGCCGGTGTAAAACATACAGGTGGATACCGTTCCCGGCGTGGGATAAAAGTCCTGCACCTGCTCCGGGCGGATTCGGTTTTTCTTCAGGTATACCGCCAGCTGCACCGCGTCTTTGAGGGTCGAGCCCGGATGGGACGACATCAAATACGGAACCAGGTACTGTTCCTTTCCCGCTTTTTCTGTCAGCTGGTAAAACCGCTTGACAAAGCGGTTAAACGTTTCGATATGGGGTTTCCCCATCCGGTCGAGCACCGCCGCAGAGCAGTGCTCCGGCGCCACCTTCAGCTGCCCGCTGACATGGTGCTCCACCAGTTCCTTGAAAAAGGACTCGTCCTTGTCCTCCAGCAGATAATCGAACCGGATGCCGGAACGGATGAACACCCGCTTGACCCCTGGCAGCGCCCGCAGGCGGCGCAATAGCGCCAGATACTCGGTGTGATCCGCCTCCAGATTCTTGCAGGGGGAGGGCGCCAGACACTTTCTGCCGCGGCACAGCCCATACTCCAGCTGGCGGGCGCAGGAAGGATTCCTGAAATTCGCCGTCGGCCCGCCGACATCGTGGATATAGCCTTTGAAGCGGGGGTTTTTCGTCATGGCCACCGCCTCGGCCAGCACCGATTCTTCGCTGCGGCAGGTCACCTGCCTGCCCTGATGGGTGGCAATGGAGCAGAAGTTGCACGCGCCGAAACATCCCCGGTTGTGCATGATGGAAAATTCTACTTCCTGAATGGCGGGTATGCCGCCTTTTTCTTCATACGAAGGGTGATAGTAACGGGCAAAGGGCAGCGACCACACCCAGTCTAATTCCTTTTGGGTCAGCGGCGGCATGGGCGGGTTCTGCACCAGATAGCGCTCGCCGTGTTTTTGGATGACAGCCTTGCCGTAAACCGCGTCATGCTCTTCATACTGGATTTTGAACGCCCGGGCATAGGCTTCCTTATCCTGCGCTACCTTTTCAAACGACGCGCAGGATATAGCCCCCGGGATGGCCGGCGCCGTGTCGGACAAATAGCAGGTCCCCCGGATGTCGGTCAGGGCTGAAACCGGTTCGCCCGCCGCCAGCCGCCGGGCGATCTGGATGGTCTGGTTTTCCCCCATCCCGTAGGACAAAAGATCCGCCCCCGCGTCGGCCAGCACCGACGGGCGAACTGCGTCGTCCCAGTAGTCGTAGTGGGCAAACCGGCGCAAAGAAGCCTCCAGTCCGCCGATGATCACTGGAACCGAGGGAAACAGCTTTTTTAACTGCCGGGTATAGACGATCGTAGGCCGGTCGGGACGGTACCCTGCTTTGCCGCCGGGACTGTATTCATCTTCGCTGCGGCGCCGTTTGGCAGCTGTGTAGTGAGCCACCATCGAATCAATGTTGCCGCCGGACACCAGGAAAGCCAGCCGGGGCTTTCCCAGCGCCAGAAAGCTTTCCTCCCGCCGCCAGTCCGGCTGGGCCAATACGCCGACCCTAAACCCCTGGGATTCCAGCACCCGGGCGATGATCGCCGCCCCAAAGCTGGGATGATCCACATACGCATCTGCCGAAACCAGCACAAAATCCAGCTGATCCCAGCCCCGCTCTTTCATATCTTCTTTGCTGATGGGTAAAAACGGATTCATAATTTTTCCTTCCTGCCGGCACCCGGCCGGGAACAAAACGCCGCTTTTGGCTTGTCCGGTCAAAAGCGGCGCTGTTTGCTGGGTGCTGCGTGTAAAAAGGCTTCGTTCCGGCGCCTATTCCTCTTTCTGGGGCGCCGTACCGTCTGCCTGCATCTTCATCTCAATCCACTGCTGGCGGGAAATCAACACCTGCCGCGGCTTGCTGCCCTCAAAGGGGCCGACAATCCCGCGGGACTCCATCTCGTCGATGATCCGCGCCGCCCTGGCGTAGCCCAGCTTGAGCTTGCGCTGCAAAAGCGAGGTCGACGCCTGCCCGGTTTCCACCACGCATTCGATGGCGGCCGGGAGCATTTCGTCATCTGCATCGAACCCACCCCCGCCGGAGCCGCTGCCGGCAGATTTGCCCGTCGCTTCGGCCTGCCGCTCAATCTCCTCCAGAATCTGGTCGTCGTATTCGGCAGTCTGGGAGCCTTTGATGAAGGCCACCACCTTTTCCACCTCTTTGTCACTGACAAAGCAGCCCTGAATACGGATGGGCTTGGCCGCGCCCACTGGGAAAAACAGCATATCGCCCTTGCCCAGCAGCTTTTCCGCGCCGCCGGAGTCCAAAATCGTCCGGGAATCCACCTGGGAGGACACTGCAAAAGCGATTCGGCTGGGAATGTTCGCCTTAATCACGCCGGTGATAACGTCTACCGATGGGCGCTGGGTCGCAATGACCAGGTGCATGCCTGCGGCACGGGCCATCTGGGCCAGACGGCAGATGGCGTCCTCCACCTCATTTTGCGCGGCGATCATCAAATCCGCCAGCTCGTCGATGATAATGACGATCTGCGGCATTTTGGCCAGATTGCGCTCCGGCCGCTCTTCGGCCAGGCGGTTGTAGCCGTTGATGTCGCGGACGCTGTTATCCGCAAACAGCTTGTAGCGGCCGAGCATCTCGCTCACCGCCCAGTTTAGCGCGCCTGCCGCCTTGCGCGGATCGGTGACCACCGGCACCAGCAGATGGGGAATGCCGTTGTAAACGCCCAGCTCCACCACCTTGGGGTCCACCATCAAAAGGCGGACCTCTTCCGGAGAAGCTTTAAAAAGAATGCTCATAATAATGGAGTTGATACAAACCGATTTACCGGAGCCGGTGGCGCCGGCGATGAGCATATGGGGCATTTTGGAAATATCCGCCACGCATACGCTGCCGCCAATGTCCTTGCCCAAACACATGGTCACCTTGCTTTTCGCCTCGCGAAACGCCTGGGAATCAATAATATCCCGGATGGGCACTACGCTGGTCTGCCGGTTGGGCACCTCAATGCCCACCGCCGCCTTGTTGGGAATCGGCGCTTCAATGCGCACGCCGCTGGTGGCCAGGTTCAAAGCAATATCGTCGGCCAGATTGGTGATCTTGCTGATTTTGACCCCCGCTGAAGGCTGCAGCTCATACCGGGTGACCGCAGGCCCTCTTGCAATATCGATGATGCGGGTCTGTACGCCAAAGCTGGCCAGCGCGTCCACCAGCAGCTGAGCATTGGCCTTCAGCTCCTCGCTTAAATCCTGTCCGTCGGGCTGTTCGCCTTCTTTTAACAGATACACCGGGGGGAATATGTAACTTTCCGTGGATTGCAGCTGCTTTGCCGCATCCAGTTCCCCGGCGATTTTTTCGTCGGCGCCGGTTTCCGCTGCAGATTCTTCTGCGGCGATCTGCCCTTCATCCGCCGTCTTCTCCGCTGCCGGGCAGCCCGTTGGGGCCGCCGGCAGATCCGCCTGGGGCTGGGCCGGGGCCATGATGCTTTTCGTAATTTTCCCCACCAGATCGTCCAGCAGCGGCGGTTCCTTCGCTGCTTTTTTCTCCGGCTTTTTCTCATCAGCCGCCGGGGCAAAATCCGATCCCGCCTGCGGCCCCGCCGCGGCCTGGATCAGCTTTTCCTTTGCTTTTTTCACCGTTTCCCGAGACTGCTCCGACTGCTCCTCCACCCGAACCGGATGGGCAGGCAGCGGATCTTCGTCCAGCGGCACGTCGATGTTAAACTGTGGGCGGCGGCGTTCCTCCACCCGCTCCACATAGGTTTCCCCGATTTTTTGAACCGGCTTATAGGCCGAACGGATCAAATCCAGCAGCGTTGCACCGGTAATCAGCATCAAAAAGGTAAAAATCAAAAGAAAAACCGTCACTGCAGCCGGCGTCTTTCCAAAGGAGAGAAGCGGAATGCCGATCAGCCCGGCCGCCAGTCCGCCTCCCTTGAGCTTGGTGCCGCTTTCATACAGATAAGCGGCTTTCTCCACAAAATTTTCGCCTTCAATGGGCGTTTTGGCAAAGATCTGGGCAGCGCCGCAAATCAGCGCCACCAGCACAAAGGTCTGCCAGACCTTGTGCCCCAGTGCACCCATGGGCTTGTCCATGGCGGCCATAACCGCAATATAGATCAGAGCCGGAGCGATGAGATAGGCGCACCAGCCAAACAGCCCAAAACAAAACGTGTGCAGCCAATTCCAGAACCCCTGGCCGGGGATCAGCGACACCGCCAGGAAAAAAATGCCCACGGCGAACAATATCACCGCCCACAGCTGCCTGCGGGAACGGGCCTGCTCCTCAGCAAGGCGCTTTTGCGCCGCTGTCTGCCGTCCGGTGCTTTTTTTAGCGGCAGTTGTTTTCTTTTTTGCCGCCGTTCTCTTTTTCTGTTCCGCCACGGATGCCGCCCCCTAAAATTCCTGTTTTTCTTCTAAATTCAGTGGACAAATTTTTCCACCACGCCGATCACCACCGTCACCGTGCCTAAAATCGCCGTATACCAGGTAAACACCTTGAAATTTCCGGACCGGGCCAGCCAGCGCACCAGCTTGATGGCCAAAAAGCCTACCACTGCCGCTACTACCATGCCGGTCAGCATCGGCAAAAGCTCCATTTGCGTTCCCTGCGCCAAAGCGTCCTTCACTTCGAAAATATTTGCCCCCAGCACAGCGGGAATCCCCAGGATAAAGGAAAAGGCCACTGCAAATTCCCGGTTAAGCCCCGCAAAAATACCTGCCGAAATGGTGGAACCGGACCGGGACAGGCCGGGCAGCGGCGCAATGCCCTGCATGGTGCCGACCAAAAGCGCGTCCCGCACCCGCATGTTGGAAGCGGTTTTCTTACCGGGCACCAAATGGTCGGCCATATACAAAAGCCCAGCCGTGCCCAAAAAGCACAATCCCTCTACCAGAATGTCATCATCGGTGGCAAGGGAAGTGTACCAGTCCCGCAAAAAGAAAAATACCAGCAGCGGCAGCAGCGCCACCACGATCATAAAAATCATCCGGCGGTTTGGATCTGTGGTCCGAAAGGTGAATTTCCCCTTGAAGATATCCCCGATCATGCGGAAAAACTCCACAATCATCCCCCAAATGGTATCCCAAAAAGCAATGCAGACCGCCGCCAGCGTGCCCAGATGCAGCAGGATGGAAAACAACCCCGCAGCCTCGCCGGACTGGCCGGTAAAATGCTGATACAAAGACAAATGCCCCGAGCTGGATACCGGCAAAAATTCGGTCAGCCCCTGGATAATCCCCTGCAAAATTGCGTCCCACAAACTCATATTGTCCCCTCCGTATTCTGTCGTGCGCGTTTTTGTGCACTCGTGTTTTTTTCCGTTTTATATGTAAAGGCCGGGAAAACCGGCCGGACAACTCAGTGTTTTTTTGGCACCTGCCCAAGACGGTATACCGCCCCGGGCTGATACCGCGGGTCAAGGTACATCGCCGGATCGGTGGAAACCAGCCGCGCCACCGTCAGGCCCTGTTCCCCCAAAACGCCCTGAACCAGACCGCCCGGCACCTGCTGCCAAACACCGGGGTCATTTTGCCTTTCCATCATCTCCATCGGGTCGATAATCGAATGGATGACCAAGCCTATTCCCCCTTCTTTTGCGCCGGAATCCGGGCTTCGATCAGTTCGGTCAGTTTCCCCACCGCCTGCGCAAGCCCGCCCAGCTCGTCGATCAGCCCTTCTTCCACCGCCTGTTCGCCGTCGAGCACCGTGCCCACATCCATCACCAGCTCGCCGGTGTTCATCATCAGCTGCCGAAAGCGCTGGGCGCCCACGCCGGAATTTTCGGTGACAAAGCGGACAATCCGCTCCTGCATTTTGTCAAAATAAGACAGGGTCTGGGGCACCCCCAGCACCAGCCCGCTCATCCGCACCGGATGGATGGTCATGGTGGCTGACGGGGCGATAAAGGAATACTTGGCGCTGCAGGCCAGCGGTACGCCAATGGAGTGGCCGCCGCCCAAAACCAGCGATACCACCGGCGTTTCCATGGTGGAAATCAGCTCCGCAATGGCAAGCCCCGCCTCCACATCGCCGCCCACCGTGTTGAGAATCACGATCAGGCCTTCGATTTCCGGGTCCTGTTCAATGGCCACCAGCTGCGGGATCACATGCTCATATTTGGTTGTTTTATTCTGGGCCGGCAAAATATAATGCCCTTCAATCTGGCCGATAATCGTCAGGCAGTGAATGACGTGCTTGCCGTGGGTTTCGGTGGTCACCGAACCGCTTTGCATGATCTGTCTTTGCTGTTCTTCTTGTTCCTTCGGGTCTTTTTCTTCTGGCATAGCTTCTCCTTTCAGGCACTTTTTCCATTATTGTGCCCTGGAAAGGAACCTCTATCCCGCATACAGATTTATTATATCAAAAACAAATGGGTTTCACAACCGAAAAAAGTCAAAAAAACGAACCTGTGTTCCTCCCGGCGAAGGATTTCGCCGTCTTTTTTTCAAAAGGCACCCGATTCTTCCCGTTTGCCGCATGGAACCTGCGGCATGGGGGAACACTCTGGTTTAGAGCGAAGAAATGAGGGATGACGATTTGAACAGCCGGCAGCGCGTATGGTTTTTAGATGAGGCCAGAGGACTTTCCATTCTGCTGATGGTGCTGCATCACGGCGCATACGACGCGGCTTTTCTGCTCGGGTGGCCGCTGGATTTTCTTTCGGCTGGGTGGTTCGGGATCATCCGCACTTTTTTCGTCGGCGTTTTTGTGCTGATTTCCGGCTGCGCCTGCCGGTTTTCCCGCAGCAATCTGCGCCGGGGCGCACGGTGCCTTTTACCGGCGGCAGGGCTGTCCGCCATCACCGCTTTTCTGATCCCCGCCCAGCGGATCCGTTTTGGCATTTTGCACCTGCTGGGCTGCGCCATGCTGCTTTTTGCCTTTTTACAACCGCTGCTGGACCGGATTCCCCCCGCTTTCGGCGCCGGTGCGGGCTTGTTTCTTTTTTTCTTTTGTTTTTCGGTCCCCAGCGGACGGCTGGGCTTCGCTCCCATGCAAATACAGCTTCCCCGCTGTCTGTTTCAAAACGCCTTTACCGCGGCGCTGGGATTTCCCGGGCCGGGCTATTATTCCGCCGACTACTTCCCGCTGATTCCGTGGCTGTTTCTTTTTTGGGCGGGCGCCTGCGTGGGGGTCTGGCTGCGTCTGGGCAGGGGGCCGGGCTGGCTGTACCAGCGCCACAGCCCGTTTCTTGCGGCGGCAGGTCAAAAATCCCTTTGGATCTATCTTGTCCATCAGCCGGCGCTTTATCTGATTTTTCTGCTGATCCGCCTGTGTTTTTGACTTTACAAATCGTTTGCTGTGGAGTATTGTAAAAAAGGTTGTCCGCCGCTTTCTCACAGCGGAAATGCCGCACGGATTTTGACACAAAGGAGGGAATTGGATTGGCCTGCCTCACCGCCGATCCCATTCAAGCCAAAGCAAAGCGCTACCCTTTTCTGGACGAGCTTCGCGGTGCCGCGATCTTGATGATGATTGCCTATCACCTTTTATATGACGGCGTTGTTTTTGCCGGCTGGGATATCCCGTTGTTTTCTCCTCCGCTTTCACTCTGGCAGGACAGCATCGGCGCCTTGTTTATCCTCCTGTCCGGCTGTATGTGCCGGCTTTCCCGCAGCAACTGGCGGCGCGGCCTGCGCTGTCTGGCTGCGGCCTTAGCCATCACCGCCGTCACTTTTTTCCTGGTTCCCACCGTGGCCGACTGGTTCGGCGTGCTCCATTTTCTGGGCTGCGCCATGCTGCTGTATCCTCTTTTTCGCCCTCTGCTGGACCGGTTCCCTGCGCTGCCCGGAGCCGTCTGCTGTTTTTTGCTGTTCTGGGCCACCTATCCGGTCAGCCTGGGCAAAATCGGCGGGCTTTTTTGGCAGGCAAATCTTCCCTCCTTTCTTTACCGTAATTTTCTCACCGCGATTTTGGGATTCCCGCCCCATAACTTTGTTTCCAGCGATTATTACCCGCTGCTGCCCTGGATTTTCCTGTTCTTTTGCGGCAGCCTGCTGGGGCGGATTCTGGTTGGCCGGGGAGACCGTCCGGCGCTGCTGCGTTCCCGCTGCCGGCCGCTGGCCTTTTTGGGGCGGCACAGCTTTGTGATTTACCTGGTCCACCAGCCGGTGCTGTATGGGCTTTTTCTTCTCGCCGCACAATGAACCACCCCATTGTCAAAAACGCCAAAGCGCCCCTTTTTTCTGCGTTTTGGCAGCTTTTGGATTGGAAATATGAAAAAATTGCGAACTTTTCACCCTTCGCCTTTTTTTCTTTGCCAAATTCGATATAATGAACTTAAATTTTGCGGGTGCTGACGGTTTTTCTCTCCGGCACTCGTTTTATCGGAGAAGAATGGAAACGGGAAAGGAGGAAGCCGGAATGACGAAACGCTTTTGCCGCCTGTTGGCGGTGCTTTTGCTGCTTGCGTCCCTTTTGGGCGGCTGCTCGGATAAAACCGCCGGCCAGGTGTTCCGGCTGGATATTCTTTCCGAGCCGTCCACCATTGATCCGCAGACCGCCTCCTCCGACGAGCAGTATCTGATTTTGCTCAATACGATGGAGGGCCTTCTCAAAATGGATGAAAACCAGACTCCGACCGAGGCTGCCGCCGAAAGCTACGCCGTTTCGGCCGACGGGCTGACCTATACCTTTTTTCTGCGCAAAGATATGCTCTGGTCCGACGGGAAAACGCCGGTTACCGCTTACGATTTTCAGTTTGCCTTTCAGCGCCTGTTCGACCCGCAGACGCAGTCTCCTGCCGCTGTCAATTTCACCTGCATCCGCGGATCATCCGCAGCCCTGTCCGGCGAGGGCAGTGTCCAGGATATCGGCGTTACCGCCCAGGATGACGATACGCTGGTCTTTTCTCTGGAACATTTAAACCCGTCTTTCCTCTCGCTGCTGACCACTCCCGCCGCGCTGCCCTGCAACGAGGATTTTTTCCGGGCTGCCCGGGGGAAATACGGCGTGTCAGACGAATTCATGCTCTTTAACGGCCCGTTTTTCATTTACAGCTGGCCGGAAGGCGAGTATATTCACATGCGGAAAAACACCAATTATCATGCGCGGGATTCGGTCATTCCCTCTGCTTTCCGGCTGTATATTCGGGAGGAAAACGACCTGTCCCGCCTGACCGGCGGCGCTGTGGACGCGGCGGCCGTTTCCTTCGCCGAGCTGGAAACGCTGGACGAAACGTATGGGGCGGTGCAGTTTTCCAATATTCTTTGGGCCATCCTGCCCAACCTGGAAAATCCGGCTCTTGCCAATCTCTCCATCCGCCAGGCGCTGGCCGCCGGAGTGGACCGGGAGGACCTTTCCGGTTATCTGGCGCAAAACCAGCAAATCGCCAGCGTTCCGGTCCCCCCAGCCGTAACGCTGGGCGGCGCTTCTTATCGGGAGCAGGCAGGCGATTCCGACGAGCTGGACGAATTGCCGTATACGGCCGCCGAACTGTTTCAAATCGGCCTGCGGGAGCTGGCGGCGGACGCGTCCCCTTCGCTGACCCTCATCTGTCCTGATTCCGATGGAATCCCCCTGCTGCTCAGCCAGCTGCAGCGCCAGTTGCGGGATGCGCTGGGCGTGTTCATCAACATCGAACCGCTGGAACCGTCTGAACTGGATTCCCGCATTGCCAGCCGCGATTATGACTTGGCCCTTTGTCCGGTCAAGGCGTCTTATGACAGTCCGGAAGCGGTGCTATCCCAGCTTTACGGCGGGGAATCCCTCACCGGGTGGCAGAACGATCAGATGGTCGGCTACATGAATGGGGCCAAAAACGCCTCCACCGCCTCCGGTGTTCTTTCGTCCTACCGCTCCGCCGAACGGCTGCTGACGCAAAACGGCGTCGTCCTGCCGCTTTTTTACGAAACTTCCTACTACGTTACTGCGCCTTCGGTCACCGGACTGCGCTTTTCCCCCTTTGGCTGCCATGTCTCTTTTGCCGAGGGACGCAAGAAAGGCTGATTGCGGCGAAAAGGCCGTAAAAAGGCCCCGAAAGAGAACGCATCTCTTTCGGGGCCTTTCTTTGCAGAAAATCCCGGATTTATACCGGTTCGGCTTCTCCTTTTTTGGCAGAAAAGGCCGCTTTCATGCTTTTTTCTCTTCTCACATACAAAAACCATCTGACGGTTCCGTAAATGGTGTTGACCAGCATGGCGAACTCGTCAATCAACAAGCCGTAAGCGCCGGCGGAAATGTCCATGATAATATACAGCGCAGTGGTGATAAACCACGCGTACCACTGCTCGCTGTACCGCATCAGCAGCAAAACGCCGTTTACCATACCCATAGCGGAAGCAAACGCCTCCAGGTAGGAGGATTCGGCGCCGGGAATATTCATGGTAATGGAACCGGCTACAAGGCTGAAAACAACCACTCCTGCCATCACCAAAATTCCTTTTTTCCAGCCCAAAGATTTTACCTGCGTGAGATTTTCGTCCTGGGCGTCAGGATATTTGCTCCAGCGGATAAAGCTGATGATGTCAATGGGAATCCAGAAAAAGATGCAGGTCATGGCCAGGGTATACCATCCCAGCGCCAGGGCCAGCGCCACATAGGTTCCCTCGATGAAAACCAGGTCCACGATAAAATTCCATTTGCTCTGCTTGGCAATCAGCAATTCGCAGACCGGGTTGGCGATGACGTTAATCACCGAGCAGGCGATTAAAAAGGTACCACCTGTGCTTTCCAGCATCATCTCGGGGAAAAAGATCGTAAATACCATGGCAAGCACCAGCACGGTCGCCAGATAGCCGATCTGATACGGGGTAAAGGATTTCAAAAAGCTTTTGCATTTTTCAAAGTTCGTTTTTTGATTCATTTTATTTTATAATTCCTTTCTCACGAAGAATCCCGGCAAGCTTTGGAAACGCCCGCAGTGGGTTGTTCCAGTAAATGTCCTCAAATTGGTCCGGAGTAAAAATCTGTCGGATGGTTTCATCGTACTCGCCGAAAGCGGACAGCGCAATCGGCGGGCAGAAATCCGTTCCGTAAAGGATCTGCCGGTAAGCGTCGGGATACTGGTGGATCGCGTGGTCATAGGCCGAAATGGTAGCTTCCACATCCTCCATGGCGCTGGCTCCCGGCTCAAAGGTTCCGCTGAAGTCGCTATACAGGTTGGGAACGCCGTGCATTGCCTGAACGCACTCGTCAAAGCGCGGGTCGTCCAGATGGGCAACGATAAAGTTGACATCCGGATAGGCAAGCGCCACGTTGCGCACATATTTCGCGTTGGAACCCTCCATATCGTCATCCGTGGGCAGATGCAGCGAAGGCAGCCCGGTATGATAGGTGACCGACAGGCCATACCGGCGGGCAAAATCATAAATGCACATCATTTTTTCATCGTCCGCCCGGCCCTTTTGATAGGTTAAAAAAATCTTTAGGCCTACCACCTTGCACTCCGGCCGCGCCAGCATCTTTTCTTCGATTGCCGACAGCTGGGGCAAAATTTCCTTGTGAATATCGATACTAGGGGATAAAAACAACCGCTCATCCGCCGCGGCTATCTGCCAGGATTCATCCGGCATCTGCGCGTTGGCAAACTGAGGCAGAAACTCCATGATGATGGCGTATCCTCCGGGGTTTTGATAATAAGCGTCTTTAATTTTCTGGTTTACAATGTGGGTGTGACAGTCTATTCTGCGTTGATTTTCCATTGTCCTCTCCTATTCTACCGTCCCACAAAGCCGCCTTTTTTGTTGAAAGCGGTGCAGGGCCGGTTTCCTTTCACACAGCAAACCGACTTTATCACGGCGCGTTGATGCTTTCCAGCATCCGCATCATTTCAATCCTCACTTCATGTCTTTCCAAATCCTCATTGGAATAGTGGAACAGATCCAGCCCGCCGATGGCAAAACCCTGGGACAGATAAAAACCAATCGCCGGCATGTTGCAGCTCTGGGTTTCCAGCACCAGCATCCGGGCCCCGGCCTTTTCCGCCACGCTGACGGCATATCTCATCAAAACGGTGCCGGCTCCCGTTCTCCGAAACGGTTCCTCTACGAACAGGTTGGCCACCCGCATCCGGTTGTTCCATCTCTCCGGATTCAGTTCCAGATAGCCTGCAATTTGCTCCTCGTCATCCACCGCGGCAAACAGCATCGGCGCCGCCATGTGATCTTTCATCCAAGAGACTTCCAGTTCTTTCTCCACCGGGGCGTCAAACATCTTTTTGCGAAATTCTATCCGGCTCACGCCCCGTTCCTCTACAATCTGGACATCCAGATAGGAATCGGTCCGGTACCGAAACTGCCGTGTTCTCCCTTTCCAGGAATCGTCCAGCTTTACGATTCGATATGCCGCCATGCAGCTTCCTCCTGCTTTTTTGCAGCCTATTCTCCGATCAATGCCTTTACGGCCCGGGGGATATCCGCGGCGCAGGCCACTCGAATGTCTGCGCCGTCCACCTCATGGGGCAGATAGCCGTATTGACAGCCGATAAACGGCAGCCCGTTGTCCCGGGCCGCCTGCATGTCGTGATGGCGGTCCCCCACCATCACCGCTTTGTCCGGCCGGATTTTATCCAGCACCATCTTCAGGGTATCCGATTTGGTGCAGCCCGGTTCCGCTCCCTGCAGCCAGGTAAAATAGGGCGCCAGCCCCAGCGCGGACGCAATTTTACGCACATAACCATTGGTGCCGTTGGTGCACACGGCAAGAATATATCCCGCTTCCGACAGCTGACGGATCATCTGCGGCACCCCGTCAAAAGCGCCGTGATACCGGTCGATGTTGCGGTATTCCGCCTCGGCGGTCAGCGCCATAAATTCATCAAACCGCTCCATCGGCGCGCCGGGCAGAAGGCCCTGGTAGATCTGCTCGTCCACACAGCCCATCAGCCGCATCACCGTATCGTCATCCGCCTGGGCGCCGGCAAACTTTTGCAGCACCTCTTTGTAAGTGGGAATGATAAACAGCTCAATGCGGTTGAGGGTGCCGTCCATGTCGAATACGACCAGCTTTTTTTCCTTCATCACCGCACCTCTATTCTCCCAGGATAAACTGTTCCACAACCACCGCTACACCGTCCTCGTCGTTGGATACGGTCACATGGTCGGCAGCCGCCTTGACCGGCTCCTGCGCGTTGGCCATCGCCACGCCCAGGCCTGCAAATTCAATCATCGACCGGTCGTTAAAGCCGTCGCCGCAGGCAATCATCTGCTCGCGCTCCATTCCCAAATGCTCCAGCAGCTTGCCCAGCGAATAGGCTTTATCAATGTTTTTCGGCATGATTTCCAAAAAGAACGGCTCCGACCGCAGTACGCTCAACATGTCTCCCAGCCGGGCCTTGACCTTCTTTTCCACCTCGGCCAGATACTCCCCGTCCTCGACCATCAGGCATTTGGTCACCGGAAAGTTGACAAAGCTCTTAAAATCCTCTACTTCCCGCACTTCCATCTTGTTGATGCGGGATTCCAGTTCCACATATTGGTCGTCCTTTTTGGGGGTGATGACCGTTTCCTCCAGATAGGTCATAATATTGGTCTTGTATTCCCGGGACATATCGTATAAAAGAGCGGGCATATCAGCCGGCAGCGTCTTTTGATAAATCACCTCGCCGGTCTGAGCATTGATGATCCGCCCGCCGTTGAAAGACAGGATGTAGCCGCCATACTCCTCCAGCTCCAGCTGCTTGGCCACTGGCATGATGCCGTAGGTAGGCCGCCCGGAGGCCAGCACGATTTTGACCCCTTTCTCCTGGGCTTTTTTTAACGCTGCCCGGGTGCGGGGGGTAATTTCTTTTTTCGAGTTGGTCAGGGTGCCGTCGATGTCCAGCACCAGGATTTTGTATTCCATAGCGACTCTCCATTCCTCTTTCCAAAATTTCGCAGACCAGTATAGCATATTTTCCCCGTTTCTGTCTATTTTTTGGGCGCAAAACTTGACATTTTTCTCCCGCTTTGTAGACTGAAAAGCAAGCGAGGTGAAAAACATGGTCCAGCGGGAGGATTTTTTTGAACGGGTATGGGAATTGGTAGCCGAAATCCCATACGGCCGGGTGGCAACTTACGGGCAGCTGGCAGATATGCTGGGCTATCCCCGGCACGCCAGACTGGCCGGTGCCGCCGTGCACCACGCGCCCCAGGGCCTGCCCTGCCACCGGGTCGTCGCCTCAAACGGGCGCTGCGCGCCCCACTGGCCAGAGCAGCAAATGTTGCTTTTGCAGGAAGGCGTTTCCATTTTGCCCGGCGGCAAGGCAGATCTTGCCCATTATCGCTGGGAAGGATTATAAAAACTGGAAAAAAGACGATGGAATGGCAAATACTTTGCATTGCGTCCAGCGGTTTTTTCATGATAGGCTTTGTCCGAACCGAAAGGTAAAATCAAAAATGGAGGAATCCTGATGAAAAAACTGTTCGCATTTCTTCTCGCGGCGCTCACCGCCGCTTCTGTAACGGCCACGGCCTTTGCGCAGGAAGCCGCGCCGTCCGCCACCCTGCAGGTGGGCTCTGCCGACGGCTTGACCCTCGACGGCAGCGCGTTGCTGCATCCCGGCCAGGAATACCGTTTTCCGCTGATGATCGCTGAAAACGGCGAAGAGGCCCGTCCCATGACGGTGGAGGACATGCAGGTCTATGACATCAAAGTAACCGCCAAATCCGGCGCCGGCGCTATGGCCGATGCCGGGCGCCTGGAATCCGGCCGTCAGCAGTATCTCTCCCTGACCCCCGGCGCAATTTTCACCGTTTCGCCCCAGGATGTCAAATACACGGTCTCTCTTTCTTTCAAAAACAGCTCCGCTGTTCTTTCTCAGGTTACCGTCCAGTGGAAAGTAGGCTACCCTTCTGTGGATGACGGCGATCTGGGTGCCTCTACCGCCATTGACCCGTCTGCTCCGGTGCTCACCAAAGAGCAGCTGGCCGCCATTGAGAAAATCACCGGCGACGGGCAGGCTTCCTTTACCGGCAGCGGCTGGCAGTTCCATGTCCGCCTGCTGGATCAGGAAGCGGTGAACTTTCACTACTCCGCTCAAAACATCAAGGCTGTTTCCGACCGGTATCCAGAGGCTGATTTCCGCTTTCTTACCTTTGGCGGCAAGCCTGCTTTTGATTTCTACGGCACCCTGACTCTGGACGTATCCGCCGTGCTGGAAGAGTATGAAGATTTGTATTTGTACCGTTACTTGGACGGTGTGCTCTATTCCTTGAAATATGATCTGGATCAGGATGCCCAAACCATTTCCATTCGGACCAAGCAGTTGGGCAGCTATATCGTCTCGGACACAAAGATTCCCAACGGCACCGCGGTGGGCGGCAGCTCCTCCGGCAGTGCGGGCAATTCCGGCTCCGGCTCCGATAAAGGCAACCCCTCCACCGGCGGGACCGACTTTACCGCAATCGCCCTAGCGCTGGGCTCTGTCAGCCTGGCAGGCGCGGCGGCCGCAGTAAAATACCGCAGAAAATAAGCATATCCATCCGCACTTTTACAAAGAAGGCGCAGAGTAAAATTACTCTGCGCCTTCTTTTTTTACAGTACGTTTCGGCGGGGTCGGATCATCGGTCAGCCCCACCAGATAATCCATGCTGACATCATAAAAGACCGCCAGCTTTATCAGCACCTCAACGGGATAATTCAGCACGCCGATTTCATACTGGAAATAAGTATTTTGCTTGACATGCAGATAATCCGCCACCTTTTGCTGGGTCAGGTCGCGCTCCTCCCTTAGGTTTCGAATCCGTTCAAATTTCAGCATCTCCGTTTTCATTGTATCACCAACAAAACCATATTCTATCTGAAAACAAGATATTGCTTTTTATCTTATTTTCAGATAAACTAATGATGAGGTGGTGTTTCATGCGACTGATCGAAGAAATCTTATATCGAAAAACAAAAGGGCTGCACGTCCAAATTGTTCTGCCCCGCCGCGAGGATGAACTGCTGCCGCTGATCGAATGCGGGTGTACCCAAATGCTTCTGCAGATCCGCGATATTCTGGAGGATCCCCAGATGCGCAAGGAAGGATGCGCCCGGCAAATCCGTTATATCCGGTATCTGTTTGCCGACGAAGGGGTTTTGCTCAAAAAAAAGTAACCCCGTTTTCCCATACCGTATAAAAACCGGTCAAAACAGGCGGAGCGCCACTCCGCCTGTTTTCTTTTGGATACGTTTCATCATAGACTGTTATCCTTTTTCTTCCAATTTTTTGTAAAAATCCTCGAGCAAGCTTTTTTCCTCCACACCCAATACCCGACTAAAACATACCAGTTCATAATCGGTCACGATGCGAAGATTCCGTTCGATTCTGCTAATCATCTGTTGATCGATATTCACATTCATCGTCTGCATTCTGGCGGCCAGCTGCGCCTGGGAAAGTCCCTTCTCCCGCCGGAGTGTCTCCAGCCGGCTGCCAATGATGTTTTTGCTGCCGTCATAGTCTATTTTCTTCATTTGCGTCTCCACGTTAATGTAACGTATCTGTTATTGACATTATCACAAAGGGGAGAGTAGAATTACGTTATATAAACGTAATTCAATCATTATTATGGAGTGAAGGCCTATGACTTTATACGAAGAATTGCTTTGGGGTTGCCTGCGGGATCTTCCAGTGCAGGTGACTTTCCCAAATTTGACAGTCAATCCCAACGATCTGGTGGAGATGAAAAGCTTTCTGGCAATCGAGCGCATCCGGGACATTCTGGAAAAAGAAGGTCTTACCGACCAGGAGCGCACCATGCAGATTCGGTATATCATTTACACGTTGGAGGCAGAAGGCGTCTCCATTCAAAACCGGTAAAAAGAAAAAGGGGCGGCAGCCCCTTTTTCTTTTTTTGACTTTACTCTTCTTCTGCCCAATCCAAAGCACGGCTCACAGCCTTGCGCCAGCCGCGCAGCAGCTTTTGCCGCTGCTGTTCCTGCATCTGCGGCAGATACCGTTCCTGCGGCTTCCAGGTGGCGCGGATTTCGTCCAGATCCCGCCATACGCCCACCGCAAGCCCTGCTAAAAATGCCGCGCCCAGCGCCGTTGTCTCGGCAACGCCGGGCCGCAGCACCGACCGGCCGATCATATCCGCCTGAAACTGCATCAAAAACCGGTTGGCCGAAGCGCCGCCGTCCACCCGCAGGTTTTCCAGTTCCACGCCGGTATCCTCCTCCATCGCGTGCAGCACATCGCAGGTCTGATACGCGATGGATTCCAGCGCCGCCCGGATGATATGCTCCCGGCTGGTTCCCCGGGTCACGCCTAATATGGCCCCTCTGGCATACATATCCCAATGAGGAGCGCCCAGCCCCGTAAAAGCGGGGACGATGTAAACCCCGCCGTTATCCGCCACCTTCTGCGCAAAATATTCCGTGTCCGCCGCTTCGGTGACAAACCGCAGCTGGTCCCGCACCCACTGGATGACCGCGCCGCCGACAAATACGCTGCCCTCCAGCGCATAACTGATCTTTCCGCCGAGTCCCGCGGCAATGGTAGTCAAAAGTCCGTTTTTGCTGTGAACCATCTGATCGCCGGTGTTCATCAGCAAAAAGCAGCCAGTGCCGTAGGTATTCTTGGCCTCGCCCTTGAAAAAGCAAGCCTGGCCAAACAGCGCGGCCTGCTGATCCCCGGCGATGCCCGCAATCGGCACCTGCACCCCCTGGATATTGACCGTGCCGTATACCTCGCTGGAATTTCTCACCTGCGGCAGCATCTCCATCGGAATGTCCAGCTCCCGGCAGATCCGCTCGTCCCAGCAAAGATCCTTTATATTATACAGCATGGTGCGGGAGGCGTTGGTATAATCCGTGATATGCACCTTTCCGCCGGTGAGCTTCCAGACAAGCCAGCTGTCCACCGTGCCGAACAGCACCTCGCCCCGCCTGGCCTTTTCCCGAACGCCGGGCACATGATCCAAAATCCACTTGATCTTGGTGGCGGAGAAATACGCGTCCACCAAAAGCCCGGTTTTCTCCTTGATGTACGCCGTTAAATCCGGGTCTTCCTTGATCTGCTCGCACAATTTGGCAGTGCGCCGGCACTGCCAGACAATGGCGTTATACACCGGCCGTCCAGTGGCCTTATCCCATAAAATAGTAGTTTCCCGCTGATTGGTAATGCCCACCGCCGCAATCTCCTCCGGCGTTATGCCCGTCTGCGCCAGCACTTCCATCAACACGCCATACTGGGAGGAATAAATCTCCATCGGGTCGTGCTCCACCCAGCCGGGCTGGGGATAAAGCTGCGTGTATTCTTTTTGCGCCATGCCAATCACATGCTGCCCTTTGTCAAATATGATGCAGCGGGAACTGGTGGTTCCCTGATCCAGCGCCACGATATATTGTTTCATTGTCCGCACCTCGCCTGTCCAAATGGCCGCTTTCTTTTTATCCGGGCCGTTTTCGCCGTTTTATAATAAGGTTAGTATAACAGCACGAAAGGGGAGCTGTCCAGCCCGTCCTGGGCAAAACGCAGATTCTCCTCAAAAGCCTGTATTTCTTTTTCCAGGCGGCCAAAGCCGTACGAGTCTTTGGAAAGCCTCCTTTTTCGCCGGTTTTCGCAATTTTCCCATTGACATTTTTCATCCGCCGTGTTTATAATGATATTTGTAACAATGCGCTGAAAAGACCAGTGTCCGCCCGTTTTGCCTTTAGAGAGGAAGGCCTTTGGCTGCAAGCTTTCCCAAAGCACGGATACAAGCCATCTTGGAGCAGCGGCGTGAAAAGCGCTGACGGCTGGCCCCGTTACAGGCCGCAAAGTGACATTGCCCTTTTGGGCGGTGTAATACGGGTGGTACCGCGGAGTGTTCGCTTCGTCCCAGATCATGGGGCGGGGCGTTTTTTTGCCGCCTGGAAAATGAAAACAAAGAAAGCAGGATGAACAAAATGAAATGGACAGGATTAAATGAGCTGCGCGAGCAGTTCCTCTCCTTTTTTGAAAGCAAGGGCCATACCCGCCTGCCCAGCTACCCGCTGGTGCCGATTGACGACAAGAGCCTGTTGCTCATCAACTCCGGCATGGCGCCGATGAAAAAATTCTTCCTTGGCATGGAGACCCCGCCCAACCGCCGGGTAACCACCTGCCAGAAGTGCATCCGCACGCCGGATATCGACAACATCGGCCACACCGCCCGCCACGGCACCTATTTTGAGATGCTGGGCAACTTCTCTTTCGGCGATTACTTCAAAAAAGAAGCCACCGCCTGGGCTTGGGAATTTTTGACCCAGGTGCTGGAAATCCCGGTGGACCGCCTGTGGGTGTCCATCTACCAGGATGACGACGAGGCGTTCGACATTTGGACCAAACAGGTGGGCGTAGCGCCGGACCGCATCGTCCGCCTGGGCAAAGAAGACAACTTCTGGGAGCACGGTTCCGGCCCCTGCGGCCCCTGCTCCGAAATCTATTTTGACCGCGGCCCCGAATGCGGCTGCGGCAAAAGCACCTGCGGCGTCGGCTGCGACTGCGACCGCTACATGGAGATCTGGAACCTGGTGTTCTCCCAGTACGACAGCGACGGCGAGGGCCATTACGAGCTGTTGAGCCCGCCCAATATCGACACCGGCATGGGACTGGAACGGCTGGCTTGCGTGATGCAGAATGTGGGCAACCTCTTTGAGGTGGATACCGTCCAGAACATTATGAAGCATATCAGCTCCATTGCCGGCGCTCATTACGGCGAAAGCGCCAAGGAGGATATCTCTCTGCGGGTCATCACCGACCATATCCGCAGCACCACCTTTATGGTGGGCGACGGCGTCGTTCCCTCCAACGAGGGCCGCGGCTATGTGCTGCGCCGCCTGCTGCGCCGGGCCGCCCGTCATGGCCGCCTGCTGGGAATCGATCATCCTTTCCTGTATCAGGTATGCGAAACGGTCATCGCCGAAAACGCTTCCGCTTATCCGGAGCTGGTGGAAAAGAAAGACTATATCATCAAGGTGCTCAAGGTGGAGGAAGAGCGTTTCTCCAAAACCATCGATCAGGGCATGGAAATCCTCAACAGCATTATGGATAAAATCAGCGCCGACCAGATCAATCAGGCCGTGTTCTCCGGCGAGGATGCGTTCCGCCTGTACGATACCTTTGGCTTCCCCATCGACCTGACCAAGGAAATCCTGGCTGAGCGGGGCCTTCCCATTGACGAGGAAGGATTCTTCCGGCTGATGGGCGAGCAGAAGAAACGCGCCCGTGACGCCCGAAAAGACGTAAGCGGCTGGGACACCGACGAAATGCTGGACGTAGAGGGCAAGGTTAAATTTATCGGCTATGAAAAAGCCCGCGGCCAGGGCAAAATCCTCGCCCTTCTGGACGAGGACGGCAAGCCCGTAGATTCCCTGACCGAAGGGATGAAAGCCACCGTCGTTCTGGATTCCACCCCCTTCTACGCCGAAAGCGGCGGGCAGGTGGGCGACAGCGGCGTAATCGTCCGCGGCAAATCCATTTTCCAGGTCAAAGACTGTAAAAAAGCGCCTACCGGACAATTTTTACATCTGGGCGTGATGAAAAGCGGCTTGATGAACGTGGGCGACGGCGTGGAAACCGCTGTGGATGAAGAGCGCCGGGTTGCCATCATGCGCAACCATACCGCCTGCCATCTGCTGCAGGCTGCCCTGCGCCAGGTGCTGGGCACCCATGTGCAGCAGGCGGGCTCCATGGTGGACGAACACCGCTGCCGGTTCGACTTTACCCATTTCTCGGCCATGACCCCCGAGGAAATCGCCCGGACAGAGGAAAAAGTCAACCAGCTGATTTTGGGCGCATATGATGTAACCGTTACCGAAATGCCCATTGCCGAAGCAAAAAAACTCGGCGCCATGGCGCTGTTCGGGGAAAAATACGGCGAAACCGTCCGGGTCTGCAACGTTTCCGGCAAATCGGTGGAGCTGTGCGGCGGTACCCATATTTCCAACACCGCCCGCATCGGGCTGTTTAAAATCATTTCCGAATCTTCTGTCGCCGCCGGCGTCCGCCGGATCGAAGCGGCCACCGGCGCTAATGTGCTGGAGTTGATTCGTCAGGACGAGGCGCTGCTGGCCCGTACCTGCGAGAGCCTGAAGGCCGGCAGCCCGTCGGAGCTGCCTCAGAAGGCGGAGGCCATCACCGCGCAGCTGAAGGAAAAAGAAAAGGAAATTGAAACGCTGCAGCATAAAATTGCCGATATGCGCATTGAAGGACTGTTCGAAAACGCCATGGAGGTCAAAGGCTGCAAGGTAATTTTTGCCGGATTTACCGGCACCTCTCCGGATGCGGTCAAAGCCATGTGCGATCAGGTCCGCGCCAACGCGCCGAAAACGGTCGCGGTATTTGCCTCGATCCTGGGTGAAAAAGCCACCGTGTTTGCCGCCTGCGGCGACGAAGCGGTGAAAAAAGGCGCCCATGCAGGCAACCTGATCCGCCAGCTCACCGCCAAGCTGGGCGGCAAGGGCGGCGGCCGGCCCGAGCAGGCGCAGGGCGGCGTTGCTGATATCTTTAAAATTGACGAGGCACTGGCTGAAATTCCCACTATGCTGGAAAAGATGATTCAGGACTAAACAAAGGAGGTTTTTGGGATGGATTGCCTGTTTTGTAAAATTATCGCCGGGGAAATCCCCAGCAAAACGGTTTATGAAGATGCGGAGATTCTCGCATTCTGCGACATTCAGCCGCAGGCCCCGGTTCACGTGCTGGTCATCCCCAAGGAGCACATCCCGTCGGTGGACGGCATCACCGCCGAAAACAGCGACGTGGTTGCCCATATCTTCCAAACCATTCCCAAAATCGCCGCCAGCCTTGGGCTGACCGGCGGTTATCGGGTGATTTCCAACTGCGGCGCGGATGCCGGGCAGACGGTGCCTCACCTGCATTTCCACATTCTGGGCGGAAAGCCTTTGAGCCTTACCATGGCTTAATTTGCCTTTCCCTGTGTTTTGAAAGGAGTCTTTTTCATGAATGATGCAAAAACCTATGAGTTACAGGTAGCCGGCCTCACCCGGCAGCTGCCGTTGTGCCCCATCAATGACAAAACCTCCATTGCCGCTTTTATCATGTTTTCCGACGTGGAGCTGACCGTTGCCTGCGCCACCGAGCTTTTGAAAAAGGTGCCGCAGCACGATGTAATCCTCACTGCCGAATCCAAAGGCATTCCGCTGGCATACGAGATGTCCCGTCAAAGCGGCGTCAAGTATATCCTCGCCCGGAAAAGCGCCAAGCTTTACATGTATAACCCCATCGGCGTCGATGTCAAATCCATTACCACCGCCCGCCTGCAAACGCTGTATTTAGATCAGCACGATCTGGAATATCTGCACGGTAAACGGGTGCTGGTGGTCGATGACGTCATCAGTACCGGCGAGTCGCTCAATGCGCTGGAGGAGCTGGTCCGCAAGGCCGGCGGCACCATTGCGGGCCGTGCGGCTGTGTTGGCGGAAGGAGATGCCGCCCAGCGGGACGATATCCTCTTTCTCGCTCCGCTGCCCATCTTCACCAAAGAATAAATTCCATATGCAGAAAGCGCCTGGTTTTTCTCCAGGCGCTTTTTTTCGAAAAGGGCGCCAAACCTTTTCTTCCCTTGGAAAATCTGTTATGATCGAAACAGGATATGACAAAATGCGCCGAACAAAAGGAGGAGGTAGCCGCTATGAAAAGACCGCTGTGCTGGATCAGTCTGGGCTGCTTTGCCGCCGCAGCGGCCTTTTGCTCTTTTTATCCGGCAAAAGAATGGGTTTTCCCGGCCATCGCCCTGTTTGGATTGTCCGGCTTATTCTGCCTTCTTTCCACCCGTACCCGGCCGGCCGCGATTTTTTCCTTTTCCGCCGCTTTCATGTTGTTGTTTTGCCTTTTGTACGGGCGTCTTTTTGCCAAACCCGCTCTGGACCTGTCCGGTCGTACGCTCTCTTTGTCCGGCACGGTTCTGGAGACCGGACGCGCCTGTTTCCTGCTTGACGGCGAGACCGAAAGCGGTCAATCCCTGAACGTACAGGTCTGGTGCAGCAGCGATATGGTGCCAAACCGGTACCAGCAGTTTTCCGGCATAATCGCGTTGTCCGAAATCACCTCCACCGACCGGTTTGACAGCGAAAGCTATTATCGTTCCCGCGGCGTTTACCTGCAGGGCGATCTTCTGTCCGGCAGCTTTTACGACCCATCCCGCTTCTCTGTGACCACCTTGCCAGGTCGCCTTAGCGACCTTGTCTGCCAAAAAATCCGCTTGCTGCTGCCGCAGGAGTACAGCGGACTGGTCTGCGCGGTGGTGCTTGGCAGCCGTACAGACCTGCCGGACGAGCAGTATGAGCTGTTTCAGCAGCTGGGCATTCAGCATCTTTTGGCGGTCAGCGGTATGCATCTGGCGCTTCTCACCGGAATGTTCTCTCTTCTTTTGAAGCGGCTTTTTCGCTCAGACCGCCTTCGAATTCTTTTTTCCATGGCTTTCGTGCTGTTTTACATGCTCTTGACCGGCATGAGCCCCAGCGTATCCCGCGCCGGCATCATGCTGCTTTTGTCCTTTCTGGCCCAGCTCGTTTCCCGGCGGGCCGATGCGGCTGTCAGCTTGGCTGCGGCAGTCCTGCTCATGCTTTTGTATAATCCCTTTCTCGCCAGGAATACCGGCTTTTTGTTTTCGGTTTTCTCCACCATCGGCGTGCGGATCCTGGCGGGGCCTTTGAGTGAAAAAATTTTGTCTTTTCCCAAGAAACGGCCGCGCCAAAACCGGTTCCGCCGCCTCACCCAATCCTGCTGCGTCGCTTTGTGCGGCTATGCCTGCGCGGCGCCGCTAACGGTATGGTACGACTCTTGCCTAATCCCCATGTCCATTCCTGCCAACCTGCTGCTCTCCCCTTTGTTTACACCGGTTTTGGCCGTGGCAGCCGGATTGGCGGTTTTTTGCGCCGTTCCGCTGCTGGGTCCGTTTTTCGCTGTTCTGGTACGGTTTTTGGCCGGATTGTTTTTACAATCTGCCGCTTTTCTGTCCCGCGTCGGCCCTCCGCCTGTTTTCTGCAGCGGCCCCGCGCCTTTTATCGCCGTTTTCTCGCTGGCCGCCGCAGTCGGATACGGTGCCCTTAAGGCGAACCGCAGGCAGCTCGCCGCCGCGTTGTGCATCGCTGTCGTGATTGGCGGTACCACCGTCAGCACCCAGGCGCTGGTGCAAAACCGGCAGATTCACTGTTACACCGCAGCCTTTGAAAAGAAGCTGCTGCAAATCTTTTCCTATGGAGGCCACGCTATTGTCATCGGCCACCTGTCAGGACAGGCCCAGATTGAACAAGCGGTGCTGGAACTGCAGCAGGAGAACGTCCACACAATCGACGCCTTGATCCTGCTGCCGGCGGGCGGCAGCCCGCGGGTTTCCCTTGCCGCACTGACTACCCGGTTCGAGGTTGGCACCGTCGCCTGCCCATCGGAGGACAATCTCTCTACCCAGGCGGCGGAGAGCCTGGCCGGTATCGCTGTCCACGATTTTTCCGACCTCGCCCTGAGCTTCTGGCAAAACGGCAGCATCCGCCTATACCGCAAAGGAATGGTCAGCGTCTGCATCGGGGCAAAAAAGCTGTTAATTTTGCCAGCGGATTGTGCTATACTGTATGAGGAAGAGTCCCGTTGGGATTTAGCGGTCACCTCCTGGGACACAGCACCGCCGCTTCACGCAGATGCGGTGCTGTGCGCAAGACCATTCTGGGGAAAGGAAAACCAAAATCCCAATGCGTGGCTTTTGTCCTATGGCCGGGGCATCCGGTTCCGGCTGTCCGCCGGATGACGGGCTATGCCCCCGCGGCCCAAATCAGCCGCCAAAAAGGAGCGCCCCTCTTTTTTGCAAAGACAAATCGCGCCCGATATCAATAGAATCCTCACTCGGAAAGGAGGCACTTTGCCATGCGTTTGGAAAAAGAACAGGACCTGCTGCGGCATTTAAAAGAAGATGCCTGCCTGCCGGTTTACCTTTTGTACGGCCAGCAAAGCTATCTTGTACGGCTGTACGCCAAAAAACTGCGGGAAAAAGCGGTCCCTCCTTCTTTGATGGATTTGAATTTCACCTATTTTGAGGCTTCCCGCACCAGCGTTGACGAGGTATCCGACGCATTGGAAAGCATTTCCTTTTCCGGCGGCACCCGCTGTGTGCAGCTGACCGATCTGGATGCGGACAAGCTTTCTGCCGCCGAATGGGCCAAATGGAAAGAGCGGCTGTCCGCCTTTCCCGAAGATACCGTGCTGATTCTCAGCCAGCAGAATATCCCGGTGGACCCCAAAAAATCCTCCCGATGGCGCGCAATCCTCAAATCGGTGGAAGAATCCGGCGCCTCGGTGGTGCTGGACGGGCGCTCCCGCCGGGAAACCGTGCGGTTTTTAACCGCCCTGTGCCAGAAAAACGGCTGCACCATCTCCCCTGCGGCGTGCGAGTCCCTCATAGACCGATGCGGCGACGATATGCTGGTGCTGGGGCAGGAGGTCCAAAAGCTGTGCGCCTACCAGGGCGAGGGGGAAATTCCCGCTTCGGCGGTGGAAAAGCTCTGTATCCGCCAGCTGGACGCCAATGTGTTCGACTTAGCCCGCCGGATTCTTGCCAAAAACCTCTCCGGCGCGCTGGAAAATTTGCAGGAACTGTTTGACATGGGCAGTGAACCGCTGGCTGTTTTGGGCGCGCTGAACACCTCCTTTATTGATTTGTACCGCTGCAAAACCGCGCGGGAACAAGGCCTTGCAGCCGCTGACGTCACCGCCGCCTTTTCCTATAAAGGCAAGGAATTTCGGGTCCGCAACGCCATGCGGGATACCGACCGGTTTTCCCGGCGGCGGCTGGCCCGCTGCATTTTCCTCTTGGCCGAGACCGATTACCAGCTGAAAAGCAGCCGTACCGATTCCCAGATTCTGATGCAGGAGGCGGTAACCCGCCTGTTTTTGGCGCTGCACCAACAGGAGGGCGGCCTATGATTCACCTGCGCCAAGCCGTCGTCGTCGAAGGCAAATACGATAAAATACGCCTGTCCGCTTTGGTGGACGGCCCGATTCTGGTGACCAACGGGTTCCGCATTTTCAAAAACCGGGAACAGCTGGCGCTTTTGCGCCGTCTGGCCCGGCAGGATGGGATCCTGATTCTCACCGATTCCGACGCGGCAGGTTTTAAAATCCGCAACTATATCAAATCGGCCGTTCCAAACGGCAGGATTTATCATGCTTATATTCCGGAAATTTTGGGGAAAGAGGCCCGTAAAGACCACCCGTCCAAAGAAGGGACGCTGGGAGTGGAGGGAATGGACCTGCAGATCCTTGCCGCCGCGCTGCAAAAAAGCGGCGTGCTGTTCGCCGAGGGGCCGAAAAAGGACCCGGTCACCCGGATGGATTTTTACGAAAACAGCCTTTCCGGCAGGCCGGATAGCAGCCAAAAGCGGCTGTCCCTTCTGCGGGAGCTGAACCTGCCGCACTATTTGTCGGCTGCCGCGCTGCTGGAAGCGGTCAACGCCCTGATGAGCCGGGAGGACTTTCTTCGGCTGCTGGATCGGCTGGACGCCGCCGGGCCCCAGGAAAAATAACCGCGAGGGGGAGGATGTTATGCCGCTTGCTTCTTTCACTTTTTTGTATCTGTTCCTGCCTGTTTCGCTGGCAGTATATTACCTGTTCCCCCAACGGATGCGCTACGGAGTCCTGTTGGGGATTTCCCTTGTTTTTTTCCTGCTGGGCGATCCTGTCTCCCTTTTATTTTTATCCGTTTCCGCCACAGTGGACTATGGGCTCGGGCTTTTGATGGAACACTTTGATGAGCAAAATCCGCGCCGGCGGGCCATTATGGTGGTGATGGTCGCCAAAAACCTGCTTTTCTTTTTCGGCGTCTCCTGTTTTTGCCAGCTGCACGGCCTGCAAACACCGTTGGGTCTTGCTGTATGCACCCTGCTGGGAACCGGTTATGCGGTGGATATCTATAACGGCGAGGCGCTTTATGAGCATAATTGGGGGAAATTCCTGCTGGCCCATATCCTGTTTATGAAGCTCCCCGCCGGGCCGCTGGTCCGCTACCGCTCGCTGTGCGAGCAGTTTTCGCCCAAAAAGGCGGATCTTGCGCAGATGAGCGAATCGATCTGCCTGCTGATTCAAGGGGCAGCCAAACAGGTCATTCTAGGCGTGCCAATCCAACAGCTGTATACCGCCCTTTCGGGCTTTTCCCGGTCGGAACATTCGGTTTTTTCTCTGTGGCTGATGCCTTTGTGCGCCGCCATGAGCCTGTATTTCACCCTGTCCGGCTACTGCGACATGGCCCGCGGCCTGGGCGGGATGTTCGGCGTGGCGCTTCCACGGAATTTTTATTACCCGTATCAGTCCCGGTCCGTGACCGATTTTGTGGGCCGTTTTAACATCTCGGTCACCGCCTATCTGAAAACTTATATCTATCACCCCCTGGGCGAAGACTCCGGCGGCTTTGCCTCCGCCGCCCTCAATATTGGATTGGTCACGCTGCTGTGGGGTCTCTGGTTCGGTTTTCGCATCAACTATCTTTTGTGGGGGCTTTATTTTGTCCTGCTGATTCTGCTGGAGCGTTCAGTTTGGGGCAGGATTCTCGTCAAGCTGCCGGTGTTTCTGCTGCGGGTCTATACCTTTTCGCTGGTTCTTTTCTCTTTCGTGATCTTTAACGGCCGCAGCGTCGGGCAAAGCCTGTTTTTCTTTCTGGGAATGCTTGGCTTGGGCGGCCTTGCGCCCGCTACTTCCCCGGTGCTGTATCTGGCCAGCCAATACGCCCCTTATCTCATTCTGGCCGTTTTGTTCAGCACCAGCCTGCCCCATTCGCTCAAGGGCGCCCTGCGGCGAAAATCCCCGGCGGCGGCCGCCCTGGCCGGAGCCGTTTGCTACGGTGCCCTGCTGATTTTAACCACCGGCTTTCTTCTGCATCCATAAGCCGTGTCGGGAAAGGAGGATGTCATGCGTTCTCAAAACCTGGTTTCTTTTTTTCTGCTTCTGCTGTTTTTTGGGCGGGGGGTGGTGTTGGCCCGGGCCGGGGGTTGGCAGACGCTTACTCTGCCATCCGCCGCGTCGATCTGGGACGGTACTGCTGCCCAGTGGACAGAAAACATCCTTGCCGAATCTTTTGCGGGAAAGGACTTCCTTTGCAGCGCCGCGGCGGCGCTGCAAACCGCCCTGGGCCGCAATCAGCAAAACGGCTGCTTTTACGGAGAAGACGGGATTTTGCAGAACCTGCCGGACGCGGACGAAGCCATTACTGCCAATAACCTGCAGGCGCTGCAGGCATATTCCGCCCAAACCTCCTCGCCCTGCTATTTTCTGCTGTCGCCTACCGCCGCGGCGATTGCGCAGCAAAAAATCCCCAGCTTGGCGCTGGAATCCCTGTTCAATCAAAAGCTGTATATCCAGCGCTGTTACAGCTCCCTCTCCTCCTTCCGCACTATCGACGCATATAACGGGCTGTTTTCCCATCAGTCAGAATACCTTTTTTACCGCACAGATTCCCGCCTCACCGCATTGGGCTGCTATTATCTGTACGTCAGCGCCGGGGAAAAGCTGGGCTATACCGCCCGTTCCATGGACTATTTCTCCATCTCCTACCCGATGCATGACTATCGGGGTAATTTGACGCAGCAGGTGCCTTATGCCCAGGTGGAGCCCGACGTGATCTCCCTGTTCCATTACCAAAAGCACAATCGGGACATCCGCCTGGTGCAGGATCCATTGGGCAATGCCTCCGCGGCGCCGCTGTATGATACCAGCCTGTTAAAGAGCAGCGACCCTTTGCAGGTCTATCTGGGGCCGAACCGCGGCGTAACCGATCTTCTGGTTAGCGAAACTCCCTATGACGGGTGTTTGCTGGTTTTGACCGACGGCAGCTGCAACGCCCTTTTCCCGCTGATTGCCATTCATTATCAGCAGATCCGGGTCGTCGATCTGCGATCGGTTACCGCCGACCAGCTTGCTCAAATCAACCCGGATTCCTTTGACCAGGTGTTGTTTGCCTTTTCGGTGGAAACGTTCGGCTATGACAGCCTGGTGGGAGATGTGCTGGGAGAGGGCTAACATTTTGGGGGATTTCCTTTCCAAATCAGCATTTTTGGGGGAATGGGCCGCGGTTTTTACCTTTCTTTTACCGCAGCGTGCCCTGTTTTTTTACCTCTTTGCCGTAAACTGACGGCAAAGGAGGCGAAGAGATGTCGATTTTTGCAAAACGTATGATTACCCTGTCCGTTGTTCTCACCGGGCTGCTTCTGGCGGTGCTGCCGGTCTTTTCCCCCAATCCAACCGACCGTATGATTCACGCCTTTGCCGTATCCGGCGGCTTTGTGGCGTTCGGCGCGCTTGTCTGGAGCTGGGCGGTTCTGCGCTGTCCTCATTGCGGCGCAAGCTTGCCCTTGCGCGGCTGGTCGGATGTCCACTGTCCCCACTGCGGCAAAAAATGAGAAGAGAAATCCAAAGGAGCCTGAAGCGCATGTACGCCCGGTGATGTTTGACTTTTTCAGTTTTTTTTGCTATCGATGTTCCTATCGAAAGGCAAATGCTGTCCGAACATAGAAGGAGGTCGCCCAAAATGGAAACATTTGGTCAAAATTGTATGATGCCGCTCAAAAAGCGTCCAATCCCCGTGTGGTATCTGATATGATCCAAGCGGGAGAGTTTGCCGCCGCGGTAGAGTCTGACTCCGGGAAAATATATGTGGGGGTCTGCGTAGATTCAGCATGCACGTTAGGCATATGCGCAGAACGAAATGCTATTTTTCATATGATTACAAATGGGGAACATCAAATCCGGCGCGTGATTGCCGTGTCGCGGACGGAAAAGCGGTTCCGCCCTGCGGCGCCTGCAGGGAATTGATGGCCCAGCTCATGCCTGAACATTATCAAGACATTGAAATCATGCTCGATTATGAGAAAAATCGCGTTGTCACGCTTGGGGAATTGACCCCGGAATGGTGGATATAGGCCACCGCGACTGCGTTGGGGGCTCTTCCAAACAAAAAGGCCCCTTTTCTCTGCGCAGGCTTTCATGCCCTGCAAAGCTTTTGCCGAAAGGCTGCGCAGAGAAAAGGGACTGTCCCCAAAAATCCGGGACGCCAATTAAAAAATCCTCCCCATGGGCTTGCCCACGGCGGAGGATTTTTTTGCAGCAATCGTCTGTTCTGATCTTTTTTAGTTTTTTAAACTCTGCAGCGGCGCCGGAATCCGACCGCCGCGGCGGATAAATTTTGCGGGACTCACCTGGTTGACCGGCATGACCGGGCCGCTGCCCAGCAGGCCGCCGAATTCCAGTTCCTCTCCCTCTTTTTTGCCGATGGCCGGAATAATGCGCACTGCCGTAGTTTTGGAGTTGACCATACCAATGGCCGCTTCGTCGGCAATGATCGCAGCAATCACCTCCGCCGGAGTATCGCCAGGGCAAACAATCATGTCCAGTCCCACCGAGCAGACAGCGGTCATGGCTTCCAGCTTTTCCAGCTTCAAACAGCCGGTCCGGGCGGCGTTGATCATACCCGCGTCCTCCGAAACCGGGATAAACGCGCCGGAGAGCCCTCCCACATGGGACGAGGCCATCACGCCGCCTTTTTTCACCGCGTCGTTTAACAAAGCCAGCGCGGCGGTAGTGCCGTAGCAGCCACACTGCGCCAGTCCCATCTCCTCCAGAATGTGCGCCACCGAGTCGCCCACTGCCGGCGTCGGCGCCAAAGACAGATCCACAATACCAAAGGGTACGCCCAGCCGCCGGGACGCTTCCGACCCCACCAGCTGACCCATCCGGGTAATTTTAAACGCCGTTTTCTTGATGATATCCGCAATATCGGTCAAATCCCCGTCTGGGCACTTGGTCAGCGCCGCCCGTACCACCCCGGGGCCGGATACGCCTACATTGATGACACATTCCGGTTCACCGGGTCCGTGGAATGCCCCAGCCATAAAGGGGTTATCCTCCGGCGCATTGCAGAATACCACCAGCTTGGCCGCTCCAATGCAGTCCCAGTCAGCGGTCAGCCGCGCCGCCTCGCAGACCACTTTGCCCATTACCCCGACCGCGTCCATGTTGATCCCGGTCTTGGTGGAGCCGATGTTCACCGACGAGCAGACAAATTCCGTCTGTGCCAGCGCCCGCGGAATGGATTCGATCAGTTCTTTATCCCCTGCGGCAAATCCTTTGTGTACCAAAGCCGAATAGCCGCCGATAAAGTTGACCCCCACTTCCTTTGCCGCCCGGTCCAAAGTCAGGGCGTATTTTACCGGATCTCCCCCGGAGGCCGCCACCAGCATGGCGATAGGCGTTACCGAAATGCGCTTGTTGATGATCGGGATTCCGTATTCCGCCTCAATCTGCTCTCCCACCTGCACCAGGTTTTTGGCGTAGGTGGTGATTTTGTCGTACACTTTCTGACAGGAGCGGTCGATGTCCGGGTCACAGCAGGACAGAAGCGAAATCCCCATCGTAATGGTCCGGATATCCAGATGCTCCTCTTCGATCATCTGGACCGTTTCCATAATATCCTTCATGTTAATCATGGCCATGCCCTCCCTTAAATGCGGTGCATCGAATGAAAGATATCCTCGTGCATCACATGAATCTTGAGGTTCTTTTCTTCTCCCAGCTCGTTCATCGACTGGGACAGCCCGTTAATACCGCCGGACAGATGGTCAATATTCACCAGCATCACCATGACGAACAGTTCCTCCATCACCGACTGGGTCACCTCGATCACATTGGCATTGTGCTCGGCGCAGACCTGGCTGACCGCCGCCAGAATGCCTACCGTATCCTGGCCCACCACTGTAATAATTGCTCTCATCTTTGTTTCTTTCCTTTCTTTTGAATTGTCCTTGTATCAAGGACAATTTTCTGCAAAATGTCCATAACAGAACCGAAAGAAGGGCGAACCGGTTTGTTCGCCCCTTTGTCTCCACCGGGAGGACAAAAACACAGATCTTCTCCGCTTTTTGCCTACAGCGGATATCGTCCTATTGACAGTTGTCCACCAACCAGCGGAACAGATTGACAAAATCGCCAAACCGCTGCGCCATATTTTCCGGATGGAACTGTACGCAGAGGATCTTTTTATCCATACATTCCATCGCCTCTGCAATACCGTCCGCCGCCGTTCCGGTAACGGTAAAACCTCTGGCGATGTCCTTCACAGCCTGATGATGGAACGAGTTGGTCATGATCTTATCCGTCCCCATCAGCTGCCTGATGACGCTGTCCTCTTTTAAATCGACCCAGTGGAACGGCTCGTCCCGGTCGTCCATGCTGCCCACATGGGCCTGGACGCTTTTTGTCTGAGAGGGAATATCCTGAATCATGTTTCCTCCGAAAGCCACATTGGCCAGCTGCATGCCCCGGCAGATGCCGAATACCGGCTTTTTCGCCGCCACGCAACCCTTAATCATCTGGATTTCAAACACATCCTGATCCATATTAAAATGGCTCATGCCGCGCACCGGGTCCTCCCCGTACAGATGGGGCGCAATATCCCCGCCGCCGGGACAGAGAAAACCGTCAATAGAGTCAATGTATTGCGCAATCAGTTCCGGATCGTTGGTCGCCGAGAGAATGACAGGACAGCCGCCCGCCATCCGAATGGATTTTATGTAGTCGCCGCCAATGCCGTAGCTGCCGCGGGGCCCCACTTTTGCCATAAAAATGCCGGTAATGCCGATGATCGGTTTTTTACTCATAATTGGATTCCTGCCCTTTCTCTGAATTGGCCGTTAAGCCCTTTAAACGAGTTTAAGTATAGCATACCTGTTATTGGGTTGCAATCGTTTTTTCGGGTACAGGCCGCAGCCCCGGCCGCAAAAAGAGGAAAAAAACGCCCTTTCCCATTGTGAATCCGCCGCCTCTTATGTTATACTGTTTTCACCACGCACAAAGAAAGGGGACTCTTATGTATCTGAATATATTTGACAGCCACACGCACAGCGACACATCCTGGGATGCGGAGCATTCCCTCACCTTTTTGTGCGAAACTGCCGTAAAAAAGGGGATCCTCGGTTTTGCCATCACCGACCACTGCGAAATCAACGAGTATGTAACCCGAGACATTGAAACCCGCATCCGGCAGGGATATTTTGAAATGCTGAAAGCCCGGGCCGCCTTTGGCAAAAGCCTGATGCTCTCTTACGGCATTGAGCTGGGACAGATGAATTTTGATCTGGACTTGACCCATCATGTGCTGGAAATGGAGCCTTATGATTTCGTTCTGGGTTCCCTGCACTGTATCCGCGGCAATGAAGATTTTTACTTTATGGATTTTCAGGACGAAGACCCCTACGCTTTGCTGGAGGAATATTATCAGGAGCTTTACGAAATCGCCAGGCTGAACCTGTTTGACTCCATGGCTCATATCACCTACCCGATCCGCTATATGAACGGCAAGCATCATCTCGGGGTGGACCTGTCCCGGATGGACGATCTGATTGATCTGACCTTGCGTACCCTGGCCCAAAACGGCAGGGCGCTGGAGATCAATACCTCCGGTCTGCGCGGCCCCATTGGGGAAACCTCGCCGACCTTAAAATATGTCAAGCGCTTCTGTGAATTGGGCGGCGAATACGTCACCCTCGGCTCCGACGCACATGCTGCGGAGGATTTGGGCGAAGGCATCCAGCAGGCCATGGAACTGGCCTGCCAGGCCGGTTTTTCTTACTTTACCTTTTACAAAAAACGGCAGCCCCGGTTGCTGCAAATTTATTAGGAGGAATTGTTATGGATCGACTGCTCTCTTTATTGCAGAACAACGCGCGCCTTACCAACAAGCAGCTGGCCGTCATGCTGGGCCGGGAAGAAGAAGACGTGGCAAAGGCCATTGCAGCATATGAAAAATCCGGCGTGATCCGCGGCTATCAGGCGGTCATCGACTGGGATAAAACCGATTCTCCCACCGTATTCGCCCGCATCGAAATCAAGGTCACGCCCAAAAAGGACTTTGGCTTTGAGGAGATCGCCCGCACCATCATGGAGCTGGAAGAGGTTCAGTCGGTCAGCCTGATGAGCGGCGGCTATGACCTGGCTTTGACCGTATCCGGCAAAACTTTCCGGGATATTGCCATGTTTGTGGCCCACCGGCTCTCCCCCATCGATTCGGTCAATTCTACCGCGACCCACTTTATTCTGAAAAAATACAAAGAGCGGGGCGTGGTGTTTGAGGAAGAGATCAAAGATGAGAGGAGGATGACCCTGCTGTGATCGACTACGACAAGATCCTGTCCCAGCGCACAGTGGCCATCAAACCCTCCGGCATCCGCAAATTTTTCGATATTGCGGCGGAAATGGATGACGTAATCTCTTTAGGCGTGGGCGAGCCGGATTTCAAAACCCCCTGGAGCATTCGTCATGCCGGCGCCGAATCGCTGGAAAAGGGGCGCACCTGGTATACAGCCAACGCGGGCCTGGCGCCGCTTCGAACCGAGATTTCCAACTATCTGAAACGGCGTTTTTCGCTGGAATACGATCCCAAAGACGAAATTCTCGTCACCGTCGGCGGCTCCGAGGCCATCGACATCTGCATCCGCGCGCTCATCAACCCCGGCGACGAAATTCTGCTGCCGGAGCCGTGCTTTGTGGCCTATGCACCCATGGGCACCCTGGCCGATGCTAGGGTTGTCCCCATCCCCACCCGCGCGGAAGACGGCTTTCGCCTGACCGCCCAACAGCTTCGCGCCGCCATCACGCCGCGCACCAAACTGCTGGTGCTGCCTTTCCCCAACAACCCCACCGGAGCGGTCATGCGCCGGGAGCATCTGGAGGAAATCGCCCAGGTGCTGCGTGGCACCGATATCGTGGTGCTGTCCGATGAGATTTACGCAGAGATGACCTTTGGCCGGGAGCGGCATGTGTCCATCGCGGAGATCGACGGTATGCGTGAGCGCACCGTTGTGGTCAACGGCTTCTCCAAGGCTTATGCCATGACCGGATGGCGGTTGGGCTATGCGGCTGGGCCGGCGCCAATTTTAAAGCAGATGACCAAAATCCATCAATTTGCCATTATGTGCGCGCCCACTACCAGCCAGTACGCGGCGGTGGAGGCCCTCCGGCACTGTGACGACGAAATCGAGGCCATGGTGGTGCAGTATGACATGCGCCGCCGCCTGCTGGTGGATTCCCTCAATCAGATGGGGCTTTCCTGCTTTTCACCGGAAGGCGCGTTTTATGTATTCCCCAGTATCCAGTCCACCGGACTGACTTCCGGGCAGTTCTGCGAGCAGCTTTTGTATTCGCAAAAGGTCGCCGTGGTCCCGGGCAATGCGTTCGGCGAGTCAGGCGAGGGATTTGTCCGCATCTCCTATTCTTATTCGGTGGATCATCTTCTGGAGGCGCTGCGGCGTATCCAGGCGTTTTTGGAACAGCACAAAGCGCAGAATTAACCGCCGTTTGAAAGGATTATTCTGCCGTTTCTGCGGGCGGACAGAATCTGTTTTCTGTCCGTCGGCTGTTTCCCTGTTTTTGTAATCTATGCAAACGGCCGGGCCGACGGCCCGGCTTTTTTGTGCGTTCATCTCTTTTCAGGAAAGGAAGGCTGATTTTCTTGCCGCAAGTCAGCGTCTGTCAAACCGAATCCTATGACCCCGCCCGGATGCAGGCCGCTGTCCGCGCCCATTTCGAAGCGCTGGACTTATCGCGTCAGATCCGGCCGGATCTGAAAATCGTCATCAAGCCCAATCTGGTGATGAAGCGTGCCCCGGAGGATGCCGCCACTACCCATCCCGCCTTAGTCGAGGCGGTAATCCGCCAGCTGCAGCAACTGGGCGCGCAGGATATCACCATTGCAGAAAGCTCCGGCGGCCCCTATGCAGAGCCGCTTTTAAAAAGCCTGTACGAAACCTGCGGCATGGCCGAAGCGGCCCGCCGAACCGGGGCGAAACTGAATCTTGGCACCGGCAGCCGGGAAATCGGCGGAAACGGCCAGGTCACCCGCCGTTTTACAGTCATTGACCCGATTGCAGACGCCGATCTCATTTTGAACCTGTGCAAGCTCAAAACCCACTGTATGACCGTTTTAAGCGGCGCGGTCAAAAATCTGTTCGGCTGTATCCCCGGCCTGATGAAGCCAGAACTGCATATACGTTATCCGGAAAAGGAAGATTTCTGCCGCATGCTGTTGGATTTGTCCGCCGCATTGCCGCCGGTGATTTCCTTTGTGGACGCAGTGGAAGCCATGGAAGGGGACGGCCCTACCGGCGGCCGCAAAAAGCATGTGGGGCTTACCCTCTGCTCTGCTGACCGCTATGCGCTGGATTTGGTCAACGCCGCCGTGCTGGGCATCGACCCAGCCAGCATTCCCACCGTCCGCCAGTCCATCGAGCGCGGCCTTTGCCCCGCTTCCCTTGCCCAGGTCCAGCTGCTCGGCGACCGGGACGCCCTGACCCAGGCGGGACCGTTTTTGCCGCCCCGCTCCAAACAGACGGATTTTTCTTCTCAATTTCCGGCGCCGCTGCGCCCGGCCGTCAAAAAGGTCACCCGATGGCTGCAGCCGCGGCCGTCCATTCGCCGGAAGGATTGTATCGGCTGCGGCAAATGCGCCGAAAGCTGCCCTGCCCACACCATCCGGATACTGGAACGCAAAGCAGTAATCGCTTATCCAAACTGTATTCGCTGCTTTTGTTGCCATGAAATGTGCCCCAAACAGGCTGTCGATATCCGCCGGCTGGGAATTTTTGACCTGTGAGCGGGCATACTGATTGGCAGGAAAGGAGGCCTTTTGTGAAAAAAAGCATCTCTTTTTTCTGTGTTCTGTTCCTGATTCCCCTTTTCGTTTTGTCCTGTGTACCGGCCTTTGCCGCCGAGCCGGACGGACAAATCACAGTTCGTGCCCGGGTGGAAGAGGTCGTGTCCGATGAGATGGCTTCCACCTCTTATTCCGGGGGTGAAATTACAACCCGGGTGCTGACGCTCCGGGTACGCGTCCTGGAGGGCGCTTTTGAAGGGCAGACAGCCTTGATCCGGCAGGTTTTCGATGAAATCAGCCTTCCGTCCGCCTACCCCGCCAAAGCGGGGGACCTTCTTTTTGTCACGCTGGAACTGGATGAACAGAATTTGCTGGTCGGCAATGCCGCCGATTATGTCCGGGATCTTCCCCTCGCCTTACTGGGCGGCGGCTTTCTTCTTTTTCTGATTCTGTTCGGCCGCCAAAAAGGGGTCAAGACTGTGCTTTCCCTAGCTGTTACCTGCCTTGTGGTGTTTGGATTGTTTTTCCCGCTGGCGGTGCGGGGAATCAATCCGGTATGGCTGTCTTTATTGTGTGCGGCGCTAATGACCGGGTTCACCCTGTTTTTGGTCTGCGGTTTTACCCGCAAAGCCTGCTCTGCCATTCTGGGCTGCCTGGGCGGATTGTCCGTCGCGGGCATTTTGGCTGCGGTCTTTTCCTACGCGATGCGCCTTTCCGGAATCGTAGATGAAGAAGCGGCGTTTTTGCGTTTTATCTCCGACGAATTTGTACTGGATTTCAAAGGCCTTTTATTTGCCGCCATCATCATCGGCGCTTCCGGCGCGGCCATGGATGTGGCGGTATCCATCGCTTCTTCCTTGGACGAGCTAGCCCAAAAGGCCCCGGACCTCTCTGCCCGCCAGCTGTTCTCCAGTGGGGTTGTCATCGGCCGGGACATTATGGGCACCATGTCCAACACGCTGATTTTGGCCTACGTCGGCGGCGCAATCCACTTGATCTTGCTGCTGTACGCCTATCCGGTTCCCTTTTCCCATCTCATCAACCGGGAAACCGTGGCGGCAGAAATCCTCATTGCGCTGTGCGGCAGCATGGGAATGCTCAGCGCCATCCCGCTCACCGCCTTGATCTCGTCCTTGCTGCACCACCGCGCCGTACCGCCCATTTCTCCGGGCAAATCCCCTGAATAAAAGCCTTTTCTCCTGCTGATTTTGACCAAAACGCCAATTCTTTTTTTTCACCGGAAAAAGAACGGCGTTTGGGTTGTTTTTAAAAGGTTGGGTTGATATAATAAATCCCAAAGTGAACCCAAAAACAGGAAGAAGAGGTGTATTTTTTGGAACAGAAACTCACCCAAAACAAAACAGCATCGGCATTCTTAAAAAAAGCCTTCCAGCGCTATTTTATCGACGCTATGGGAGCGATGGCACTGGGGCTTTTCTCTTCGCTGATCATCGGGCTGATCCTCTCCCAGCTGAGTAAATTTTCTTTTCTGGGATTTTTGGAGCCCTATGCGGCTATGGTCAGCGCTTCCTCACCGGTGGTCGGCGCCGCCATCGGCGTTGCCATTGCCCAAGGCCTTAAGTCAAAACCGCTGGTTCTTTTCTCCTGCGCGGTATCCGGCGCATACGGCTATGCGGTAGGCGGACCGGTAGGCGCATACATCGGCGCTGTGTTCGGCGCGGAGATCGGCGGGCTGGTCGCCGGCAAAACCAAGGTAGATATTATTGTCAGTCCCATCACCACTATCGTCAGCGGCTGCGCCGTCGCCCAGCTGGTAGGCCCTGGCATCCAGGCCATGATGAACGGTCTGGGCGCTGTCATCAATTCCGCCACCCAACTCACCCCTTTTCCCATGGGTATTCTGGTTTCGGTCATCGTCGGCATGGTGCTCACCGCACCGATCAGTTCAGCGGCCTTATGTATTATGCTGGATCTCAACGGGCTGGCCGCCGGCGCGGCAGTCATGGGCTGCTGCTGTCAGATGGTGGGCTTTGCCGTAGCCAGCTTCCGGGAAAACGGCTGGGGCGGTCTGATCAGCCAGGGCATCGGTACTTCTATGCTGCAGTTTTCCAATATTATGCGCCATCCGCAGATCTGGATTGCACCCACATTGGCCTCAGCAGTGCTGGGTCCCGTTTCCACCTGCCTGTTTCGAATGACCAATACCGCCTCCGGCGCCGGTATGGGCACCAGCGGATTGGTTGGCCAGTTCGGCGCGTTTGCTGCGATGGGCGGCGGAGCCGAAGTTTGGTTCCAGGTGATTTTGATGCACTTTGTCCTGCCCGCCGTTCTGAGTTTTTTGTTCGATTGGTGTTTGCGCAAAATCGGCTGGGTCAAAGACGGTTATATGAAAATCAGCTAATTTTCCTGTCGGCGCAATGAAAAAAAGGAAAGTAAAAAGCATACCTGCTTTTTACTTTCCTTTTTCTTTTTCTTTTTGCTATTCGCCCCAGTCCGCGTCAATCGGCAGGCTGGCGATTCCATTGAGATCCAACCCCGCCGTGTGCCCGGACAAAAACTCATAGTATCCTTGGGAACCGATCATGGCAGCGTTGTCCCCACATAGGGACAGAGGCGGCTGATACAAGGTGTAACCCCGCCTTTTGCATGCATCCTCCATTTTTTCCCGCAGCCCGGAATTGGCCGACACCCCGCCGGCGATGACCAGCTTTCGGTATCCGAACTGCTCTGCCGCCGCCAGAAAGCGGCTGGACAAAATCTCCACCACCGCCTGCTGGAAAGACGCAGCCAAATGGTTTACCTCCACCGTTTCGCCCTTTTGCGAGGCGTTGTGTAAAAGATTCACCACCGCTGTCTTTAATCCGGAAAAGCTGAAATCGTAAGGGCTGCCCTCCACTTTCGGGCGGGGCAGCTTGTAGGCCGACGGGTCGCCCTGCCGGGCCGCTTGATCCAAAAACACGCCGCCGGGATAGGAAAATCCCATGGCGCGGGCCGCCTTGTCAAAAGCCTCGCCCGCTGCATCGTCCCGGGTGCGCCCGACGATGTGGAATTTTGTGTAGTCCAGCACCTCGATCAAGTGGCTGTGCCCGCCGGATACCACCAAGCACAGAAACGGCGGCTCCAATTCCGGATGGGCCAAGTAGTTGGCCGCAATGTGGCCCCGGATATGATGAACCGGAATCAGCGGCTTTTTGGTAGCCATTGCCAGCCCTTTGGCAAAATTGACCCCCACCAGCACCGCACCAATCAGCCCCGGCGCATAGGTGACCGCAATGCCGTCAATCCCCTCCAGGCAAACCGAAGCGTCGTCCAACGCTTTTTGGGTTACAGCGATGATATTCTCCGTATGCCGACGGGAGGCAATTTCCGGTACCACGCCGCCGTATTGCCGATGCTCCTCCACCTGGGAGTTGATCACCGACGACAGCACGCGCCGGCCGTTCTCCACCACAGCGGCGGCGGTCTCGTCACAGGACGATTCGATGGCAAGCAGTTTCATTTCTGGCTTTCCTCCTCTGTCAGCTTCCGTGTCATTAAAATAGCGTTCTCCACAGGGTCCCGGTAATAATTTTTCCGCACTCCGGCAGGGCAAAACCCGTGCCTGCGGTACAGCGCCTGTGCGCCCAGATTGCTTTGGCGCACCTCCAGCGTTAAAAAGGCAAGGCCGGCCTGACGGGCAAAATCCGCCGCGTCATCCAACAGCGCTGACCCGATTCCCTGCCGCCGGAACAGCGGATCCACCGCAATGTTGGCAATATAACCTTCATCCAGCACGTAATGCAGTCCCAGGTAGCCCAGCACCGTTCCGGCGCCGTCCTGCGCCACCGTAAACCGCGCGCCGGGATTATCCAGTTCTGCCCGGAAGGCGTTTTCGCTCCAGGGATCGGAAAAGCAGATGCGCTCCAGCGCCGCCAGCGTCAGCAGGTGCTTTTCTTTCATGGGAATCAGCTGGTACTCCATCGTAAGCCCCCCTATTTCGCATCATACCAGCTGATGCCGACACCGCAGTCCACGCTCAACGGCACTTTCAGCTGTACGGCGTTTTCCATTTCCTGACGAAGCAGAATTTTCGCCGCTTCCACATCCTTTTCCGCCGCCTCGATGATCAGTTCGTCATGTACCTGCAAAATAATGCGGGCGTCCAGCTTTTCCTTTTCCAGCCGCCGGGCAGCCTTTACCATGGCGATTTTGATGATATCCGCCGCCGTGCCCTGAATCGGCGTGTTCATAGCCACCCGCTTTCCAAACGCCTGCAGGTTTTTGTTGGAGGCCGCCAGCTCCGGCAGATACCGCCGCCGGTGGAACATGGTTTCCACATAGCCGTGCTCCTTGCCAAAGGCCACAATATCGTCCATATACCGCTTCACACCCGAATAGGTGCGCAAATAATCCTGAATGTACCGGTCTGCTTCCGCCACCGAAACGCCGATGTCCCTTGCCAGCGAAAAGGCACCAATGCCGTATACAATGCCAAAGTTCACCGCCTTAGCCCGGGAACGCATCAGCGGCGTGACAAACATCGGCGGCTGGTCAAACACCTGGGAGGCGGTGACCGTATGGATGTCGGTGCCGTCTAAAAACGCCTGCTGCATGGTCTTGTCGTCCGCCACATGGGACAGCACCCGCAGCTCGATCTGGGAGTAGTCCGCGTCTACCAGCAGATACCCCGGCCGCGCTTTGAAAAACCTGCGAAGATTGCTGCCCAGCTCGGTCCGCACCGGGATGTTCTGCATATTCGGCTCCGTAGAGCTGATGCGGCCAGTTCGTGTCTCCGTTTGATTAAAGGAAGAATGGATGCGCCCATCCTCCCCAATCAGCTTCATAAATCCGTCCACATAAGTGGATTTGAGCTTGGTTACGGTGCGGTAATCCAAAATCAGCGGGACAATGGGGTGTTTATCTTTGAGGTAATCCAACACGTCCGCATTGGTGGAATATCCGGTCTTGGTCTTTTTGCCCGCCGGCAGCCCCAGCTTGTCAAATAAAATGCTTCCCAGCTGCTTGGGAGAGGCAATGTTAAATTCTTCGCCTGCCAGCTGATAAATTTCCGATTCCAGCAGGTCAATCCGTTTGGCCATTTCCTCTCCGAACGCCACCAGTTCGTCCCGGTCAATGCCGAATCCGTCTTTTTCCATCTGAAACAGTACCCTCGCCAGCGGGATCTCCACCTGCTGCAGCAAATACTCCTGCTGGTTTTGGGCCAATTCTTTTTCCATCGGCTCGTATACCGCCATGAGCCGCGCCAGCCGTTCTAGTGGGATTTCATACCCCGGCACCTGGGGCAGCGACCAATTCTTCGCCCCATAGGCGGCGCTGAGCCGCTCCAGATCATAGCCGCTGGCCGTTGGATTTAACAGATATCCCGCCAGCGCCGCGTCAAACGAAATGCCGACCGGTTCCATTCCCCATTCCAAACCCTGCCGGTACAGCTGCTTAGAATCCGTCACCGCTTTTGCGGCACCGCTTTTTAAGACCCGCTCCAGCACCGCCTGCTCTTTTGCGGAAAAACAGGCGGCTTTTTTTCCGTCAGACAGGGCAAAATGAGTCCATTCGTCATCCCAGCACAAAAACAGCGGCTCTCCTGCGGCGAGAACCTCCTCCACCGGCGCGGATGCTACCGCCAGGCAGTCCTCTTCCCGGCCGGGCAGGATTTTTTTCTCGTCGGGATGCAGTCCCAGACGGGTAATCATAGAAAACATCTCCAGCTGATTGAGTGTTTTCACCGCTTTTTCCTCGTCCGGCTGCCGCATCAAATAGGCGTCCATCTTGGTTGGCACCGGCGCGTCCAGCCGGATACGTGCCAAATCCCGGCTCATATAGGCAGTCTCCCGGTCCTTCTCCAATTTCTGCCGTACCGCGGGGCGGATGGCCGGATCATCCAGATGGGCATACAGATTGTCTAAATCATGGAAATCACGAATCAGGGCCAGCGCTGTTTTTTCTCCAATGCCCGCTACTCCCGGAATGTTGTCCGAACTGTCCCCCATCAGCGCCTTTACATCAATCAGCTGCTCGGGCAGAACCGTGTATTTTTCCAAAATGGCCGCCACATCGTACAGCGTGGATTCCGGCCGTCCCATTTTGGTGGTAGCCAGCCGCACCTGCACCTGCTCTGTGACCAGCTGCAATGCGTCCCGGTCGCCGGTGGCGATCACGCACTGCCCGCCCTGCTGCTGACAGGCGCGGCTGAGGGTGCCGAGGATATCGTCCGCCTCATACCCTTCGCACTCCACCACCGCATAGCCCAAGTCCGCCAGCAATTCCTTGAGCACCGGAAGCTGCCCCGCCAGCTCCGGCGGCATGCCCTTTCGCCCGGCTTTGTAGCCGTCGAATTGCTGATGCCGGAAAGTGGGCCCCTTTTTGTCAAAAGCCACCGCCACCCGGTCCGGCGCGGTCTCCTCCAGCACCCTGAGCAAAATACTCAAAAAGCCATAGATGCCGTTGGTGTAAATTCCTCCCTTGGTCGTCAAAAGCTTTATCCCGTAAAAAGCGCGGTTTAATACGGAGTTTCCGTCAATCGTCAAAAGTTTCATTGGTTTCCCTCTCCATTTTTCGAAAGGCTCATTGCCTTCGGTATGCAGTTTCATCGGTTTCCCAGCGCAAAGGCCGGCGCCCGATCTGCGGCAAAGGTACCGGGGATTTTTTTCGATGCAGATGCCCGAACCGCTTTCCCCCGTCATCCGGGCTGCCGCCGCGGATGCTTGCCAGCTACTTTTCGTATTATACCACAAAACCCTCCGCTTGTAACGACTCCATCCCCTTGCGTGCAATTTTTTTGCCGCCGGGCCCGTTGCGAAAAAAGCCCTTTTTTGGTATGATGAAAAAAATGGACAGCTCGGGGCCAAAACCGCCGGGCGGCAGAGGGTTCTCCCGCCGCTGCCCAGGCAAACCCAGCCGCTGCCATCCGGTATCCGCCCAGGCGGGCGCCGGTTTTAATACCAAGCCAAAACAAAGGGGCAAGTTGCCAGATGATCATAAAAATCGGAACTGTTTCCATCCCCAAAACCGCAGCCCTGGCTCCGTTGGCCGGCGTGGCCGACCGCGCTTTCCGGGAGATCTGCCGTTCCCTCGGGGCCGCCTATACCGTAGGCGAAATGACCAGCTCCAAGGGGCTTACCTATCAAAACAAAAAAACCGCCGATCTGTTAACCCTCGGCCCATCGGAACATCCCGGCGGCATCCAGCTGTTTGGCGACGATCCGCTGACTATGGCCCGCGCCGCCGAAATGTCTATGGCCTATGAGCCGGATATCATTGATATCAATATGGGCTGCCCCGCACCGAAAGTGGCGGGCAACGGCGGCGGCAGCGCCCTGATGAAAAACCCGGAACTTGCCGGGCGGATCATCCGGGAAGTTTCCCGGGCCGTCCCGGTCCCGGTGACGGTCAAATTCCGCAAAGGCTGGGACGCCCAGTCGGTCAACGCGGTGGAATTCGCCAAAATGGCGGAGCAAAGCGGCGCTGCGGCGGTGACTGTCCACGGCCGCACCCGTCAGCAGATGTACGCTCCCAGCGCCGACTGGCAGATTCTCAAGGCGGTGAAAGAAGCCGTTTCCATCCCGGTCATCGGCAACGGCGACGTGGATTCGGCAGAATCCGCTGTACGCATGTATGAACAGACCGGCGTGGATTTGGTCATGATCGGGCGGGGCGCTTTGGGCAACCCGTACCTGTTCACCCAAATTGCCCGCTACCTGACCGACGGCGTCCTGCTGCCTGACCTGCCGCTGTCCCAGCGGCTGGGCTATCTGTTGGAGCAAACCCGGCTGGCCGTAGGCTATAAAGGGGAGTACGTAGCTTTAAAAGAAGCGCGCAAGCATGCCGCCTGGTATCTCAAGGGGGTCCACGGCGCCGCCCGGCTGCGCGGACGGACCGGCTCGTTAAAAACCCTGTCCGATCTGGAAAATCTGATTCAGGACGCATTGGAAGAAGAACAAAAAGCCGCTTTCCCACAGTAGCGGCTTACCATCGGGAGGTGCTTTTGATGGCAACTGCAGTCGTATCCGCACCGGGAAAAATCAATCTGACGCTGGATATCCTCGGCCGCCAGGAGGACGGCTATCACGAAATGGAGATGCTCATGCACGCGGTGAGTTTAGAAAACACCGTCCGCCTCACCACACTGGATCGGCCGGGTATCCGCCTGAACTGTTCCAATCCAGCCGTGCCCACCGGAGAAAAGAACCTCGCCTACCGGGCAGCTCAGGCTTTTTTCGCCGCCTGGGGGCACGCGGTCGGGCTGGAAATTCAGGTAGAAAAGCGTGTTCCCATGGAGGCGGGCATGGCCGGTGGCAGTGCCGATGCCGCCGGCGTACTGGTAGGGCTCAACCATCTGCTGGACGGCGTTTTTTCTCAACAGCAGCTGTGTGAAATCGGCCTTCTGCTGGGGGCCGACGTTCCTTTTTGCATCCGGGGCGGCGCCGCCTTGGTGCAGGGTATCGGGGAAAAGATCACCCCCCTGCCGCCGCTGGAGCAATGCTGGCTGGTGATTGCCAAACCAAATCAGGGCATGAAAACCGCCGGCTGCTTTGCCGCCTATGACGCGCTGGACGCAGTGCGCCATCCGGATACCCGCCGCGCGCTGCAAGCGCTGCAGGACCAAAATCTTCCCGCATTGGGGAGACTTTTGGAAAATGTGCTGGAACAGGCCGTACCCCTCCCCCAAGTGCAGATATTGCGGGAAAGCATCCTCAAAAACGGCGCGCTGGGCAGCCGGATGACCGGCAGCGGCACCGCTGTTTTCGGCCTGTTTTCCAATAAGAACCAGGCGCTGCGCTGCGCCCGGCGGATGTACGGGTTCGGCGGTTCCTTCTTTCTGGCCCGTCCGGTCGGTTACGGCGCAAAGCTTTTGTCTTTGGAATAGTCCTTTTTTCAAAATGGTATAAGACTGTAAAACCCCGTCCATACTACGCTCAGAAATTGATCGTAAGGACGGGGTTTTACATATGAGAAAAAAAGAATGGTTTGTACTCATCGCCTGTATTTTCTGTATCGCCTGCTCTGCTTTGTTCTCTTTTGGGGAAGAATGTTCCTTTATCCGGGAGAACACCCTGCGGCTGCACATTCTGGCCAATTCCGATTCACCGGCCGACCAGGCCCTGAAACTGAAAATCCGGGACGCCGTCCTCTCTTGCTCGGGAGAACTTTTTTCCGGCTGCGATACCCGCCAGAAGATGATCAGCGCCGCCCAAGAACAGCTTCCAAAGATTCAGCAGGTTGCCGAGCAGACCGCGCTGCACAATGGATACGAGCTGCCGGTCACCGCGTCGGTCACCGACATGTTTTTCGAAACCCGCCGTTATGATCATGTGATTCTGCCCGCCGGGACCTATACAGCGGTGCGCATTGAATTAGGGGCAGCGGCGGGAAAAAACTGGTGGTGCGTGCTTTATCCGCCTTTGTGCGTCAGCGCAGCGCAGACCGGTTTTACCGAGGAGGAGGCGCAGATCAGCGACAGTCTTCTTCAGCAGGACGCGCTCCCCCACTATCGGGCGCGCCTTGCGGTAGTGGAATGGTGGGAAACCCTCTGCCGCTGGGCTAAGGAAAAGGGAGCCGATTGACAGGCTTTGTAAAGGAGGAGGCATATGCCCGCGCAGAATTTTAAAAAACAAAAAACCCGCTTTTTTGTTCTCGCTTTCGCCATGTCTTTTTTTGTTCTGGCCATGATGGGTCTCATTGTGGTATTTGTCTTCAATCCGGTGGAAGAGGAAAAGCCTTCCAGCCAGATTTCTGCTGATTCGTTCTACCTCCCCCGAGAGGAAGACAACCTCACAATCCTGCTCACCGGACGCGCACCCCAGGAAAAAGACGCGCTTTTTTTCGCATTGGTCCGTTTGGATATGCTGGGCGGCCGGATTCCTGTTATTCTGTTCCCGCCCCAAACTGCGCTGGATGCTCAAACCGGATATGCCACCGTGTCTGAGGCTTATCAAAAAGGCGGGGCCAGTGCCGCCGCAAAGGCGCTGAGCGATTCCTTTTCCATCCCGGTGGACCGGTACGCCGATGGCGACAGCCAGTCTTTGATCGACGCAGTCAACCGCATCGGCGTTGCGGAATACGAACTAAGCCAAAGCCTTTCCTATAACGAAGACGGCATTTTTATCAGTCTTTCTGCCGGCCGTCAGTTGATTGACGGACAAAAATTTCTGGACATCCTGCGTTATCCAAACTATCGGGAAAGCGATCTGGAACAGTGCCGGGAAGGAGCCAAGCTGATCGCCAGCTATATCAACACCCGCTTTGCCGCTGTTCTAGGCCAAAACGCCGGGGCGCTGGTCAGCGGTCTTCTGAATGTGGTGGATACCAACCTTTCTTATGTGGATTTTGAATCCCGCCTGCCGGCCCTGACCTTTTTATCCAAGCTCAGCGGCGACCCGGCACAAGCCTATACCTTGACCGGCGCGTGGAACAAGGCCGGATTTTTCGTGCCGGACGCCGCTGCCCGCCGCCAGCTGGTCCAGGCCTTCGCCTGATCAAAAATTCCTTTTCCGTCGGCATACGTCCGATTTTCTGTACCCATAATTTACCCCGCTGATTCTGCCGTAAAATGCTTGTCCGTATCTCCCCGCGTGCACCTTGCCGGCACGTTTTGTTTCCCCCGGAGCGGCGGGAATTTTCTCCGGACGCCGGCTTTCTGAAGCAAACAAAAATTTCCGTCACAATCCGCTGCTGGCCCGCTTTGGATTCTCCCGAAGCCAATAGTGCCGGATAACAGCCGCCTTTCCGCCGGCAGCCTTCCCCTTCATTATAAATCCCCCCTGCTTTTTTGGTTCCTTGCAAAAATTGCGCAGAGCCGTCTGCCCGTCTCAAGGAGAACTGCTGTATCGTATTACCGGAAAGTCCCCAACAGCGTCTTGCCAGTCCGAAAACAGCCAAGCGGCCAGCCTGCCGGACACAGGCGGGATAGATCGCAAAAAGTGTTGGACCCGCAAGGCTCCATAATCCTTTGTTTTTCTCTTTATCCCCGGCAGACATTTTTGGGGAAATCATTGGGATGTGGGCCCATTTTCCCCATCTGTTTTCCTGGATTCTCCTCCTTGCGGGATAAAAAGGCCGGAAAAGAAGATCTTTTTCCGGCCTTTTTTATGATATTTGGAAGGCATTTTTTCATGGAAAAGCACCTGAAATCGGGTGTTTTTCAATCCCTTTTCCTGCAAATGCACACCATCAGCGGATTTCATTACAGCACTTTGACGATATACCCCTCTTTGCGCGGTTTGGGCTGCGGAGCGTCTCCATCCGGATAGCCCAGTGCCAATGCGCCAACGCCAGTCAGCGGTTCGGTAATCCCCCACTGGCTCAGCAGCTCTTTGCCCTCGGGTAACTCAAACATTTCCCGTTCCCGATGAATCCAACAGCTTCCCAGTCCAAGAGAGTGGGCAGCCAGCATCATATTTTCCAGTACGCAGCTGCCGTCCTCCACCCGGGTGCCCCGCTGTGACGAGGCCAGCACCAGAAGAATCGTCGGCGCATCATAATAAGGATTGGAACTGCTGTTCATCACCTTGGCGTTGAGTTTTGCCAGCTTTTGAACCGATTGGGGATCCTGCACAGCGATGATAACCGGAGACTGCATCCCCATTCCGGTAGGCGCATAAGTACCCGCCTCTAAAATCAGATCGAGCTTTTCCGGCTCCACCTGCCGAGGCAGATATTTTCGGATTGACCTTCTGGTTTTCAAATTTTCCAACACTGGATTGTTCATAACAACAACCTCCTTCTTTCGGATCCTGCCCTCACTGGGTACCCCAATGCCCGAAACCCACCGGCTCCTTTTCGGGGTTTTCAACAGCGTGCGGCCTTCTTTTTTATAGTATAGCTCAATCCCGCCGTAAAAGTAAAGTGCTGTTCTCCCCCAAAAGCTACCGGCTTTTTTCGGTGCAAAAGCATGGCAAAATGGCAGTATGCTCAAATTTCAGCGCATATGCGAATCTCGACCCTTACCGCAAAGCCTATACACTGGCCATTTAATGGCCTGCCGCGGCATACTGGAGCCGAATCTAATTTTGTGTATCCCGCCACAGATTCCCTAAAGACCTTTGGAAAGCAAAAAACAAGGCCCCGATGGGGCCTTGTTTTGCAACGCGGCAATCCGGTGATCGCGCGCCTATTTTTTCATATTGCTCTGGAAGGTAACCGACGTATCGCCCTGCAAATCGCTGCCGAACTGATAGTCCTTGCCCGGCAGGATCGCATTGAGCAGGATACCCAGGATGGCGGCGATAGCCAGGCCGGTCAGGGTCAGGCTGTTACTGCCAAAGGTAAAGGTCAAGCCGCCAATGCCGTTGAAGCCCAATCCGCTGACCAGAATGACCGCCGCAATCAGCAGGTTTCTGGTATTGGTAAAGTCGACCTTATTTTCTACTACGTTGCGCACGCCTACCGCGGAAATCATGCCGTACAGCACAAAGGAAACGCCGCCGATGATTGCAGTGGGAATGGAGTGGATAATTTCCGCAAACGCGGGGCTGAACGAAAGGATGATCGCGCCGTAGGCCGCGATGCGTACCACACGGGGATCATATACCCGGGACAGAACCAGCACGCCGGTATTCTCACCATAAGTGGTGTTCGCCGGGCCGCCGAACAGCGCGGCCAGCGAGGTTGCCAGTCCGTCACCAATCAGGCTGCGGTGCAGGCCGGGGTCTTCAATATAGTTTTCGCCGCAGGTAGCGCTGATTGCAGAAATATCGCCGATATGCTCCATCATGGAAGCGATGGCGATGGGCGCCATAATCAAAATGGCGGACAGATCAAACTTCGCCATCTGGAACGGGGGCAGGCCCACAATATCCGCCTGCGCCACGCCGGAAAAATCGATCATACCGCAGCACAGCGCGACAATATAAGGAATCAACACACCCATCAAAATCGGGATGATTTTGATCATGCCTTTTCCCCACATATTGCAGACGATGATAACCACCACCGAAAGGGCGGCCAGCCACCAGTTTTCCGAGGCGTTGGTCACCGCGTTGGGGGCCAGGATCAGGCCGATGAGAATGATGATCGGGCCGGTGACAACCGGCGGCAAAAAGCGCATTACCCGTTTGATTCCAACAAATTTCACCACGGCGGCCATAATCAGATACAAAAGGCCCGCTACCACAATACCGCCGCAGGCATAGGGCAGCTTTTCCGCTTCGGTCAGATTGGCGTAAACGCCGGTATCCAACAGTTTTACCGCTGCAAATCCGCCCAGGAAAGCAAAGGACGAACCCAGAAAAGCCGGCACCTTAAATTTGGTACAAAGATGGAAAAACAAGGTGCCAAGGCCGGCACAGATCAACGTAACCTGTACGCTCAGGCCGGTGATGATCGGCACCAGAATGGTAGCGCCGAACATGGCGAACATGTGCTGGATGCCCAAAATCAGCATTTTTCCCGTACCCAATTTTCTTGCGTCGCGAATGGGCTCGGAAGGGGCGGTGGTCTGTTTGCTCATTTCATTTCCTCCCTATTTGTTTTCATCGCCGCGGCTCACCGGCCGCGGTCCCGTCCGGAGGCGCCGGACGATGACACCCCTTTTACCGTGATTTTTGCAAAAACACAGTAAAAAACGGTATCTCTGAAAAAACAGAAATACCGTCACCGAATACAAAAAAGAAAAGCGGGAAAGGGGAGCACTTTCAGCCATACGCCCATTTTTTCCGCCTCCTCTTTCTTCCGGTTCCTATCATCGACTTATTATAACACAATTCGACCCGGCCATCAACTGTGCATTTTGCACAGAAAAACCGATTGGAAAACAGGCTGATGAGCGGTTATGACCGAATGTGTCATTTGGAAAACAGGCGGCGAAATACGCCCGGCCAAAACCGCCGCGCTGGTTTCTCCTTCCCGCCAGAAGCAGTTTCGGCAGGCATATCGTCCCGCATTGGGTCCCACACGCTGGGCAGTACGCCAAAACCTTCCTGCAAGACCGAAGACCGCTCCGCCGGCTGCCCATTGAGGTCTTCTCCTTGTGTGCCGGTCCAGCCGGCTGCCGCCATTTCTTCCTCACTCAAAGCCCACAGCGGCGTTTGCGACAAACCTTTCTTTTCTCCCATACCCACTACTCCCGCGCCGCCAAATAGCGCTCCGCTTCCATGGCGGCAATCGCGCCGTCCGCCGCTGCGGTTACGATCTGGCGCAGGCCCTTGACCCGGATATCCCCTGCCGCAAACACGCCGGGGATCGCTGTACGCATATTCTCATCGGTTTTGATATAGCCCTTTTCCAGCGGGAGCTTCCCCTCCAGCAGCCCGGAATTGGGGTCTAACCCCACAAAGACAAAAAGGCCCATCATCCCGTCAGTCTCATCCGCTGTGATTTGTTTGGTTTCGCCGGTTTTTACATTGCGCAGGCAGATGGTCTGCAACACGTCCTGTCCGTCCAGCGACTCCACCACCGAATCCCAAATAAAATCTATTTTTGCGTTGGCAAACGCCTTGTCCTGCAGCGATTTTACCGCACGCAGCTGATCGCGCCGGTGGATGATCGTTACCTTGCGGGCAAAGCGGGTCAAAAACAGCGCTTCCTCCACCGCCGAATCCCCGCCGCCGACGACATAAACCTCCAACCCGCGGAAAAACGCACCGTCGCAGGTGGCGCAGTAGGACACGCCCTGCCCGGCAAAAGTCTCTTCGCCGGGGCAGCCCAGCTTGCGGGGCGAGGCGCCGGTGGCCAAAATCACTGTCCGGGCCTGATACTCGCCGGACGCGCCGGTCAGGGTCTTTACCTCTCCCTCCAGCTCCAGCGAACGGATTTCATCCGTCTTTCGCTGAGCACCAAAAGACTGTGCCTGCTCCATCATACGGGCCGTGAGGGTATAACCGGTTTCGTCCTCAAGCATTGCGCCGGGATAGTTTTCCACCCGGTCGGTCTGGGCAGCCTGTCCCCCTTCGGCTCCCCGCTCCAAAATCAGCGTGGAAAGCCCCGCTCTGGCGCCGTACAACCCGGCTGCAAGGCCCGCCGGGCCCGCGCCGAGAATGATTAAATCGTATATTTGCTCCATGATATGCCTCCTTTATTTTCCTGCCGCAAGGCCTGCTCCTAGTATGGGCCGGCCGCAGACAGGATATAACCAAATTGCCGGACGAAATCCATCCGGCAACGCGTATTTATATTCCCATCTTCTTTGCCAGTGCAGCGGGAGCGGCGGCGCAGGTCATTGCCTCTTCCGCGCTGATTTTTCCCTGCCGGTACAATTCCAGAATGCTCGCGTCCATGCTGATCATTCCCTCGCCCGCCGACGAATAAATCACCGTATCAATCTGGTGCACCTTGGATTCCCGGATCATATTGCGGATGGCACCGTTGACTTTCATAATTTCAAAAGCGGGAGCCACCGACCCATCTTTGGCCGGAATCAACTGCTGGGACACCACCGCCTGCAGCACCATGGACAGCTGCACCCGGATCTGCGGCTGCTGGTTGGGCGGAAACGCATCGATCACCCGGTCGATGGTATTGGCCGCGCCAACAGTGTGCAAAGTGGAAAAGACCAGATGCCCGGTTTCTGCAGCGGTCATGGCGGTGCTGATGGTCTCATAATCCCGCATTTCGCCCAGCAAAATGACGTTGGGCGCCTGCCGCAGCGCTGCTCTGAGCGCCGTGACATAGCTTTCTGTATCGTTGGAAATCTCCCGTTGGCTGACCACGCTTTTTTTGTGGCTGTGCAGATACTCAATTGGGTCCTCCAGCGTGATAACATGACAGTTGCGGGAACGGTTGATCAGATCAATCATGCAGGCCAGCGTGGTGGATTTCCCGCTTCCCGCCGGCCCAGTGACCAGTACAAGCCCCTTTTTCAACCGTCCCAAATCCAGCACCGTCTGCGGTACGCCCAGCTGCGCCGGGTCCGGAAGGTCGAATTTTACCACCCGGATTACCGCTGCCAGAGAACCGCGCTGTTTATAGGTACTCACCCGAAAACGGGACACTCCCACCAGAGAAAAAGAAAAATCATCGTCTCCCTTTTCCAGCAGACGCTTGGGGTCCCGCTGAGAAGCCAGTTCATAGATCTCCAGGATCATCCGGCGGGTCGCGTCCGGATACAGCTTTTCCTCCGACTGGTTCTGGATGCTGTTATTGATTTTATAAGCCAGCGGCAGACCGGATACGATAAAAATATCCGAAGCGCCTTTCTCCACTGCCGCTTTGAGCATTTCAGTCAGTTGCATTGTCCGTCTCCTTATCCCACAGGAAGATTACCCGGCTGGAACACCGGCATACCCGACTCTTCCTGCATTTCCTGCGGCGGAACTGCCTGCCACAAAAGCCGTTGGATGGAAGCGTTCTCCCGATTTAGCCAGTAGCGCTCCGTCACATCCAAACGGATTTGCAGTGTCCATCCGTCCGCCCCGCACACCGTACCGGAAATCAGCCATCGGCCGTCCTCCGAAACGGTCAGCGCGGCGCCGTCTTCCGACAGATCCGGGCTATCAAAGTCCCTCAGGGCATTTTCCAGCGTCAGGCGGCAGGCCGTTTCCTCCTGCGTCTGCGCCGGCCGCGTTCTTTTCAAAAGATCCGCTAGATCCGAAAGCATCCGCTCACCGGCTGTGTCCAGCGCATAATAGGCAGCCGCCGCATCAGCGGTTTTCCGGCTGAGCTTATAATCCGCGTTGGCAGACACCAGGCTAAGCGTGGCGAAGGTTGTCAGGCACAGCACAACAAAAACCATCAGGATTGACGAAGAGCCGATACTCAACCCAAAACTGCGTTTTTCCTTTTTCACGGCGGCACACCCTTTCTCATCCCATCAGTCACGCTTATCCCAGATATTTTTCCACTGGTATTTGTAAAATTTCCCCTTTTTCATTCCAAACCGCAACCACCGCTGAAAAATAATCCTCCCGGCCGGTTGGGGCCGGAGCAATCTCTCCGCCGCCGGGCAGCACCATGCGTTGGCCGGCGCAAAGCACTGTTACGGTGTAAATCGCATCCTGCGCGCCGGTGCGGTTCCAGCCGACGTCGAAATACAGATCCAATCTGCCATCCGCGGCTTTTGCATCCAGCTGGGCCGCCAGCTTTTCCAAATCGCCATCTGCCGCCTTAAGCCATTCCGCCGCGGACTGAACCTCCCGGGTCGCCGCCGTCAGCTCTCCTCCCGCAGTACTGGTCAGATGGGCCTGCACAAACAGGTTCACACACACGGCGCTGGTCACCGCGAAAAAGAGGATCACAATCATCAATTCCAGCAAGAAAAGGCCGGAGCGGGACGTTTTGTGCACTGCCATGACTTGTGTCTCCCTTCCCTTATTCCCCGCACCGCAGGAAAACAGTCGCCCGGCGGGTCTCGCCGTCTGTTCCCGTGGCGGTCAACGTCAGCACAGAGCCCTCTTTTTCAGCCAGAAAGCTCTGCTGTTCCTTAATCGGCTGTCCGTCGGTCGGCTTTACCTGTACACCCTGCGCCACAAAAACTTCCCGCAAATAGCCGTCGTACACATAAATCCAGGTTTCATAGATCCGCTCCCCCGCCTGCTGCGACAAAACCAAAGCCGGACTATCCCCCACACTGCGGATTGTCACAGCATTCGCCGCATCGTTCTGGCGCACCTTTTCGGTCAAATAGGTCAGGGAGGTGCGGCTGTCATAATTGCTGTCCATCCCGCGGACTGTCTGCCGGTACACGTTGGCGCCGATGACCACAACCATCAGCGCAGAAGCGGCAAACACGCAGAAAAGCGCCAGAGTGAACAAAAAATCCACCACATGCCCTTTCTGTGCGCCAAACGGTTTCATGCCGTCATCCCCTTTCCCTGTTGTTTTTTATTCCTGCCCGGCGGATTCATCCCCGATGGGAAACACGGCGATTTCCGGCAGCAGGTTTGCGCCCAAACGCTGGTAATGAATCACATATCTGCTGTCGTCCACCGCGAGGCCGTAATTCTCTTTCAAATATTCCACACTTGCAGGGTACCGCCCCTCGACGGCATAGCACTGCACCGCCGCACGGCGAACCGCCTGTTCCGCAAAACGAAGCTGCTCTTCCCGGGCTGTTTGGGAGACGCTTTGAATGCCGAAAGAAAACAGGGCGACGATCAAAACAAACGACGCCAACGGCAAAAACAAGTCCTTTAACAGAACATGCTCCTTTTTCTGTTTAAAATACCGGCTCATGCCTTGCTCCTTTCTTCCGCACCCGGAAAACAGGTCAGCCTATGCTGCTCATAATCCCCATCAAAGGCAGCATGACCGAAAGCAGGATCATGCCGACAATGATAGACAAAATTGCCACCAGAGTCGGCTCCAGCACCCCCAGCAGCTTGCCGACGGCTTCGTCAATTTCTTCTTCATACCGCTCGGCGATTTTTTTCATCACCGCATCTGCCGATCCGGTTTTAAAGCCCACGGTAATCATGCGGGCATAAACGCCGGAAAAAAGCTGGGTTTCCATCAGCGATTCTGCAAAAGAGGCGCCTTCGGCCATTTTCTGTTTCATCTGGCTGATCTTTTCCCTGGTTTTCACGTCATCAATCAAATTGGCGGCCATATCCAAGGACTGGTCCACGTCCAGCCCGCTGGACAGCATCATCGACATAGCGGAGGCAAAGCGCCCGGCCGCCACTTTCGCCGCAATGCGGCGGGTTGCAAAAAAGCTGCCGTAGCAGTGGGATAAAAAGGCGCGGCCGCCCGCTGTCCGCCGCAAAATCAGCCAAGCGGCGGTTAAACCCAAAAGCACGCCGACAATCACTGCCGAATAACGGCTCAGCCCGGCTCCGAAACGCATAATACCCTGTGCAAAAGAGGACATTTCGCTGCCCAGCTGCTGGAACACCTGATTGAAAACCGGCAGGACGCTGCCGATTAAAATACCGATGATCACCGCCATAATGGCGATCATAATGAGCGGATAGGTTGCGGCGCTTTTTACGCTGCGGCTGATCGCCTGGCTGCGTTCATAATAAGCGGACAGGGAATCCAGCACTTCATCCAGCCGGCCGGACCGCTCGCCGATTCCCACCATATCCAGCATGTATTTCGGAAAGCGGCCTGTTTGCGCCAAGGCCTTATGCAGCGGCGCACCTTCCTCCAATTTGTTCAGCACCGACTGCATCAGCTCCCGGGTGCGGACGTCGCCGGCGTCTTCCATCATAATCGAGATTCCCTCCTGCGCCGGGATACCCGCTTTGGTAATCAAAGCCAGCTGCGCGCAGAACGCCGAAAGCTCGTTGGCGGAAAGGGTGCCTCTGGTAGAATCTTTCGCAGCCATTTTGTCACTCCTCACACAAATTTAATGCCTTTTTAATACACATACATGGCGTTATAATTGCTTCCGTTGCCGATATAGTTCATAATATCGCTGCTTTCATTGCCGCTGGAGGCAAAGGTCGGGTCCATCCGCTTCCAGGACTGTCCATCAAAATAAATGATCCCGTTGACCCAGCCCACATCGGTGATATAGGTGCTGATCCAAGCATGATAGATATTGCCCGCGTATCCTACCACCAGCTTGGTAGGGATATTCTGGGTCCGGAGCATGGTGGCCATCACCGCCGCATAGTCAAAGCAGATTCCGATGCCGCTGGAAAGAACGCTGTCCACATTGGGCAGATATCCAAACGAGATGTTCGCCGCTTTATTGAAATCATAGGAAATATTGTGAATGACATAATTATAGATATTTTCCACAACCTCCAGATCATTGGCGGCCGTACTGGCCAAGCGGGCGCCTTTCGCCACCGTTTGGCTGCCATTGTAAAAATTCACATACTGGTTGGGATATAAAAACGGCAGAAAGCTGTTGCGCAGGCTCACGCTGATGTACTGGCCCAACGCCAAGGCGTACTGGTTGCCGGACACGTTTTCATATATATTGATGCTGTATCCCCCGCTGCCCTGAGACAATGGAAACACTTCATAGGAGCCGCTGTTATTGAGCGCATAAGTATAGGTGCTGCCTCCGTCCCGGGTAATCTGCACCCGGATTTTGGAGACGCTGCCGCTGTATTTGACCATGACATATCCCTCAGAAGTGTTGGATGCGTCGATTTGGGCTCCGCCGCCGGAATAAACTTCTGTGCCGGAGGCCACCGGCGTCAGCACCGTATAGGTTCCGGCGGACTCTGCCGGTTTTTGCGTTTGGGTCTGCTCTGATACCGCGTCGGACAGGGATGGTTCCGAAACAGAAGGCGCCTGCGGTTCCGCCGCAGAAGACGGCTCCAGTGCAGAGGAAGACGGTAGCGGTTCCTGACTTTGCTGCGACAGCTCCTGAGAAAACTGGGAAGAAAGGATTTCTTCCGCGCCAGCTTCAGAAGAAAAGGCATCCCACTCACCCAAAGCCGACTGAGACGGCCATTCCGGCGCCGAGGAACCGGAGGCATCCGACGCCAAAGAAGAAAAATCCTCATCGCCGCAGCTGCAAAGAGTCAACAACAGCATACCACTCAAAACCAGCGCCGCCAAGCGGCTAAGCGGACGTTTCGGCACCTTTCCTTCACCTCTTTTCATCATATGCCGCAGAAAAACCGCCCTATTGCGCCTGGGATACGGAAGAATCGGCGTTCCCTTTCGCCGCAAACATCACCTGGCTGTTCATCTCCCGAACATCAACCAGCCGGCCGGTTACCACAATGCGGTTGATAAAAGTGCCGATGGGATCGCAGGATGTCAGTGTCAGGCAGGGGTAGTCCTTACAGGCAATGGGGTTCCAGTCGTCCGACTGGATGATCTGCGTAGACTCGTACTGATAGATATAGACCTTTTCCTGATAAACCAGATACATCAGATCCCCGTCGGTCAGCCGGTCAATATAATAAAACTCCGCGCCTTCAATATCCCGATGGCCGGCAATGCTTACATTGGCGTTGGTATCCGGCGCGGGCAGCTGCGAATACTCATATAATCCAGGGCCGGAGCGCAGAGATTCGGTGTCCACATTGTTCTGGACCAGCACATCCTGGTCCAGGGACGGAATGACCAGGCGCAGATTGCCGTTTTCGTAAGCTTCCCGGTCAGTGGTGACCACCAGTTTGCCTACCGGGTAATCCTGCCGTACCTGGCTGAGGCTCCACCCTTCGGCAAGAGACACTGCCGACAGTTCCAGCCCCCGCTCCGGCGGCGCTTCCGGACTGCGCATCATCCAAAGGCCCGTGACCAGCAAAATCAATCCCAGGCCCGCAAGAATCAGCGAAATCGCCTGACGGCGGGTCAGTCTGCGTTTTTCCTCCGGCTGGTTGATTTCCATTGTTTCGACCTCCTAAAACACTTGCGCAAAAACGAACAAAAAACTAACATTTAAAAAATATTATAAACGATATTCCTATAAAAAGAAAGAGCTTTTTTCCTGCCTCTTGTTCCTTTTGCTGGAAACCGGAGGAACAAAAGACTGCATAAAAACGGAGGGAAACGCCCAAAAGAGAAAGGAGCGATCTTTTCCCTTTTATAGGAAATCAGAAAATTTTCATGTTTTTACACCTGATTTGCGTTTTTTTTTGAAAAAATTCATAAAATTTGCTATAATGATTTTGGTATACATAAAAGCAGAAAGGGGGAATCCTGCAATGGCAAGGAAAACACCAATCATCCCTGAGGATGAGGCATATCCTCCTGTACAGGTTTCCATGCTTGGCGGATTCCGGCTGCAGGCTAACGGTCATGAGGTGGACGAAAGCCTTAACCGGGCGCGGCAGCTATGGAACCTTTTGGAGTATTTGATTGCATTCCGCCACCGGGATATTTCTCCGGACGAACTGGTCGATGTTCTCTGGCATAATGACGAAATCGACAATCCCTCCAGCGCTTTGAAAAATCTGGTTTACCGCGTCCGCACTATTTTGGTCTCCCATGGGATTCCCGGCGCCAAAAACATAATCCTCTGCCAGCGCGGCACCTATTCCTGGAACAACGCTTTGACCACCACGGTGGACATTGAGGAGTTTGAGAGGCTGATTCGCGAGGCGGACGAAAAGGAAAGCCAGCCCGCCGAGCAACTGGACCTTTATATGCAGGCGCTTTCCTATTATAAAGGAGACCTGCTGCCCAAGTCCGCCTTTGAAGAATGGGTCGTCCCGCTTTCCACCTATTATCACAGCCTGTATGTAAAATGCGTGGAGAAAACCATCCGCCTTTTGATGGATGCCGGGCGTTACCAGGAAATTGCCCACATCGCCCAGCAGGCCATTGTGATCGATCAGTTTGAGGAATCTTTCCACGAAGCGCTGATTCTGGCGCAGATCGCGATGGGCAACCAACAGCGCGCCATGGCCCACTATGAACATGTGACCAGCCTGTTTTACCGGGAACTGGGGGTGAAACCCTCGGAGCGGCTGCGCAATCTGTACCGCGAGATCATCAAAAACGTTCAGCACGTGGAAACCGATCTGGAAATCATCAAAGAGGACCTGCGGGAAGCCTCGCTGGCATACGGCGCTTTCTTCTGCGAATACGAGGTGTTCAAAAACATCTACCGGCTGGAGGCCCGGGCCGCCGAGCGCACCGGCCAATCTGTTTTTCTGCTGCTTTTGACCGTCACCGACACGCAGGGGCAGATTCCCGCTATCAAGCTTTTGAACAACAGCATGGACCGGCTGCGGGACTGCCTGCTGCACAGCCTGCGCCGCAACGACGTTGTATCCCGGTTCAGCGCAACACAGTTTGTAGTAATGCTCTCCTCCCTCACCTTTGAAAACAGCCTGATGGTACAGGACCGCATTCTCGGCCGTTTCAAGCGGGAAAATCCCCGGATCGCCGTGCGGATTCATCCCAAGCTGCAGCCAATGGACCCCATCTGCACGCAGGAACGTTTCTGACCGGCCCGGCAAATAAAAATTTTCAGAGTCTGCTGAAAAGCAGGCTCTTTTTTTTGATTTGTGACCGTTTTATGACAGGTATCTTTTATACTGGTGCCATACCAATCAGGAAGGAGGGGTTCTTTGAAAGCATTAGACACTGTTCAGCGATCCGTCAACATTACCAAAACGCAGATTTGTGTGGACAGCGTCCAAGACGGCGAACCGTCCGGTTTTTTATACAATCCATATATGCCTGAGCGAATCGCTTTTTTGGGGTATCTTTCCCTGATTAATGTTATGGACCGCTTTTTTGACTGGATGCAGTGCCCGCAGGCATATTACCAATACCGCGCCTGGCAGGCCAAAAAATCTGATCAACGGCAACCAGAAAAGGAGGTAACCCAATTTATGGCGGAAGAAGCTCTCCACTCCAAAAACGGAGAAAAAGCTACCTTTACCATTCAGGTACAGTTCCGGCAAAACGCCACCTGGCAGGGAACCATCGCCTGGATGGAAAACAAAAAGATTCAGCAATTCCGCAGTGCGCTGGAAATGATCAAGCTGATGGATAACGCTTTGGCTGAATCCAGCGGCAGCGACACGGTGGATTGGGAATAGTCCGGGGCTGTATCGCTTTATCAGCAACCGGCACAGTTTAGAAGGAAAGAGGAGGAACATTATGACACATCTAAAACGGCTTGCTTCCTGTCTGTTGGCCATTCTGCTTGTGATCACCCTGATCCCCGGCGGTGTGCTGACAACTGCTCACGCAGCGCAAGCCACTCTGACGCCTGATGCCGTCGTCAACCCGGCGGACAATGTGACTTTGTCCAAAACCGCGGTACAGACGGCCATCGATGAATGGGAAGTGACCTTGCAGATTTCCGGCGGCGGTTCGACTACCGTAAAACCGCAAATCGATATCGTGCTGGTCACCGACTATTCCGACAGCATGGATGAACCTGTTTACGGCAGCGGCGGAGTCTGCGGCAGCACTTCTTTCCGCGCGGACGAAGAAACCAAACGCGTCTGCGCGAATTGCGGCAGCGATGATATCAAGTGGGAAGGCTTTATCTTCGGTCGCTGGCAATGTGAGAAATGCCGTTCTACAAGCATTGTTAAGCGCCAAGTCACAAAGGGCTGGTGGTGCTCGAACTGCGACCACTACTACAAAGGGGAAAACCATCCCGCTTCCTGTACGCAGGAACAGAGACCCAGCAATCTCGGCTCCCGCCGGGAAATCGCCCAGAAGGCACAGGTGGCACTGGTCAATTCTCTGGTCAGCAAAGGCATTAATGCCCGAATCGGCGTTGTGCAGTTCGGCGGCCTTAGCAAGCAAAGGCTGGCGCTGACCTCCATTCTGAATGAGGACGGCGAAGTGGACCAAGCAAACGTCACCGCCATCAAAAACGCCATCAAGGCCGATAAAATGAGAGGGCTTGACAGTAACAACATCACCAGCGGTCACTATAATGGACGCACTGGCGGCACCAATATCGAGGCAGGGCTAATCCAGGGCAACAAAACCCTGTATCCCGCCGGCGACAGCGGCTCCGCCAACCAGAAGTTTATGATCCTGCTGTCTGACGGTCAGCCTAACGTATACAGCGAAGACGGCTCCAAATCCAGCAAGGATGGCGGATCTGCTGCCACTGCGGCAGAAAAACGTGCGACTACCATCAAAACCAGCCACAAAACCAACTTTGAGTTGTATACGGTTGGCTTTACCACTGAGGTAAAATGTCTGCAGAACATCGCTTCTGATCCCAGCAAATACTACTATGCTGTCGGTGCTGACCTCGGCAGCATCTTCAACAATATTCTGAACTCCATTTTGTGGGTCATCAACAACGGTACAGTTGCCGACATCATGGGCGGTCAGGTTAACCTGATTACCAAGGAAGAGGATATCTCGTACAGCCCTACTGTACTGAATCCCACCGATTCGCTGCCCAGTCCGACGAAGCCCTCTGTGGATGTCTCCGGCGAAACCATCAACTGGAACACCGGCTCTTATGTGTCGGGCAGCGCAGCCCTGACTTATAAGGTAAAATTGGACCCTTCTGTTGTGACAGGCGCAAACAGCGACAGCATCAACGTTCCGTTGAACGAATCCGCTGTTTTGACCTATCAAAACAAAGAGGGAAAAACTCAGGCCCTCAACTTCCCGGTCCCTACTGCTACGGTTGAAATCGGTACGCTCAAGGTCACCTCTACCGGACTTCCCCAGGGCGTAACCGGCACGACGCAGTCGGTCGGCAACACACTGGTCGGCACAGCGGATTTCCCTCAAACTCCTTATGATGTAGCAGCTCCGATTGACGCACCGGCCGGCTATGAGCTGAAAGGCGTGAAAGTCAACGGCAGCGATTTGATCTCTATGACGGCGTTTAAAGCCGCTTATGACGCTGACAACGACGGCAAATATCAACTGCCGGTGAAAAAAGGCGAACAGACCGTTGAATATGTCTATGCGGCGAAATCGGTTTCCGGTATCCGCATTGAAAAGGTCGATGGAAACGGCGATGCGCTGGAAGGCGCAGTGTTCACTGTGAACGGGCGGGAGAAAGCTGCCGATCAAGGGGACGGTAAAAACAGCACCTCGGCATTGACCTTTACCTACGGCGAAAATTACACCGTAACAGAAAGCACTGTTCCCGCAACTTACAACGGCGTATCGGAATTTGTTGTAACACTGAAAGCCGACTGCACCGGATTAGAATTTGTAGGCACTGCTCCTTCGGGCGTTACCCTGAACGGCTTGACCATTAAAGTCGAGAATATCCGCAAGGCGCAGCATAATGTCATCGTTCATTACGTTGAGCAGGGTACCACCAATGAGCTGGCTACCCAGGCCACCGCAGTGACCAAGTACGAAGACGAAGCTTACGATATCTCCT
>CAKXHL010000002.1:75545-261358 GCA_934875375.1 uncultured bacterium
CAAAGACGATATCGCCTCCTGGAGCCGTGTCGGCGTCCGCTCCGAGGACACCTCCAAACTCTCCGGCACCATGGGCACTGCTGACGTTCACGTTTACGTGGAGTATGCCCGCAAGGCGCAGCACAATGTTACCGTATATTACTGGGATGTCACTGACTCTGAAAATCCAGTTGCACTGAGTGTAAATGGAAAAACTTCTGATTCGATCGTAAAGTACGAGGATGAAAGTTACAACGTAACAAATCTGACCAATATCCCTGTTGCCAATTATCAGGAGCCGGTCGTTGCTACCGGCAGTGATCCGCTCAGCGGTACTATGGGCACAGAAGATCTGGTTATTCACGTAAATTACGCGAAGATCAGCGATCTGTCCTACACCATTGAGTACTACTACGTTGGCGAGGACGCTCCTTTCGATACCGAAACCGTTGAGAACGTAATTCACGGCACACAGGTTGAGGACGTTGTCGATTCCGATGCACTGGCAAAAGGCTTTAAACGGGATCATGTAGAAGGTACTCCGGTGGAAATCACCGAAAACGGCATTGTAATCAAGGTCTACTATGTAGAAAAAGAACCCACCGACGTTGAGATACCGGTAACGCATATTTATTATACCGATAAACTCGACGGCTCCACGGTAAAAGATGGTTCTCAGCCCGGTTCTTCGCTGGTTATTTCCGTATCGGAAGCGCGCGAAACCATTGTGAACCTGGATGAAGTTGGAAGACTGCTGACCTATGGCGGCAACAACTACGATTTCGTTTCCATCCGCGTTGTCGGCACGCTGAAAGACGAATTCAAAAAGCCTGCCGTACCCGTTGATGATAAACTGCCCAAAGAACTCGACGAGGAGTTAGAGGAAGAAGTTCCGGCAACGACCGAGGACATCGCTTGGCTGGATGAAGAAATTGATGTTCTCTCTACTACGCCGGACGCAGGGGCTCTTGTTCCCACCGCTGTGCTGGCTCCTACCGTAGAGTACACCTCTGATTTCACCCATCAGCCTGAGTATGATTATGAAATCGAGCTGATCTATTCGAAGGATGAGCCCAAACCCGAACCCAAACCGGAGCCCAAACCGGAGCCTAAGCCTGATCCGGAACCGGATGATGATGACGACGATGACAACACGACCACCACCATCGACGATCCTACTGTTCCGCTGGCACCCGCTCCCAACAACCTGGTCACCATTCTGGACCCGAATATGCCTTTAGGCAACCTGCCCCAGACCGGCGGCGCCGGCAGATTGGCAGCAGGCGCAGGATTGATCGGAATGCTTGGCGCGGTTCTGAATCTGTTCCGGAAAAAGAAAGACGACTAATAATCGTCCTTTTCGAGCCAAAATAAAAAGAGGGAGATGATTCTCCCTCTTTTTTGTATTTATCCCAACTATCCCAACAGCTGCACGGCCTGATGGAACAAAAAGCAGACCGTTATTCCCGCCACCGTAGGAACCAGAAAAGAGATTGCCGTCCATTTGATGCTCTGGGTCTCCTTTTGAATGGTAAGGCAGGTGGTTGAGCAGGGCCAGTGCATCAGGGAAAAAAGCATTACACTGACGGCGGTTGACCAGGTCCATCCGTTTTCAATCAAAAGCTGCCGAAGCATCGTCAGATTGTTCATTTCCACCAGGCTGCCGGTAGACAGGTATGCCATAATCATAATCGGCACCACAATCTCGTTGGCCGGCAGGCCCAGGATAAACGCCAGCAAGATTACACCATCCATCCCAAGCATTTGTGCAAAGGGGTCCAAAAAATGCGCGCAATGCGCCAACAGCGTCATGTCTCCTGCTTTGAGATTGGCCAACAGCCAGATCAACAACCCGGCAGGCGCCGCTACCGCCGCGGCCCGGCCCAGAACAAACATGGTCCGGTCAAAAATCGAGCGGACGATTACTTTTCCGATCTGCGGGCGCCGATAAGGCGGAAGCTCCAGCGTAAAAGAAGAGGGGACTCCTTTTAAAATGGTTTTGGAAAGAATTTTGGAAACCAAAAAAGTCATGCAAACGCCCAGCAGAATGAAACCGGTCAGCAGGATCGCCGACCCGGCCGATTGGGCCAATCCGCCGGACACCCCTACAAAAAACATAGATAAAATGGCAATCAGCGTGGGAAAACGCCCATTGCAGGGAACAAAATTGTTTGTAATCATCGCAATCAGCCGTTCCCGTGGTGAATCGATGATCCGGCAGCCTACAATCCCCGCCGCATTGCATCCGAATCCCATGCACATCGTCAGGCTCTGTTTACCGCATGCACTGCATTTTTTAAAATAGCGGTCCAGATTAAACGCCACCCGGGGCAGATAGCCCAAATCTTCCAAAAGAGTAAACAATGGGAAAAAGATCGCCATTGGCGGCAGCATTACCGAAACGACCCAGGCCAAAGTCCGGTATGCACCATGTACCAGCATATCGCAGACAAACGCCGGTGCGCCCATCCAGCCAAAAAAACCCGCCAGTCTTTCTTCGACCCAGAACAGGCCGCTGCTTAGCCATTGAGAGGGGACATTCGCGCCGGCGATTGTCAACCAGAAAATAAACGCCAACAGCGCGATCATGATGGGGAAGCCCGTCGCTTTGCTGGTCAGGACCCGATCTATCTTCCGGTCCCGGCTGCTGTAACCGCAGTCGGCCGATTCCACTGCGTGAGCGCAGATTCGCTCTGCCTGGCGCACCAGGCCCGATACAATTTCATCCCGCAGCGCTTGCGCGGTTAGGCCCGCCTGCTCTAACAGTTCCCTTGCTTGGGACAATGGCTCCTGCACAGCAGGGGTTTTTAAAGCAGGTCCTCCTAAGTACTGCTGCGCCGACCGGATCAGTTCCTCTTCGCCTTCCAGCAGCCGAAGCGCCAGCCAGCGGGAACTGATTTTTTCCCCGCAGCATTCCCGCAAAGGGGGCTCCAACAGCGCCACCGCCTGCTCAATGGCCGGCGCATACAAAATCTGTACCGGATCAGCTTGCGTGGCCTTATCGTGGGTTACCGCGTCCACCGCATCCATCAATTCATCCAAGCCCCTGCCGCTGCGGGCCGCAGCACCGGTTACCGGCACGCCCAGCTGCTTGGACAACGCGCCGATATCCACATGAATTTTTTTCTTTTTGGCTTCGTCCATTAAATTGACGCAAACCACTGTACGAGGCGTGATTTCTATGGTCTGCAAAACCAAATTCAGATTCCGCTCAAGACAGGTGGCATCACATACCACCACCACTGCATCCGGATCTCCAAAACAAATAAAATCCCGCGCTACCTCTTCTTCTGCCGAATGGGCCATTAGAGAATAGCTGCCCGGAATATCCACCATCACAAAGCCTCTGCCGTTGTGCTCGCACCTGCCCTGCGCGTTGGCTACGGTCTTTCCCGGCCAATTTCCGGTGTGCTGATTCATTCCGGTTAAGCCGTTAAACACTGTGCTTTTGCCCACATTCGGGTTCCCGGCTAATGCGACCACCCGATCCTGAGGGGATTCCCGGTGAATCACCAGCCCTTCGTCTACTGCTTTTCTTCCTGTTGAACCGCTGGTCAATCCCAACGTCCGTCACCTCTTTCTGAAAATAAGCTTCTCTGCATACTGCGCCTCATCAGGCCAAGAACCCCGGAGCGTATTTTTTCGCGTCCGGGGTTTTTTCTCTCAGCGACAAAACACCAAAACGCCTGCCGAGTCTTCTGCGCGCAGCGCAATTACCGCGCCGCGGATTAAGTAAGCCACAGGATCCCCAGCAGGGCTTTTTTGCACACACTCCACCTGTGTCCCTTCAATGAGTCCGATATCCTGCAGACGGCGGCGCATGCTGCCTTGCAGTGTCAGTTTTCCTACCCGGGCGGTTTGCCCGCATTGCAAATTAGTCAAAGGCTGTATATTATTCATAAAGATAAGCTCCTTACAATAAACTAAAATTAGGAATCGGAAACTTTGTTTCCTAATGCTAAGATATGTATAACGCCCAATCGGTGTGAACAGGAGGGAAAACGCCGTGGAATCATCTGCGTTTTATACCATGAAAGGCTACGAGCTGGCGGCGGACGCCCAAATCACCACCGCTATGGAGGACTATCTGGAAATGATCTGCCGTTTAGAGGAAGAAGAGGCCGGATCCGTCCGCATCCGGGCCCTTTCCCAGAAGCTGCATGTCAAGCCCTCATCCGCTTCTAAAATGGTCTCTAATCTGCGGGAAAAAGGGCTGGTTACCGCCCAAAAATATGGAGAAATTCATCTGACCGACAGCGGCCGGACTTTTGGCCGGTATCTGCTGTACCGGCATGAACTGCTGCATCAGTTTTTGTGCTTTCTCAACCACTCCCAAAATGAATTGGAGCAAGTAGAAAAAATCGAACATTTTGTGGATGAAAAAACCGTCCGCAGCATCCAGGCGTTTTTAGACAGCCTGACGCGGGATGGCGGAACATAAAAAGCCCCCGGAGAAGAACCTACTCCGGGGGTAAGACTCGTCAGTAAAGGATTTATTGTTCCAAGTTGTCAAGATTCAGTAAGCTATGGGATAAGTCCAGTGATTTCGTTTCCAATGCCATCAGATCGTCCATGGTGGTTAAATAGCAACGAAATATATCATCGCCATCCCACGTTTCATAACAGATATTGTCTTCGGATCGAAAACACGAGTAGATTTTCTCGCCATTATTCATGGGACAGTCCAGAATTTTCAGCTCTCCCTTTTCAAAATCAAAGAGATAAAACTGCTGGGAGTAAGCATAAAAAAGCACTGATGCTATTTCTTCTTCCTGAGAATTGCCGGACGGGTAAAAGGTGGGAAGCGTAGTGGATTTTAGAACCAATCGGGCAGTCCCATCCTCCATTTTATAAATCGCCGCTTCCTCCCCGCAGGCGAAATAGATATAGTCTCCCCAAACCTGGAATTGAGTGATAACATTTACAGTATAATGCGCTGGGGGCTGCATCGCTCCGACCGCTATAAGGATCCGCAACTTTAAATCGGAACAAATCGTTTGTTTTGTCATTCTATGAAACATACTGTTAAAAAAAGGAAGCCTTACAAAATATTCCCTGTTTTTCCCTTTTTTGTTAGATCTCTCTATCATCCATCTCCATACTTGTAAGTTTTATCAAAATCCCCCTGGGCAGAATCTGCCCAGGGGGGATTGGATTTGCAGCGCCGGCCCATTCGTTAGCGGTCTAAAAGAAGCCTTCGATTTCGTGGGGAAAGGCTATTTTGCCTTTCCCCTTTTTGGGGCCCGCTCATCAGATACAGCGCCGCACGCATGGTATGAATCGGCTCTTCCTTCTCAGCCACCCGAACCGCGATATAGGGCTTGGCGCCGGCGCCGATGGATACCCGGCTGCGCAGGGCCGCCGATACGCGGCTGGCCCGCTCAAAATCGAACACCGACGGATAAAAAACAATCATATCATTCTTCTGGGAAATTTCGTAAATGCCCAGCGACGCTGCAATATTGCGCAAAAGCGCCACATCAATGAGTCCCTGCACCGCCTGCGGCGGCTCCCCAAACCGGTCGATCAGCTCGTCGGTCACATCCATAGCGTCCTCCTCGTTCTGAATCGAGGCGATCTTCTTGTAAATATCAATCCGTTGGGACAAGTTGTCGATATATCCTTCCGGGATATGGGCGCCAATGCGGATATCCACCAGGCACTCCCGCTGGGGAACGGTATTTTCTCCCCGCTGTTCGCTCACCGCCTCGGACAGAAGCTTTAAGTACATCTCATACCCTACCGCTTCCATGTGCCCATGCTGGCTGGTGCCCAGCACATTGCCGGCGCCGCGGATCTCCAGATCCCGCATGGCAATCCGAAAGCCCGAACCGAACGAGGTGAACTCCCGGATGGCTGAAAGCCGCTTGGCCGCCACATCGGTCAGCTCCCGGCCGGGGAAAAAGGTAAAATAAGCATAGGCTCTGCGATTGGAGCGTCCTACCCGACCACGGATCTGATACAGCTGCGAAAGGCCCATTTTATCCGCCGATTCAATAATCAGCGTGTTGCAGTTGGGTACATCCACCCCGGTTTCGATAATGGTGGTGCAGACCAAAATATCAATCTCATGGTCCAGCAGCTGCCGCCAGACCTCAGACAGCTGCTCCTCGTTCATCTTGCCGTGCGCGGTCGTGATTCTGGCATCCGGTATCAGCTGACTGATCCGATGGGCGCAGGAATCAATGGACTCCACCCGATTGTGCAGGTAGAACACCTGTCCACCCCGGCGCAGCTCTCGGCGGATGGCCTCGGTAAGGATTCCCCAGTCGTGCTCCACCACATAGGTCTGCACCGGATGGCGGTCCATGGGCGCCTCTTCAATGGTGGACATATCCCGGATGCCAGACATGGCCATGTTGAGCGTACGGGGAATGGGCGTTGCCGACAGGGTCAGCACGTCCACCGATTCCCGCATTTCTTTAAATTTTTCCTTATGCGCCACGCCAAAGCGCTGCTCCTCGTCGATGATGCACAGCCCCAGATCTTTAAACTGCACATCCTTTTGCAGCAGCCGGTGGGTGCCGATAATGATATCCACCTCGCCCCGGCGCAGCTTTCGCAGGATCTGCTCCTGCTGCTTGGGGCTGCGGAAGCGTGACAGCAGTTCCACCGTTACCGGGAACCCCTGCATCCGCTCCAAAAACGTTTGATAATGCTGCCAGGCCAGGATGGTGGTGGGCACCAACACCGCGCATTGTTTTGCGTCCATCACGCATTTGAACGCCGCGCGGATTGCCACCTCCGTTTTGCCAAATCCTACATCCCCGCACAAAAGCCGGTCCATGGGGCGGGGAGACTCCATATCCTCTTTGATTTCAGCGATGCAGCGCAGCTGGTCGTCGGTCTCCTCGTAGGGGAACCGTTCCTCGAACTCTTTCTGCCACTCGCTATCCTGGGAAAAGGCAAATCCCTTAGCCTGCATACGGGCGGCGTAGAGCTTGATCAGCTCTTCCGCCATTTCAGCAACTGCTTTTTTCACCCGCTGCCGGGTTTTTTGCCATTCCACCGAGTTGAGCTTGTTGAGCTTGACCGTTTTATCCTCTTTGGGGCCAATGTATTTGCTCACCAGATCCAGCTGGGTCACCGGAACAAACAGCGCGTCGGTACCCGCATAGCGGATCTTGATGTAATCCTTGGTCACGCCGTGAATTTCCCGCTTGACCACTCCTTCAAACACGCCGATGCCGTGGGCGGCATGAACCACATAGTCGCCAAAGGTCAGATCGGACAGCGAGCGAATCTGTTCACCCGGTTTTTTGGACTTTTTCCGTTTGACCGTTTTAGTAGCGGCCTTGCCGTGGGTAATGAGGGCAAATTTTAATTCCGGCAGTTCCATACCGCCGGACAGGGAACCCGACAATACGCAGACTCTGCCCGCCGTCAGTTCCCGTTCGCCGGCTGCAACCGGAATATGGAGGGCGGCCAGATCATCCCGCAGCGCCGCGGCGGCCTTATCGGTGCCGGCCAGCACCGCCACCCGGTAATCCCGACGCAGAAAGCTGTCCAGATCTTCCTCCAAAAGCTTCAGATCGCCGCCCCAGGGGGAAAGCGCTACGGCGTTGAGGCTGACAAGCTCACTGAGCCGAACTTCCGGCAAAGAGCGGGCAAAGTTTTCCAATATGGCGCAGGGCCGCCCCTCCATCGCCGCCAGCACCTGGGGAAATTCCATGGCAAAGGTGTCGCAGCCCTTGAACAGAACTCCTTCCTGCAAAAGCTGGGACACATCCTCGTAGTGCTGCCACATGGAGGTTTTGGAGGCTTCTTTCACCGAGACCATTTCGCAGAAAATCAGCCCTGCGTCCGGCAGATAGTCCAGCAGGGTTGCCGGCTGCGGATAGATCAGCGGCAGGAATTTGTCGATGTTGTTTAACGAAAGCCCTGCCTCCAGCTTTTCCATGTCCGCCAGCAGGATCTCCTTGGATTTGACCCCCTGCTTGCCGCGCAGCGCGTCATATGCTTTTCCCAGCCGTTTGACCAGCCAGGCATTGTCCGGATACAGCACCTCCCGGGCAGGGGTGATCAGCGCCTCTTTGACGGTGTCGATTCTCCGCTGGGAATCCAGATCAAAGGTGCTGATGGTATCAATCTCATCGCCCCAGAACTCCATTCGGTAAGGAGCCGGCGCATGGGGCGGATAAAAATCCAGAATACCGCCGCGCTGGGAAAACTGGCAGACGCCTTCCACTTGATCCCTCCGCTCATAACCTGCGTGCAGCAGGCGGGCGGACAGCGCCTGGAGAGAATGTTCCTCGCCGGGATGAAGGGCCAGCGTATTTTCCCGCAGGGTCTTGGGCGGCAGCGTATATTGCAAAAGCGCTTCGATGCTGCATACAACCAGACAAATTCTCCCCTGGGAGATGCCGTTGAGCACCTTCAGCCGGGCAAACTCATATTCCCGGCTAACCCCCTCCACATCCCGGAAAGTGAATTCCCGCGCCGGATAGACCAGCGCTTTTTCTTTGCCGGCAAATGCATTGACATCCTCACACAGGCGGGTGGCCATGGCCTCATCCGGCGTGACTACGATAAACGGCCCTGTCTCGGACAGCGCCGCCGTTACCGCGGCCTTGTGGATATGGCCCAGGCCCGTCATTTGGGCAGGCCATCCCCGCTTTGCCATGGCCGCCAGCAGCATCCGGTACTGGGGCGCAGATGAAATAAGATCCAACAGCATGGCTTTCCCCTCCCTTGTCTCGCGCAGACCGTTACTTTCCATTATATCCGTTCATCGCTTCATCCATGCGACCGGACACAATCAGCCGCGCCATATCCGCCGCATGGTCCAGCACGCTGTCCAGCGCTTTTTGCTCATCGGAGGAGAATCGGCTGAGTACCCATTTGGCCAAATCATAATCCGGATGCGGCTTAGCCCCTACTCCGATTTTGACCCGTGGAAACTGATCAGAACCGGTGAGATAAATGATATTTTTTAACCCGTTGTGTCCGCCGTCGGTACCCTTGCGCCGAATGCGCACATGGCCCGGTTCCAGCGAAATGTCGTCCAAAAACACCAGCACCCGCTCTATGGGGATCTTATAAAAGGCCGCGGCTTCCTGCACCGCCTGACCGGACAGGTTCATGAAGGTGGAGGGCTTCATCAAAAGCACTCGGTGCCCGGCCAGCATACCGTCGCCGCACAGGGATTTGAATTTCAGGCGGTCGATTTTTACACCCAGCTCACCGGCAATCCGGTCTACCGCCATAAATCCCGCGTTGTGGCGGGTATTGTCATATTCTTTTCCGGGGTTTCCCAGCCCCACGATTAGAAAATCCACCGGGCCCGCTGGGACATCCGCTTTTTTGGAAAACAGATTGCGCATATTTCCTCCTTTATCCAAAAGCCGAGCCAAAACGACAAAAAATTCTCCCAGCTTTTAGCGACAGACAAGCAAGGCGGGATAGGTCACTACCCCGCCTTACAGAATTTGAAAAGCCCAACAAAGGCCGTTTTGTTTGAAAGGGATCGGGTTCCCGTCCGATTAGACGAACAGCGGGGAAACCGGTTTGTCCGCATAAATGCGCTCGATGGCTTCAGCAAACACCGGGCCCACCGGAACCATGGTGATTTTGGGGATTTTTTTCTTCTCCGGCAAAGCGATGGTATCCAAAAGCACCAGTTCTTTGATGACGCTCTGCTCAATCCGCTCAATCGCCGGGCCGGAAAGTACGCCGTGAGTAGCGCAGGCGTAAACCTCAGTCGCGCCGCCGACCTCAATAATCGCTTTGGCTCCGTTACACAACGTACCGGCGGTATCCACCAGATCATCTACAATGACCGCGCGTTTTCCCTTTACGTCGCCGATGATATTCATAACCTCGGAGACATTGGCCTTCGGGCGGCGTTTGTCGATGATGGCCAAAGGCGCATTCATCCGCTCGGCAAATTTTCTTGCGCGGGTAACGGAACCCAGGTCGGGAGAAACGACGACAACATCGTTTTGATCTTTGAACTGCTCTTCAAAATAAGGAGCCAGAATCGGCACACCAAGCAGATGATCCACCGGAATGTTGAAAAACCCCTGAATCTGCGCCGCATGCAAGTCCATGGTCAATACGCGGTCGGCACCGGCAGTGGTGATCAGATCGGCCACCAGCTTTGCGGAAATCGGATCGCGGGCTTTCGCTTTGCGGTCCTGCCGCGCATACCCTAGATACGGGATAACGGCGGTAATCCGGCCGGCAGAGGCGCGTTTGAACGCGTCCATCATAATCAGCAGTTCCATCAGGTTGTCGTTGACCGGCGTACTGATAGACTGCACCACAAATACGTCTGATCCGCGGACCGACTCGTGGATGGAAACAGAAATCTCACCGTCGGAAAAATGGGAAACATCGCATTTGCCCATGGGCAGGCCCAGCACCTTGGCGATATGCTCAGCCACCGCAGGATTGGCGTTGGCGGAGAAAATTTTGATATCCTTGCCGTGAAGATTCATTTTTTTAACTCCCTTTTCATGTTGTCCTGTTTTCGTTCTATACTCCACCGTCCTCAGACGGCAAAAGACTATTTTTTCCGCGGGCCCAGCCGCAGGCGGCGGGCCTTTGCCCACCCGGGTTTGAGTACCTGCCGTGCCCTGGCGATGGCCAGCGCGTCATCCGGCACCGGGTCGGTAATGGTAGAACCGGCGGCGACATAGCTGCCGGCGCCGATTTCTACCGGCGCGATGAGGTTGCTGTTGCAGCCGATAAAGCAGTCGTCACCGATTACGGTGCGGTATTTTGCGTGACCGTCAAAATTTACGGTTACCGTTCCGCAGCCGAAATTGACGTTTTTGCCCACGTCGCTGTCCCCCACATAGGTCAAATGGGCCACAGCGGTATTTTCATCGATTACAGAATTTTTTACTTCCACAAAATTGCCGATCTTTACCCCGGCTTTCAAATGGCTGTTGGGCCGCACGTGGGTAAAGGGGCCAATTTTGATTCTTTCGTCCAGCCGGGACTGCTCGATCTGGCAGGCGTTGATGCAGCATCCGTCGCCCACAAAGCTGTCCTCGATCACCGTATTCGGGCCGATGACGCAGTTTTTCCCAATGACTGTTTTTCCTTTTAAAATCGTTCCGGGCAGAATGGTCGTATCCTGACCGATCACAACATCCGGCGCAATCATAACGCCGTCGGCACAGACAATTTCTACCCCCGAATCCATGTGGCGCTCCAGCTCGGCCTGTCGGGCCATTTCATTCAGCCGCAAAAGCCCCCTGCGGTCGTTGGCGCCCATAGCAATCCGGCTGTCCGGCGCTTCATATCCGCAGACCCGTCTGCCCTGTGCCACCGCAATTCCGATCACATCGGTCAGGTAATATTCGCCCTGCGCATTGTCCGCCCGCAGCCGGTCCAGCGCGTCCAGCAGAAAATCCACCGAAAACCAGTAAGTCCCGGCGTTGATCTCCCGGATTTGCAGCGTTTTTTCATCCGCGTCCGCCTGTTCGACAATGCCGGACACATCTCCGCCCTCGCCCCGGACAATCCGCCCGTAGCCGGTGGGGTCCGAAAACGACGCCGTGAGCAGCGTGACGGCCGCTCCCTCTTTTTTATGTAAGCGGTAAGCATTCTCCAAAGTATCGGCATCCACAAACGGCGCGTCGCCGTACAGCACCGCGCAGTCACCGCCGCGATGCTCCTGTAAAAAAGCTCTCGCCTGCATGACTGCATGGCCGGTGCCCAGCCGTTCTTTCTGCTCCACCCAGGCAAAGCGGGGAATCGCTGCCCGCACCTGATCCGCACCGGCGCCCAATACGGCGCACACTTCACCGATGCCGCACTTTTCCAGCGTATCGGCAATCCAGCAGATCATCGGGCGGAACAGCACCTCACACAACACCTTCGGGCGGGCCGAGCGCATTCGTTTTCCGTCTCCTGCCGCCAGGACAACCGCGCATACCTGTTCCAAATTTTTCACCGCCCTTATTCCCATATGAATTTCTATTTCATGAATACGCATTCGATGTCTATTATATTATTGCAATTTTTTTACGTATTTTCAAGTAAAACAGCCCAACTTTTCGTTGAATGCTATCAATTTCGTATAAATGTAAAAAAAAATGTGAAATATATAGAAAATCCTAGAATTCTTTGCTATAATGATTCTGTGCCTATTGCTCATTTGAGGATGGGCTTTCGGGTTGCGCGGATTCTACATGGGAACAGCCACCGCGCAATAAGACGTAAAATAAAATAGGAGGTTGATTCCCTTGAGCAAAAAGTATGTTTACCTGTTCAAAGAAGGAAACGGCTCTATGAGAGAGCTGCTCGGTGGCAAAGGTGCGAACCTGGCCGAAATGACCAACCTGGGCCTGCCGGTTCCGCAGGGCTTTACCATCACCACTGAAGCCTGCACCCAGTATTACGAAGACGGCCGCAAAATCAACGACGATATCCAGGCTGAGATCATGGAATACGTTGGCAAAATGGAAGAGATCACCGGCAAAAAGTTCGGCGATCTGGAAAATCCGCTGCTGGTTTCCGTCCGTTCCGGTGCCCGCGCTTCCATGCCCGGCATGATGGACACCATCCTGAACCTGGGCTTAAACGAAGAAGTCGTTGAGGTCATGGCGAAAAAATCCGGCAACCCCAGATGGGCTTACGACTGCTATCGCCGCTTTATCCAGATGTACTCCGACGTGGTTATGGAAGTCGGCAAAAAATATTTTGAGCAGCTCATTGACAAGATGAAAGAGGAAAAAGGCGTGACCCAGGACGTGGAGCTCACCGCTGACGACCTCAAAGAGCTGGCCCGCCAGTTCAAAGAAGAATACAAAGCCAAAATCGGCGAGGACTTCCCCACCGATCCCAAAGAGCAGCTGATGGGCGCGATCAAAGCGGTATTCCGTTCTTGGGACAACCCCAGAGCGAACGTATACCGCCGCGACAATGATATCCCGTATTCCTGGGGTACCGCTGTTAACGTACAGATGATGGCGTTCGGCAACCTGGGCGACACTTCCGGTACCGGCGTTGCGTTTACTCGTAACCCCGCCACTGGCGAAAAGAAACTGTTCGGCGAATTCCTGATGAACGCGCAGGGCGAAGACGTTGTTGCCGGCGTTCGTACTCCCCAGCCTATCGCTCAGCTGGCTGAAGTAATGCCTGAGTGCTACAACCAGTTTGTTGAGATCTGCAACATTCTGGAGAACCATTACCACGATATGCAGGATATGGAGTTCACCATTGAGGACCGCCACCTGTACATGCTGCAGACCAGAAATGGCAAACGTACCGCTACCGCGGCGCTGAAAATCGCCTGCGACCTGGTTGACGAGGGCATGATCGACGACAAACAGGCGGTTCTGATGATCGACCCCAGAACGCTGGACGCGCTGCTGCATCCGCAGTTCGACGCTGCCGCTCTGAAGAAAGCAACTCCCGTTGCCAAAGCTCTGGCCGCTTCTCCCGGCGCTGCCTGCGGTAAAATCGTATTCACCGCTGAAGACGCCAAAGAATGGGCTGCAAAAGGTGAGAAAGTTGTTCTGGTTCGTCTGGAGACCTCTCCTGAGGACATCGAAGGCATGAAAGCTTCTCAGGGCATCCTGACCGTTCGCGGCGGTATGACCTCTCATGCAGCTGTTGTTGCCCGCGGCATGGGTACCTGCTGTGTATCCGGCTGCTCCGATATCAACATGGATGAGGAGAATAAGAAATTCGTTCTGGCCGGCAAAACCTACGTGGAAGGTGACTACATCTCCATCGACGGTTCTACCGGTAACATCTACGACGGCATTATCCCCACCGTGGACGCTTCCATCGGCGGTGAGTTCGGCCGCGTAATGGAGTGGGCTGATAAATACCGTAAGCTGCAGGTTCGCACCAACGCGGATACCCCCGCCGATGCGAAAAAGGCCAGAAGCCTGGGCGCTCAAGGTATCGGCCTGTGCCGTACCGAGCACATGTTCTTCAACGACGGCAGAATCGCCGCGATCCGCGAGATGATCTGCTCCGATACCGTTGAGCAGAGAAAAGCTGCTCTGGCCAAACTCGAGCCGATGCAGCAGGGCGACTTTGAAGAGCTGTACGAAGCGATGGAAGGCTGCCCCGTAACCATCCGTTTCCTGGATCCGCCTCTGCATGAGTTCGTTCCCACCGATGAAAAGGATATCGAGGCACTGGCCAAAACCCAGGGCAAGACCGTGGAAGAAATCAAAGCGATTATCGCTTCTCTGCATGAGTTCAACCCCATGATGGGTCACCGTGGCTGCCGTCTGGCGGTTACTTATCCGGAAATCGCTGAAATGCAGACCGAGGCTGTCATCAAAGCGGCTTTGAATGTTCAGAAGAAACATCCGGATTGGACCATCGTTCCGGAAATCATGATCCCGCTGGTTGGCGAAGTCAAAGAGCTGGCTTATGTGAAGAAAATTGTCTGCGAGACCGCTGACGCCATCATCAAAGAGGCTGGTTCCGATATGCACTACAAAGTTGGTACCATGATCGAGATCCCGAGAGCTGCACTGACCGCTGACGAAATCGCCAAAGAGGCAGAATTCTTCTCCTTCGGCACCAACGACCTGACTCAGATGACCTTTGGCTTCAGCCGTGACGACGCAGGCAAATTCCTGGGCGCGTACTACGACAAGAAGATCTACGAGAATGATCCCTTTGCAAAACTGGATCAGACCGGCGTAGGCAAACTGGTCAAAATGGCTGCGGATCTGGGTAAACAGACCCGTCCTGACATTAAACTGGGCATCTGCGGTGAGCACGGCGGCGACCCGTCCTCTGTTGAGTTCTGCCACAGAGTGGGCCTGACCTACGTATCTTGCTCGCCTTTCCGCGTGCCGATCGCAAGACTGGCAGCTGCTCAGGCGGCGCTGAAAGACTAATCTCTTCTCCTGCACCGTTTTCTCAAACAGACAAACAGGCGCACCGCTTGGCGGTGCGCCTGTTTTGGATTCTGCCGCCGGATCTATCCGTCCAACCCCCCGAGTGCCGGCGCATATTGCTATCCTTCACAAGGACTTGTTGGTACCATTTGACATTTCCCCCAAATCGTGCAAAAAAGGCGGCTTTCTCCCGATTTTGGATTGCCTTTTTGCCGGCGGTCATGCTATGATGATTGGGAAATTGGAATTGGAAAGGCGGTTTTTTATGATTCGTTCTATTTCTATTGGCTTCAATACCATGGATGTATATGATTTTGTCAAGACCATGTATCCCGGCGGCAATCAGCTCAACACGGCAATTTACGCCAAATGGGCGGGGGCCGACTCCGCTTACCTGGGGTATTTTTCCGACGATGTGCGCGGCCAGCATCTGAAATGGGTGCTGGAGAAAAACAAGGTGGATCTTACCCGCTGTAAGGTGCTGCACGGTCAGTGCAGCTATGCCATGACTACCTTGGTAGACGGTAACCGCACCTTTCACGGTACCCGCAAAGGAGTCAACGCCATGACTCCCATTGTGTTGGACGAAGAGGATCTGGCATACATCAAAGGCTTTGATCTGGCGATTTCCGATTGTTACTCCAATTTGGACCCGGCCGAAATTCAGAAAATCAATGATCTGGGCGTTCCCTTTGCCTATGACTTTTCAGAAGAATTTACCGAGGAGATTCTCAAGGAATACTGCCCTCACGTAGACTACTGTTTCCTTTCCTGCAACCAGCAGGGCAAAGAGGAGCAGATTCACGAGCTTCTTCAGCGGATTCACAGCTACGGGCCGAAGATCGTTGTCGGGACCCGCGGCGCCGAAGGGCAGATTGTTTTTGACGGTGAGCAATTCTATACCGGGAAAGCCGCCCCAGCCACTGTGGTCGATACCATGGGCGCCGGAGATTCTTTCACCTGCTCTTTTTCCGTTGCCTATACTGATTCCAAAAAATCCGGAAGCGAACGGGTGCGGGAGGCCATGGACTTCGGCGCCAAATTCGCGGCGAAAATCTGCGGCGTAAACGGTTCGGTAGGAGACGGCTTGACGTATGAAGGCAGTCTGGAGGATTTATACAACGACGAAGACGGGTATGTTTATAAACCGTATATCAAACCTTTCGGAGAAGTACAGTCCAAATGATCCGCTGTAAAAAAGAGCCTTTCCCGCTGGGAAAGGCTCTTTTGAAAAATTGGACTTCCATTCACGGAAGATTTTGTCTTGGTCAGGACGGGCGCATTTCATTCACCTGGCCCGGCAAAGATGTGCCCGTTTTCTGCTCCAAATGCAGCCAGCGGTCCAGCCTTTGGCGGGGCAGGATCAGATTGACGGCCAGCGCCGCCACTACGCCGATCCCCGTATCGAGCATCCGGTCCAGCGCATAAGCGATATGATGGGCAGGCGTGTTGAACAAAATGATGCACAGCACTACGCCGCCGGGCTGTACGGCGCCGGGCCAGCGAAACTGCACCGAAACCGCCACCAGTATCACAATGCCCAAAAACAAAATCGGCAGACGGAAAAAATAATTCCCGCCCGGAAACAACTGGTGCTCTACCCAGAACAACCCGATTCCCAAAAATCCGCCGATGATGGTGCCAATTAACCGATTCCCACCGTTGAGCCAGGAATTGTCCAAATCACTTCCCATGCCAAAGATTGCACCAATACAGGCAAATGTAGGATTCCGTCCGGCAAACACATAAATCAGCGCTACCAGCGATGCCGCCAATGCGGTTTTCACACTGCGCTGACCAAGTCCGGGGATTCTGGCGTGGATGGGACGATGATCTTCTTTCATTTTATGAAAACACCCCTTTATATCCTTACACAAACCGCCCGACGGCCTTCCGGCAATGGTACAAAAAAGGCTCCAACAGAGCGGATACCGTTAGACAGCTTTCCCAGCATAGCATACTTTTCCGCTCTTTTCCACTGCACAAAATAAAAATTCCCTTTTTCCCAAAATTGCGCCATGCTGCATCCTTTTCTTATACAAACTGTCGAAATGCTTTGGAAGGAACAGGGCGGTACTTTTATCATTTCGTTTGAGGCCGCCAACGCCTGCCGATTTCACCAAGGCAGCATATTTTTAAGCATTGACAAAGTACAAAACAAATTTATAATGGCTGTAAAATAAGGGAAAACTTACAGGAAACAGGGGGTATGCGCCGTGGAGAAACAAACAATGGGAACCGTTGTGTCTGCTGCAAAACAGTGGTGGCTAAAAGTGAACAACAAGCCTATGAGAACCCATGCTCTGGACGGGGCAGTGTTTCCGTATATCATAAAGGTCAAATATACCGTGGACGGGAAAGATTTCACTTGCAGAAAATGGATAAATGTCGGCAATCGCACCCCGGCGCAAGGGAGCGCTGTTAAGGTCTTTTGTGAGGAAGATCGGCCCGCCAAAGCAAGAATTGCAATTTAAATCGGATTTTAAAGGCTCCCACCCCTTCGGCGGGAGCCTTTTCCATGCTGATTGGAAGCTGTTTTGACCAAAAGTATTTGAAACGCACAAAATCAGACAACAGGAGCAGTTCTGTCCCGTTGTATCCGTTTCAAAGCTATGCTACAATAAAAGCAATCATGATTGATAGGAGGTACTCCCCATGTCGTTTCCCCTTCCCCATTTTACCCCTCCGGATTTCTCCCTGCCGCGGTTTTCTCAGGCGCCGGACGCGGTGTTGGTACCTTCTCCCCAAGACAAGGTTGCGCCGGAACAGTATCACGCAACCACCATATTCCCCGAATATTTTAAAATTAGCGGCCAATGGCTGTTGGCCAAAGAAAGCCGTATGGATTGTGTCGCAGTTTATGAAAACGGCAACATCAGCATTCGAGAGTTCCGGCGCTTAAAGAAAGGGGATCTGGTGGTTGTCGGCCGGACGGAAGACGCTTCGGAGGGAATCTTTGTCTATCTGGACGGATTTTCTGCCGAGGAGAGCGGCTCTGCGGAAGCGTTCTCTTTCCGGCAGGGGCGCTCCCGCGAAACAGCCTACTCCCGGGATTACGATTCCCTGTATGATTTGCTGCGCCATGAAAAAGAACACGGCTATATCACTTGGGTATTAGGCCCTGCCTGCGCTTTTGACCACGATTCCCGAGCCGCTTTTTCCAAACTGGTGCAAAACGGTTATGTCAATGCCTTGTTGGCTGGAAACGCTCTGGCCACCCATGACCTGGAGGCCGCTTACCGCAAGACAGCCCTTGGCCAGGATATCTACACGCAAAAATCCCAGTCCAATGGTCACTACAATCATATCGACACCATAAACCGGGTACGGCTGGATGGATCCATCCCTGCTTTCATCGAAAAGGAAGGCATTGGCGACGGTATTATTTACAGCTGCGTGAAAAAACAGGTCCCCTTTGTGCTGGTAGGCTCCATTCGGGATGACGGGCCGCTCCCGGAGGTATACAGCGACGTTTATGAGGGGCAGAACGCCATGCGGGAATGTGTCAAAAAATCCACCACCGTCATCTGCATGGCCACCACGCTTCATTCCATTGCCACCGGCAACATGACGCCTTCTTATCGTGTGCTGGCAGACGGCACCATCCGCCCCGTATACTTTTACAGCGTGGATATCTCGGAATTTTCTGTAAACAAGCTGCGAGACCGGGGCAGCCTGGGCGTCAAAACCATTGTGACCAACGTGCAGGATTTTGTTGTGAATATCAGCAAAGGGCTGGGATTGTAATATTATGGATAAGCAGATTGATTTTCGCATGATTACACCTTGCGGAGAATGCTGCGCCGGCTGCCTGAAAAAGTAGGACGGTTTTTGCCAGGGCTGCCTGGAAAGCGGCGGGAAATGTAAGGAATGGGAGCAGTCTGGCGGCTGCCTTATCTTTCTTTGCTGTGTAGGGCACAGTGTTTCTTTTTGCGGACTGTGTCCGGATTTTCCCTGCCAAGGGCTGCGGCAAAAAGCGCCTTGGAACCCTTCTATCGTAGAGGATTTGGCCGCCCTTGCCGCGCTTTATTCCCGTTAAAATCCTCTGCCAACAAAAAAGGAGACAAGCAGCTGCCTGCCTCCTTTTTATTTTGATTACAAGGTGTACTTATTCTGTAAAAGCCTTTTGCGGTGCGAACAGCCCGGCATAGATATCCGCTTTTTCCAAACCAAGACCTTCCATCCAGCCGCAGTACTGCGGCACCTCCCCCCAAAAGGCCAGCAGAAAATATTATGCCTTTTGTGTTTGCGCCGCGTCCAAAAGCATTTCAATATGATACCGCGGGCGCGCTTTGACTTCGCCATAGGTCTTTCCGACATAGGCCCCTACCAGACCCAACGCCACTAACTGGATGCCAAGCGCCAGCCAAACCGATATCAAAACCCAGACCCATCCGGCCACAGCCACCTTGCAGCAAAGACAGATCAGCGCTGCCAAAAATCCCAGTCCGGACAAAAAACCGATCCCAACGCCGACACCGGTAATCAAAGACAACGGCTTGGTGCTAAAAGAAGTAATCCCGTCCCATGCAAAGGAGAGCATCTTCTTTAACGGGTACTTGGATTCCCCTGCAAACCGCTCGCTGCGTTCATAAGTGACCACCGCGGTAGGAAATCCGATCAGCGGCACGATCCCCCGCAAAAACAGGTTCACTTCATGGTAGCCGGAAAAGCAGTCCAGTGCTTTTTTGCTCATGAGCCGGTAGTCAGCGTGGTTGCTGACAATATCGACCCCCATTTTTTTCATCAGGCCGTAAAAACCCATGGCGGTGGAGCGTTTGAAAGCCGTGTCCGTATCCCTGGCGCTGCGCACACCGTAAACGATCTGCGCCCCTTTATGATATTCCTCTACAAATTGATCCAGCACTTCAATATCATCCTGCAAGTCGGCATCCAGAGAAATGGTGATGTCGCACAGTTCCCGGGCGGTCAAGAGTCCGGCAACCAGCGCATTTTGGTGCCCCCGGTTGCGGGACAGCTTTAAACCGGATACCACCGGATTCTCCCTGTGAAAACCGCAGATCAGCTCCCAGGTGCTGTCCCGGCTGCCGTCGTCCACCAACAGAATCCGGCTGTCGCCGGATACCAGCCCTTTCTCCTCCATCCGGCGCAGCTTATCGGTCAGCCGCCGGACGGTTTCGGGCAGGACCTCCTCTTCGTTATAGCAGGGAACCACCAGATATAAACGATCCATGGCTATTTTTCCTCCTGTGATTGATTTTCCGTTTTATCTTTCTTTAACAGCTCTTCAAAAGAAAGCTGATGTTCTTCCTCCGGCGTTTGCAGTACGGTATAGGAAATCGATGGCGCAGGCCGCCGGCGCAACTGATGAGAAAGCAGCAGATACCCCGCCAGAACCGCCAGCGATATACCGCTGGCCAAAAGGCCGACCCCCAAACCTGGGGTTCGATAGGTAAAACGGATGGTGCTGTCCCCAGCCGGAGCGCGCACCGCCATAAAACCAATATCGACCTTTTCAATCTGTGCCGGCTGTCCGTTGACAGTAGCGCTCCACCCCTCGGCATAGGGAACGCTGAAAAACACCAGATTTTCCTTTGACAGCACGATCTTGGACGTAAAGCCCCTGTTGTCGGTGGTAAATTCGTAAGATGCCTCCCGCCGGCGGTCGGCGCAATCGGCTACAAAAGCGTCCTCGCTGAGCGTATCCGCCTGCTGGTCCGAAAGCTTGGTCAGGATATCACTGTGCCGGGCAATGGCGTCGTCCTCCAGCAGCAGGCCCTTCATCAGCAACCGGCAGCGGTAATCCTTTGCGGTGGCATCGAAGGTTTCCCTTGTAATGTAATGGTCAAACGCAAAACCCATAGGGACAAAATGATCGTTTTCGTAGAGATTAAAGTTCCCATCGGTACGCACATAGGAATATCCCGGCATAGGGCTTTGCTCTTCATTGCGCTGTTCAATCACCAGCCAACGCACCGAAAGCAGGCTGCGCAGTGCATACAGCTTGGTATCCGGTTTGGAAGACACATCCCGGGTCACGCCTACTTCCGGATAAAATTCCATCAGCGACACCGGCACAATCGAGTGGAACGCCTGAATGGTCGGGCGATCCCAGTACATGCCAAGATTTTCGAGGGTGCCGTAAAAATCCGTGCGGACAAAGCTGCTGTCCTCGGGGAACTGCACCATATCTCTGCCGTTGATCCCATTTTCAATCAGCCACTCATCGGAACTGCGGGCGTTTTTCCCGTCGATAAAATAAATCCAGCCGAACAGTACGCTGACCGCGCAAACGCCGGCGATGGCGACCCGAGGCATCTGCTTGGTGTTTTTGAAATGCCGGATCAACAGCCAGGTAGCCAGCAGGCACACGCCGGTAAAGGCGGCGTACATCCAAAAGGTCGGCATGTCAGAGGCAAGGCCGATTTTCCATTTCCCCTCTTCCTCGACCGGGGTCAGCCCCACTGCCAACACCATGCCGACTGTAATGCCCGCCGTCCATTTTACGCCGCGCAGATAGTCAATCCCCCGCCGCTCCATAGCCAGAACCGTAGCCAGGCACATCAAAAGGATCAGCGCATAAAACCAACGGGTGTAGTAAGAGTTGTTCAGCAAAATAAAAATGCTGTTAAGCCCCGGAATCACCGCAATCAAAAGGCAGGCGGCAATCATTTTCTTCAGCCACGACCGCTGCGGCATCAGCAGATAGGCCATCATGCCCGAGGCGCCAAACAGCGGCAGCCAAGCGGTCAGGCTGGACCACTTGGCCCCATGGTTGGGGAACATCACCGGGCGGGAGGGCACATGCGGCGGGAACAGGAAACTGCCGACGATGGCAGGCAGCCGTTCCTCATGCCAGTACAGCCAGAAACTCCAGCCGGACAGCAGATTGTCCGATGTGGTGCGGGGATTTCCGAGAATCCCCAGTACCGCCGGCAGGAAAATGAACAGGGAAAGCCCCATGCCCAAAAGCGCCTCGAAAGCCACCCAGCAAAATTTTTTGAAATTTGCCCCCCAGCTCTTATCCGTGCAGCGGAATGCAAAATACAATATGCAGAACACTGCGCTGCCGATGAAAAACCAGTAGTTGACCACTGCGTTTAATGCAACCGCCACCGCGAAAAAGCCGCGGCGATTGTTCTGCACCAGTTCTTCCATTCCAATCAAAAGCAATGGAAAAAACACCACCACCTCATGGAAATGGTTAAAGAACGTGTTATAGAACATGAATCCGGAAAAGGAGTACAAAAGCGAACCCAGCACTGCAAACTCCCGGCGGCGGACAAACCGCGCCAGATAAAAATAGGAGGTCAACGCCGCGCAGGCATTTTTCAAAATCAGCAGCGGGGCCATCAAAAAAGGCACCCAATCGTTGGGGAACGGAATTGTCAGCCAGAAAAACGGGCTGGTCAGGTTATAAAAGCTGTAAGAGGCAATAAAATTCGCGCCTAAATCGGTGGTCCAGCTCCAGCCGAAATTCCCCTCCCGCACCGCCTGGTGTACCAATTTATAAAAAGGGATCTGCTGGGCGTTAAAGTCCCCAATGAAAATAAAATAGCCGCCGTTGTAAAGGAGAAATGGCAAAAAAACGGCAGTCGAAATTCCAAGCGCCAGTAAAAACGCTTTCCAGTGCAGGCTTTTCCGTTCAGTCATAAGCTCAACTCCATCGATGTTTTTCCGGAAGTGGCTGCCAAGCCCTTGCAAACGCTTCCGGTTTGGGCTACCATAACATTAGAAAGGCCTGTCCGGCCAAAGTGGATTCCGCAGGAGGTCCGATTTTATCCCGCTCTGATCAAATAAACTGGTCTATTTCTTTTATTATATCACATTTCTTTCTTATAGTGCTAAAATTGGGGTGAATTTATGCAGGTTTTCCCTTTTTATCACAAAAACAAGGAGGATTCTTATGGGACAAAGCTCCTTTTTGGCTATGCTTTTCCGAATGAAATACATTAACCGCTGGGGCCTGATGCGCAATACCCGCTGGGAAAATTTAAGTGAACACAGCCTGGAAACTGCCATGCTGGCCCACCTGCTGGCCGTGATCGGCAACCGTCGCCTGCACCGGCAGTATCCACTGGAATCCGTTGTGCTGCACGCACTTTATCACGACTGCTCCGAAATCCTCACCGGAGATCTGCCTACACCAGTCAAATACGACAATCCGGCACTGCACGGCTCCTACAAGAACGTGGAGCGAGCCGCCTGCGAGCGCCTTGCGGCTCTTTTGCCCTGCGATCTGCGTCAGGATATTGCGCCTTACCTGTCCGGAGACGGACTGGACGCAGATGTACACAGGCTGGTCAAAGCGGCAGACCGGCTGAGCGCGCTGATTAAGTGCATAGAAGAGGAAAAAGTCGGCAACCGGGAATTTTCTCAGGCAAAAAAGGCAACGGAATCCGCGCTTTCTGCCATGGATATGCCGGAGGTTTCTATCTTTCTGTCTGAATTTTTGCCCGCCTTTTCCCTGACGCTGGACGAACTGGAGCCCCGGAGCAAAGAGGTGGAAGCATGAGCGGTAAAATGGAAGTCTGGCTGCTGGATTTAGGGACACTGTATGCCAAGCAGGAAGGCATCATCTGCCGCGGCTGGCCGCAGGATACCAGCCGGATCCACCTGCCAGTCATGGCCGTTCTGGTCCGCCACAGCGGCGGGATTTTGCTGTTCGACACTGGCTGCCGGCCTGACGCGATGACGGGCGGCTGGCCCGCCAACATGCGAGAGGCTTTTCCGCTGACCCGCACAAGCGAGCAGGCGCTGACCCATCAGCTTTCCCTGTGCGGCATTTCCCCCTCTCAGGTGGATACCGTCGTGTTATCCCACCTGCATCTGGACCACGCCGGAAATGCGGGGCTTTTTCCCCATGCCCGGCTTATCGTTCCAGCCGAAGACTTAGAATATGCCCGCCGACTGATCGAAAACGCAGATCCCGCCCGCCGGGGTGGCTATATTCGGGAGGACATTCGGGAACTGCCCGGGAAAATGACAGCGCTGGTGCAGGATCGGCAGCTTTTTCCCGGCATTCGGCTGCTTGGGCTGCCGGGACATACGCCGGCACTGTTAGGTATGGAAATCGCCGCCAGAGGAAAAATCCTATTATTCCCTTCGGACGCGGTGTATACTGCCGCAAACTATGGCCCGCCGCCGGTTTCTCCCCGAAGCCCCTATGACAAATCCCTTCTCCTGCAAAGCCTGGAGCGGATCCGGCAGCTGGCGGCCCGGCCCGGCGCGCAGGTGATTTTTTTCTCACGATATCGACCTTTGGCAGCAGCTTCCCCACGCGCCCATCCCTGTGCTGTCCGAATAAAATTATGCGTCTTTGATTGTTTTCAAGCTGCAAATATGCTATACTCTAATCTGTAAAATTTTGTAGTATTCTGCTGAAATCAGGAGGATTTTTCGATATGAACAACATGCTGATCGCGCAATCCGGCGGCCCGACCGCTGCTATCAACGCATCGCTGTCCGGTGCGATCCAGGAAGCTATCCGCAGCAAAGAAATCGACGGCGTATATGGTGCGCTCAACGGGATTCAAGGCGTACTGGCCGGCACCATTATCGACCTTCGCTCCCAGTTTTCCCGGCAGGAGGATTTTTCTATTCTAGAGTGTACGCCCGCCATGGCGTTGGGTTCCTGCCGGTTCCGTCTGCCGGAAGAGGATGCGGACCCGGCGCTGTATCAAAAAATCGACGAGATTTTTAAGCGCTATCAAATCAGCTACTTTTTCTATATCGGCGGCAATGACTCAATGGATACCGTGGATAAGCTGTTCCGTCATTTTAGCCGCACTGGACAGGATATCAAAGTCATCGGCATTCCCAAGACCATTGACAACGACCTGCCCGGCTCTGATCATTCTCCGGGATTCGGTTCTTCGGCCAAATTTATCGCCACCGCCATGTTGGAAATCATTCGGGACTGTTACGTGTATGACACCGATTCGGTAACCATTGTGGAAATTATGGGCCGCCACGCTGGATGGCTCACCGCTTCCGCCGCTCTGCCCCGCACCGTGGGCGCCCGCGCGCCGCATTTGATCTACCTGCCGGAAGTTGTTTTTGACCCGGAACAATTTATCCGAGATGTAAAACAGGTACAATCCCTGACCCGCAACTGCATTGTGGCCGTCTCTGAAGGGGTTCGTCTGGCCGACGGCACCTTTGCCGCTGAAAATTTCCAAAGCGGCGTCGTAGACGCATTTGGCCACCGGTATCTGTCCGGCGTGGGCAAATACCTCGAGTCACTGGTGCGGGAAAAGATTGGCTGCAAAGTTCGTTCCATTGAGCTGAACGTGCTGCAGCGCTGTTCTTCCCATCTAATGTCTGCTACCGATGTGCGAGAAGCCCGCAAAATCGGCAGCTATGCGATCCGCTTTGCCCTGCAGGGCCATACCGGCGTGATGATGGTGTTTGAGCGGGTCTCCAACCGTCCATATATGGTTCGCATTGGCTGTAAACCGGTTTCGGAAATCGCCAACAGGGAACAGCTGGTTCCCCGTAAATGGATCAACAAGCAGGGAAACGACGTCACTGACGAGATGTTTGAATATCTGCTGCCGCTGATAGAAGGCGAGGTTCCCTACCCTACCCAAAACGGGATGCCGGTGCATTTTGTGCTGAATCAATCCATTGTGGAATAACCCATTCTTCTGCGCAGCCTTGCCTGTCCAGAAAATCCCTGCGGCAAAAGTGGGAATAAAGCAGAAAAACATCCTGCCCAACGATTTTGGGCAGGATGTTTTTGAATGCAAAAGCGCTAAACGGGCTTTTATTCTTTATCCCGCAAAGAATACATTGCAAGGCTTACCAGCCCCAGGCCAAGCAGGACCATTCCTGTCTTTGCGTCCAGTTTCCCCAGGACCGAAAGGACCACAACGGCAATTCCCATCGCCAATGCAATCCCTTTCAACGCCACACGGACCATTTCGCTCATGCTCTTTTCCACAGGCGCACCCGTGCCGCTTTGCATGAGCTCCTCAATAGAAACATGAAGGATTTCTGCCAAACGGGGAAAGGAATGGATATCCGGGCAAGACAAATTTCTCTCCCATTTTGAAACGGCTTTGTCCGTCACCCCCATCTTATTTGCCAGTTCAAGCTGCGTCATCCCCATTCCTTTTCTCCGCTGGGCAATCATCGCGCCCATTGTTTTTGTTTTCATAGCGATCCCCCCTTTTTTCGGATTACACAATATAGGATAGTACCCTGGGGGTTCTATTGCGACCGACTCGTAGTTTAGACCTGTCGCCCACTGGTTTCGCTGAGATTTCCCGCCGCGCGGGAAAGGAGACACCCTCTGCACGGAAGTCGGCTGTTTCTGCGGCACCGGATCGGTGAGAATGTTCCCTTCGATGGTGGTATCACCGGATCACCTTCCGCGCTGTCTGCAACCTCCACTACCAGCGCAATATGATCCGGATATCCAATTCCATAGGTGTCAAACAGGATCATATCTCCGCGGGCAGGGATATAGGTTCCAACATCAAAGTAATGATAATATGCTTTGAACCATAGTCCGCAGGAATAAGACGAAGGATACCAGGGATACACACTGTCCAGATAAGAAGTTCCCAACCGATCCTCCGCTTTTTGAAAGCAGTACATTAAAAATTCCGTACACCACTGGGCATAAGGATCGCCGAACAGCTCCCCGTAAACGGTACTGCCATCCTCCTTCACCGGGAACCGGGGCTCCTGTTCAGCGCACCAAATCACCCAATCAACAAAGGTATCCAGCGATTTATCATCTGACGGCGGCTCCAAAACGGCGTCAGACTGGGAAATCTCGTCATTGCTCTCCTGCCGGGATGCGGCGGGATCGGACACACTGGCAAAATCCGACTGGGAATCCTCTATTTGGGACAGTTTGGCCGGTTCGGCCGGCTGAACGCCCAGACAGATCAAAAATAAGATGAAAGCCGCGGCCAAAATGCCAAACAAAACAGAAAAAGCTTTGGGATATGTCTTTTGAGGATAGCGCATATGAAATCCTCTGTTTCACAAGTAGTAAAATCAGCATACCATAGCAACTGACTATTTTGTGAAAATGATCCGAAATAACTGGGAGATTTTTATACTATGAAAAGGTTCTCCCCGCTTATCGGAGAGCCGATCAGCGAAAATATCCGTCTCTTCCGGCAGTACCCGCCTTATTTATCCAGCGGTTTCACTGCGTTGCTTTCCAGAATGGTCTGCTCGTACATCTTCCGATTACCCGCCTGATTTTTTTCCGGATCTGAAAGGCCGACCGGAGCTGCGTAAACAATAAATTCCTCCTTGCCATCCAGACAGCACAGCGCATCTGCCACTGTCTGATCAATCGCCGCCACCGCGCAGGTGCCGCATTCAATGGCCTCACATGCTAAATACAGGTTCTGCACCACATGCCCCGCGTCAATCAGGGCCACCCGGTGGGCGCTGGTGCTGTATCTCCATTCTGCACGGTAGGGAACAAAGCTGTATAAAAAGGCAACTGCACAGCCGCCCGCCCATTTTTGCCCGTGCATCGCAGCCGTAATCTGTTCTCGGGGATTTTCTAAAGGTCCAACCGGCTCCAGCGCATGCTCCAGCGGCAGATAATGGTAGACGCCGGCGGAAAGGCCAGCCACCTTCCGCACCGCCAAATAAGTTTCAAACGCATGGCGCGCGCCACCGGAAGGCACCGTCCGCAAAGTAGCATAATGGTCTCCCCGGATCGATTTGACCCCCTGCGTTGCCCACAGTAAAAAAGAGAGCTGCTCCAGCGACATCTCCTCATCCCGATAAAAACGCTGGCTTGTCCTTTTTTGCAAAATGGTGAAAAAATCCGTTTGCGTCATCACGGAACGAAAATCCCGACCCAGCAAAATCCGCTGTTCAGACTGGGCGGGTTTGCACAAAGGCGGCTGCGGCAGCCGTTTTTGCTGGTCAGAAAGTTCCCGCTCTTTTGCAAAAGGACTTTTGCAAAAGTCGCGGTTCGCGGCAATCTGTTCCTGGATATTCATATCATTCCTCCGTTCGGTCTTCATTAGTAGTTGACAAACAGCATTGTGCCAAAAGAAGCCGATCCAAAAGGGTCCTCTTTTGTCAGGTCGATCGGGAAAAGACTGCCCATATGGCGGCTTGCCGGGTCAGTATCCTGTTTATAAAGGTTTCCCTGCATCGCATACCCTGCCTCAATCGGGTCTCTACCGTAAATTTTCTCAACGGCACAGCGGGGCAGCTTAACAACAACACCCCAATATTCTCCTTCCAAATCTTCCCCCCGGTAGCTGTGCAGATCGGGCAAAACACCATACAAAGCGAGCGGCGTGTCTTTTTCCTGTTCCCGAACAGTACAGGTCATGCCGCCCATGCTGTCTACCCGCATCTCCAAAAAGGCCTTGCTGTGCGCCGGATCAAAGTTAAGCCGTGCCATCAGCACACTTTCGGGTGATGGACGGGTTTCAAACGCCCACAGACGCAGAAAAAAATCCGTTTCATTTACACACATGCGCGCCTGCGCAAAAGGGCGGTAATCCCGTTTTTCCAGCGGGTAGTAGATGATTTTGCCCACCGGCAGGGCATCCCAGACCGGCTGGCCCTCTATCAGGCTGATTTTGAAATCCATGTGTTTTTCCTCCTTTATCCTTACGAGAGCGGACCATACCTTTTTATTATATCAGTTTTACCCAAAATGAAAAGGATTCATGGCAAAAAGAGTTATTTTTCCCTTTTGGGAGAAATTTTTCTTTTGGAAAATTCAAAACTTTCAAAAAAGTTCTTCAAAAAACATCCATTTTTTCTCCTGCCGTTTCTCTATGCCCGAGTATTCAAAACATTTAAAAAAATGCAGCGATATAATACAAATTGTATTTTTGTCGCTATGCGAAAAAAAGCCAAAGGAAAATCCTTTGGCTTTTTCTGTTTCCCGGTTTAAGACAGTTCAAACATACCGGTATATAACTGGTAATATTTTCCCTTTTGGGCGATCAGTTCGTCGTGATTCCCTTCCTCAATAATTTTACCGTGCTCCAGCACAAGAATCACATTGGAATTGCGGACCGTGGACAACCGATGGGCGATGACGAATACCGTCCGTCCCTCCATCAGTGTATCCATCCCCTTTTCGATCAAAGATTCGGTACGAGTGTCGATGGAACTGGTCGCCTCGTCCAGAATCAACACCGGCGGATCGGCTACCGCCGCCCGGGCAATCGCCAAAAGCTGCCGTTGCCCCTGGCTGAGGTTAGCGCCGTCGGAGGTAAGAACCGTGTCATATCCCTGCGGCAGATGGGTGATGAAAAAATGAGCATTAGCCAGCTTGGCTGCTGCTACGATCTCCTCGTCGGTGGCGTCCAGCTTTCCATAACGGATATTGTCCCGAACAGTGCCGGTAAACAGGTGGGTATCCTGCAGAACCATCGACAGGGATCGGCGCAGATCCGCCTTTTTGATTTTGTTGATGTTGATGCCGTCATAGCGGATTTTCCCATCCGGCACATCATAAAACCGGTTAATCAGGTTGGTAATGGTTGTTTTGCCCGCTCCCGTAGAGCCGACAAAAGCAATTTTTTCCCCAGGCCGCGCTTTCAGGGTGATTCCGTCCAGCACGATTTTATTTTCTTCATAACCAAATACCACATCTTCAAATTCCACCGCACCGCGGACCTGCGTATAGGTCAGGCTGCCATCCCCATGTGGATGGCGCCAAGCCCACAGGCCGGTATGTTCCTCGGTTTCCTCCAAAGAGCCATCCGACCGGCGGCGGGCATTGACCAGCGTAACATATCCGTCATCGGTTTCCGGTTTTTCATCAATGACCGCAAAGATTCTCTCCGCGCCGGCCAGTGCGCTCAAAAGAATGTTGAACTGCTGACTGAGCATGGAGATAGGCTGGTTAAAAGACCGGGTGTACTGCAAAAAAGAGCCGATGGTTCCCAAATCCAAAATCCCGAAAATCGCCATCGCCGCACCCACTGTCGCTGTAACCGCATAGCTGATGTGACCCATATTATTGGAAATAGGACCCATGATATTAGAAAAAGTCCCCGCATTGCTGGCCGCATCGCACAGCGTTTCATTCAGCTGGGTAAAATGTTCCTTTACCACATCCTCGTGGCAGAAAACCTTGACTACCTTCTGCCCTTCTATCATCTCTTCAATATAGCCGTTGACCTCTCCCAATGCTCTTTGCTGCTTGATGAAAAAATTGGCCGATTTCCCGCCGATGATCTTGACTAGCCGCAGCAATACCATCAGCAGCAATACGGCCAGAATGGTCAGCTGCCAGCTGAGCACCAGCATCATAGAAAAAACGCCCACAACAGTGATAACGGAAGAAATCAGCTGCGGAATTCCCTCGCTGATCATTTCCCGCAGGGTATCCGTATCATTGGTATAACGGCTCATCAGTTCCCCATGGGTATGCGTATCGAAATATTTGATCGGCAGCGACTGCATATGGGTAAACAGGTCTGTGCGGATTTTCCGCATGGAACCGGTGGCAATGTTGACCATCAGCCTTTTATACAGGTAACCGCATCCCACGCCGATCAAATATACCACCGCCATCAGGCAGAGCATGGAAACAAACGCAGAAAGATTCGGATTTTCCTGGCCGATAAACGGGACAATATAATCGTTGATAATCGGTTTCAAAAAATATGTACTGGCTACACTGGCGCCGGAGCTCCCGATTATTCCAACGATCACCAACAACATCTGGCCTTTGTAGGCCATCAGATATTTTGCCAGCCGCCCAATCGTCGCTTTCGGGGTTTTGGGTTTTTCCAACGCCGGGCCTCTGCCCGGGCCGCGGCCCATATTGACAACACGAGCTTCTTTTGCCATATTAAGCCACCCCCTTCTGCTGAGATTCGTATACTTCCCGATAAATTTCATTGCTGGCCAACAATTCCTCATGCGTACCCACTGCATCAATCCGTCCATCGTTTAAAACGATGATCCGGTCTGCATCCTGTACGGAGGTCACCCGCTGGGCGATAATAAACGTCGTTGTTCCCGCCAGCTTTTCCCGCAGCGCCTGGCGGATCTTACTGTCGGTCGCCGTGTCTACTGCACTGGTACTGTCGTCCAAAATAATAATCTTCGGTTTTTTTAACAACGCACGTGCAATACACAGCCGCTGTTTCTGCCCGCCGGATACGTTGACGCCGCCCTGTCCCAGATCCGTGTCGTACCCATCGGGGAAAGAGCAGACAAAATCATGCGCCTGTGCCGCACGGCAAGCCTCTTCAATCTGTTCGTCGGTCGCGCCAGCGTCTCCCCAGCGCAGGTTTTCCTTGATGGTGCCCGAGAAAAGCACGTTTTTCTGCAATACCATCGCCACGGCGTTGCGCAAAGTTTCCAGCGGGTACTCCCGCACATCGCGGCCACCCACTTTCAAACTGCCGCTGTATACATCATATAACCGGGGAATCAGCTGAACCAACGTTGTTTTGGCTGATCCGGTTCCGCCGATGATCCCGATGGTCTCACCGGAACGGATGTGCAGGTTGATATTCTCCAATGTCAGATTATCGCCTTTCTTGGCATAGCTGAACGATACGTTTTCAAAATCCACCGATCCATCCGCCACCGAAACGTCAGCGCTGCCGGCATCGGTAATGTCCAGCGGCTCGTCCATTACCTCGATGATGCGGCGAACCGAGGCCCGCGCCATAACCAATCCGACAAAGTTCATGGAAATCATCATCAAAGAAGTAAGCGTTTGCATCAAGTAGCTTAAAAAGCTGAAAAATTCGCCGGTTAGCATACTTCCCGCAATAATCTGCCGTCCGCCAAACCAGGATACCGCGATCATACAGGCATAAATTACAAAGTTCATCAACGGCATATTGACAATTAAAAGCCGCTCCGCTTTTTTCTGTGCCTGCTGCAGCTTTGTTGCAGCCTGCCGGAATTTTTCACTTTCATGGTCGCTTCGTACAAAAGCTTTGACCACGCGGATTCCCACCAAATCCTCCTGTACCGACGCATTCATGCTGTCATACTGATCCAGCATCCGCTGAAAACGAGGATATGCCTTCACTGCAATTACCGCCAGTGCACTGCCAAGAACCGGTACTGCCACCAAAAAAATCAGGGAAAGCTGCGCGTTGATGCTAACCGCCATAATAACTGCGCAGATAAGCATCAGCGGCCCGCGGATCATCCCGCGGATGATATTTGCAAAAGAGTTCTGAGTATTCGTCACATCGGTGGTCAGGCGGGTAACCAGCGACGCGGTGGAAAAACGGTCCACATTGGCAAAAGAAAAGTCCTGGATTTTGTCAAAAAGTTTTTTGCGAATATTTTTGGCAAAACCGGAACTGGCCACAGCGGCAAAATGGCCGCCGCCCGCGCCAAAGCACAGAGAAATCATGGCCATCAAGATCATCAGCAAGCCCACCTTTGCCACATAAGGCAGGTTGCCGTTTGCAATCCCCACGTCAATGATTTTTGACATGAGAAAAGGGATGAGGATTTCCATACTCACCTCACCCACCATGCACAGCGGGGACAAAAGCGTAGCTTTTTTATACTCTCCCACACAGGCGAGCAGCTTGCCGATATCGCCGGTCCCCTTCTTTTTGTTTTGTCTAGATGACATATTATCACCTCGTTCATTCATTTCCCTCTTATTTTAACCTTCATCTAATATTGTGTCAATAATAAATTTAAAAATAATAGTATAATTAATAAAAGCGTAATATGGTTGACTTTTTCAAACTCATTGCTTATAATAAGAATCAGTAGAAGAAAGGATGTGCTGACAGGTGGAAAAGGTCAATCGAAAAGCGGTCGTACGGGAGCTGATGTCCATACATCCGCTGTTTCGGAAAAAATTTTTGAACCGGCTAGACCACCCTTTCAGCAGCTTATCCAAATCCCAGCGGGATGTTGTGATGTCTTTAAACCTATATCCCGCTATGAACATGGGTCAGCTGGCGGTAGAAGCCAATGTCTCCTTGCAGCAAATCACCAAAACAGTTAACGCGCTGGAGGATATGGGATATGTGCGCCGTTATATCGACAAGGCAAACCGGCGGCAGGTTTGGGTGTCGCTGACCGAACAGTGCCAATCCCGGATTCGAAGTTCTTGCGACGCCAACGATGGGCTGCTGGTGAAAAGTTTTGCGTCTTTGTCCGATGAGGATATGCTACAGCTGCAAAAGGCCGCATGCACTATCACCCAGATTATCAACAAAATGGAGGATCGTCCGCTGCAGGATCTGACTGCAAAGGAAGACGAAAAATAGCACTTCTTGCTCAAATCGTTTCTGCGGTTTTGGTGTCTTTCATGGAATAGCAAAAAAGGCACGCTTTTTCATAAAAGCGTGCCTTTTCTTGTTTTATATTTGTTACCCGCTGCGCCGCTCCGCCAGCAGCAGATCGACCATCCGCCCATAGCTTTGCACACCGTCGGACTGGGCGTTCGCCTTTAAATAATGATCGTTCAAAGAGGTGGAAACCTCTGCCACCTTTGTTTCAAACTGCTTCCAGTATCGGTTGGACACCCGGTAATCCCTCTTTGCCTGTTCCGGCAGAGAGTCGTAGATCCGCACATAGCTTTCCCGCCGACCGGCGCCGTACAGCGCGTTCATGGCATAGGACAGCGCATTGAGCGTTCCGCTGTACTGCAATGCCGGCTCCTGCGATTCCCGGCAGGCCAAATAGGCAATGAATCCAGCCTCATCCTCCCGAATCCATCCTTTCAGATGGGCCAGTTCATGGCAGATGGTATAGGGAATTTCATAATCGGGAATATCCCGGTTGTAATTGGCTTCAATAGTAAAAGGCGAAAACATGCCGGTCAGCCGCAGATGGGACATCCCCCAGGAAAAAGCAACGCCCTTGGGGGTGGGGTAATACCCCGACAAAGAAGGGTACTGCTTTCCCAGCCCGGTCATGGCGGCTCTGGCCTGCCCTTTGATGTCTACTGTTTCCAGAGAAAGCCCGCCTTCCCCATTTTGCGGAATCCGAGAGGCGTATTCATTGGCCTGTGCCGCCAGCTCTTCACACAGCTGCTCCAATTCCGCCACGGAAGAATCGCGCACTTCGTATCCCGCCAGCTCTCCAAACGGAGTCCGCCCATAGTTGATGGTACAGGTCAGAGTCAGCATCAAAAACACGGCAGGCCCTGCACAAAGCAGCAGCCGAAAAAATCCTGACAGCATTTTTTTCGCTTTTTGCCGACAATGGAACAGGTTCCACACCAGTACAGCCAAAAAGCACAATAGGCCCAAAGGCAGTGCATAAAGCACCCATTCGTATACGGAAAAAGGCAGTGGAGACAGTAGCCTTCCGATGGTATTCGGAAAAACGGGGAACAAGTACTCCGCGTACCATTGGGCAAATCCGGTTCCGCTGCGGGACAGCCAGATCAAGCCGCAGGCCGCTGCCAGTGCGCAGGCCGCCCACACAAAGCATTTCCAGTACCGCCTGCAATAAGAGATCATCGTTCTCCTCCCTTTTTTCAAAAGATCAACAGGTCATTTTTGATCCGGCCGCTCGAACAGGCTTGTCTGCTCCACCCGGCTGGACTTCATTTTTCTTTCCCGGACAATATCTGCCGGACCCAGTCTGCTGCACAACAAGGGGGAGTGAGGGTCAAAGCAGGCCAAATGCTGCGCTGTCCTGCCGGCTCCATGGTCGGCATAGCAATAAAGGCAGCCGCCCGGGCAGGTGTCATACGCGCCGATATCAATGCTCATTGCGCACCCGCAGGCCGCGCGCTGACCGCGATCCTTCCCAAGATCAAGAGATCGTCCGCCAATCTGTTCCAGTAATTCCCGGTCAATGCAGCAGCCATGCTCCAAACCAAAACCGGACAGATCAGCCGTTTCCGCACAGGTAAAAATCCGCATGCCGTTTTCTGCCGCCATCTGCCCAAAAGCAGCGGCCAGCGCTTGCATCTGCCCTTCATCGATCATCTGCGGCCGCTGGGAACCAAACCGCCTCTCCATGGGGGAATACCAGTCCAAAAAACTGATGATGCAGCGAACGGTAACCCCTTTTAGGGCACGAGCCAACTGGGAAAAAGCCTTTTGATGAAAGGCAGCGGAATACTGATCGGTGAGAAAAACCGGATCATACCGCCAGATCACCCGTTCCGGCCCAATCTGGCGGGCCAACTGCCGTACGGCGGGCAAAATCACCTCTCTTTTGGAAGGAAGATTCCGTTCTATCTCTGCGCCATAAGGGGTAAGCGTCACCTGGAAATAGTAAGGGCAATCCGGCAGCCTGTCCAGCCAAGGGAGCATTGGACCCGGATTTTTGGTCCAGAAAACGAACCCGTCCACCACCTCCGGCGCAAGACTCACCCGGCTGACCTGGCGGGGATTGACTGGGTTGCGTACCAAGACATAACCTTCCTGCAGGCGTCGAAAAAACCATTGGCTGTAAAATGCCGGCAGATCCGTCCTCCGGCTGGCGCTGATAATCAACTGGCATCCTCCCGCTTTCCCTATTCTTCAGGCATTTCCTGTTGCGCCCGCCGGCGTATTTCCTCCTGGTGCGCTTTTTTCTCCTGCCACTCCTGCAAAATTCCGTGTGCTTTTTCCACCAGAGGTTCGATATACCGCACATCCACAAAATCCATCTGCATTGCCGGATACGCTTGGGCGTTGGCCGGATCTTTCTGAGCCCGCTCTTTCATGGCCATGCGCATCACCCACCGGTGAAAGCGGCCTAATTTCCGGCCGTCTACCGCGCCGGGAAACACAAAGAAATGAATTCGCTTTCTCATTTTTTCCGTAAAGTTGCGGGTATATAAAAAAGTAATAGTATCCGTCTTCCGTCGGCTCGATCAGCCCCGCTGTAAACACAAAAAGCGTTTTGTCCGCCAACTCCTGAAATCTTCTGGTCAGCGATGAAATGCCGTTGATCCGCCCCATGTAAAGACCGCCGCCAAAAATCAGCATTCGGTATTCTAACAGTGTGGCGGTTTTGACCTGTGACACCGGCATTGCTTCGCATTCCAGTTTCTCGGCAATCCATTTGGCATAACGCTCTACGGCGCCATATCGGGATTTATTAACCACAAGCACATCTTTCGCGAATTTTCCCCATTTCCAAGGGCAGTCACGCCCTTTTTCTTTATTTTATCACAGCAAACCCAAAAACAAAAGAAAATTGGAGCGTCTGCTCATTCCCCAAAACGCTTCATGGAAAAGAGCGATTTTTTCCTGCTCTTGAGAAAGATTATCCGTTTACCGAAAAGAAAAACGACTATGTACCCGCCGTCAGCAAAGCGGTTTTTCCCCTTGTCAATTCCATTAAGGCGGCAGGCGCCAGTTCTACCTGCCAGCCAATTTTGCCCGCGCTGACCATCACCGTTTCCCATTTTTCCACTTCGCTGTCAAAAAAGGTGGAAAACGGTTTCTTCATGCCAATGGGCGAACAGCCTCCCCGGACATAGCCAGTCAGCCCAAGCAGTTCGCTGACTGGGACCATCTCCACTGATTTTTCGCCCGCCGCTTTTGCCGCCTTTTTTAGATCCAGCGTGCTTTCCACCGGGATGACGAAAACATAATAATTTTTGCTGTGTCCGTAGGCAACCAGCGTTTTGTAAACCTGCCGTGGGTCCTGCCCCAGCAGCCGGGCCACTGTCATCCCGTCCACCGGCTCTTTCCCGTGGGGATAGCTGTGCGCCTGATAAGGGACCTTCTTCTGCTCCAAAATCCGCATGACATTGGTTTTCGTCTGCGCCATATTTACATCTCCCATTTTCGTTTTGGTACGACAAAAGAGCCTCTTCCCTGCGGAGGAGGCTCTTTTTTTATTTTTCTTCACCGCCCAGAGCGTCCTTCAGCTTTTCAAAGAAGCCCTTGCGTTTTTCATAATTCTTTTCCGTAGTGACCTTTTCAAACTCTTTCAGCGCCTGCTTCTGCTTTTGATTCAGGTTTTTCGGCACTTCCAAAACAACGGTCACATACTGGTCGCCGCGGCCCCGTCCGTTGACATACGGAATTCCTTTATTGCGCAGACGGAACACCGTTCCCGGCTGCGTTCCCTCCGGCACCGTGTATTTCACCTTTCCATCAATGGTGGGAACCACCACCTCGTCGCCCAAAGCAGCCTGCATAAAGGTCAGCGGCACTTCGCACAGTACGTTGTACCCATCCCGTTCAAACAGAGGATCGGGGCGCACCGAAACGGTGATGTTCAGATCCCCCGCTGGGCCTGCGTTGCGGCCATGATCGCCCTGCCCCTGTAGTGCGAAAGTCTGCCCATCGTCGATTCCCGCCGGAATATTGACTGTCATTTTGCGGGTATGACGCACGCGGCCCTTGCCGTTGCAGCCGGTACAGGGCGCGTTGATTACCTTGCCGGTACCGCCGCACCGCTGGCAGGGCCGGGTAGACTGAATCACCCCAAAGGGGGTCCGGCTCTGTACCCGAACCTGACCTGTTCCTTTACAGTCTGGGCAGGTCTCAGGGCTGGTACCCTTGGCTGCACCGGTGCCGCCGCAGTCCGCACACTGCTCCAGCCGCTGGATGGTAACCTCCTTGGTACAGCCATGGGCCGCCTCCATAAAGGACAGGTTCAGATTGATATTGACATCGTTGCCCCGGATGGGTGCGTTCGGATTGCGGGTACGGGTGGATCCGCCGAATCCGCCGAATCCGCCTCCGCCGCCGAAGAAGGTATCAAAAATATCGCCTACATCAAAGCCGCCCATGCCGCCCATGCCGCCAAAGCCACCGGCGCCGGCGCCGGCGCCCGCTCCATAGGACGGATCTACTCCCGCATGACCGAACTGGTCGTACCGGGCGCGTTTATCCTTGTCGGACAGCACCTCATAGGCTTCATTAACCTCTTTAAATTTGGCTTCGGCTTCTTTATCACCGGGATTTAAGTCCGGGTGATACTTCTTTGCCAGCTGGCGGTATGCTTTTTTCAGTTCGTCGTCGGAGCATCCCTTTTGAACGCCGAGAACCTCATAATAATCTCTTTTATCGGCCAAAAATATCACCCTTTGTCATCTATTTTGTCTTTGACCGCAAAGGCTGCCGCAAAGGCGCATCCCGCGTCCCGGCGGCAGCTTGCTGCAGGTTTTATACCACATTATTTCTGAGAATCGTCTACCTCTTTATAGTCCGCGTCTACATATCCGTCGTCACCGGCCGGACCGGACTGAGCGCCGGACTGCGGTTCCCCCTGCGGTGCGCCCTGCGCGCCAGCAGCGCCGTATACTTTGGACGATACCTCATAGAATTTTTTCTGCAGATCTTCCTGTTTTGCTTTGATATCGTCTACGTTGGAACCTTTGAGCGCTTCTTTTAACGCGTTGATCTTGTTCTCCAGCTCGCCTTTGTCGGTAGCGTCCAGCTTGTCGCCCAAGTCAGTAATCGTCTTTTCGGACTGGTATACCATCTGATCGGCGTTGTTGCGCACATCGATCTCTTCCCGGCGTTTTTTGTCCTCCGCAGCGTATTTTTCCGCTTCTTTTACTGCTTTCTCCACATCCTCTTTGCTCATGCTGGTAGAGGAAGTGATGGTGATGTTCTGCTCCTTGCCGGTGCCTTTATCCTGGGCTGAAACATGGACGATGCCATTGGCGTCGATATCAAAGGTTACTTCGATCTGCGGTACGCCGCGGGGTGCTGCGGGGATACCGTCCAGATGGAACATGCCCAGAGATTTGTTATCCTTCGCCATCTCTCGCTCGCCCTGCAGCACATGGATCTCAACCGAGGTCTGGCCGTCGGCAGCGGTGGAGAATATCTGGGATTTTTTCGTCGGGATGGTGGTATTGCGGTCAATGATCTTGGTGAATACGCCGCCCAGGGTTTCCAGGCCCAGGGACAGGGGCGTTACATCCAACAGCAGCAGGCCTTTGACCTCACCGCCCAGCACGCCGCCCTGGATGGCCGCGCCGATAGCGACACACTCATCAGGGTTAATGCCTTTAAACGGATCTTTGCCAGTCAAGCTCTTAACAGCCTCCTGTACAGCCGGGATTCTGGAGGAACCGCCGACCAGCAGGATTTTATTCAGCTCCGATACTTTCAACCCGGAATCAGACAAAGCCTGACGAACCGGGCCCATGGTCGCTTCCACTAAATCGTGGGTCAATTCGTTAAATTTCGCACGGGTCAAGGTCATGTCCAGATGCTTCGGGCCGGTGGCATCCGCTGTGATGAACGGCAGATTGATGGATGCGGTAGTCATGCCGGACAGCTCAATTTTTGCTTTCTCCGCCGCTTCTTTCAGCCGCTGCATCGCCATCTTGTCGCCGGTCAGGTCAATGCCGGACTCCGCCTTGAAGCCCTCTATCAGCCAGTTGATGATCCGCTGGTCAAAGTCGTCGCCGCCTAAACGGTTGTTACCGTTGGTGGCCAGAACCTCCTGCACGCCGTCGCCCATCTCAATAATGGATACGTCGAAGGTACCACCGCCCAGGTCGTAGACCATAATTTTCTGATCCTGCTCTTTGTCTACACCGTAAGCCAGCGCTGCCGCAGTCGGCTCGTTAATAATCCGTTTTACGTCCAAGCCCGCAATTTTACCTGCGTCTTTAGTGGCCTGGCGCTGTGCGTCGGTAAAATAGGCCGGCACGGTGATAACCGCTTCGGTAACCTTTTCACCCAAATAGCTTTCCGCATCTTCTTTGAGTTTGGTCAGGATCATTGCGGAAATTTCCTGAGGTGTATAGCGCTTGCCGTCGATCTCAACGGTATGGGCGGTGCCCATCTCTCTTTTAATCGAAGCGATAGTCCGCTCCGGATTGGTGATTGCCTGGCGTTTTGCCACCTGTCCTACCATTCTCTCGCCGGTCTTGGAGAACGCAACCACCGACGGCGTGGTTCTAGCACCTTCCGCGTTGGCGATCACAACCGCTTCGCCGCCTTCCATAACGGCTACACAGGAGTTTGTAGTACCCAAGTCAATGCCGATAATTTTTCCCATAATAAATTCCTCCTTACAGTACAGCGCTTTTGGGCGCCTTCCCCTCATCTATTGTATCTAAAAAATTTGCTGGCGTTAATTTGCCACCTGAACCATCGTATGGCGGATGACCCTGTCTCCTAAGCGGTAGCCCTTCTGGAACACCTGCGCGATTACGCCTGCACCCAAATTTTCATCCTTTACATGCATCACCGCATTGTGTACGGCCGGATCAAACGCGCTTCCCACCTCAGCGGGAATCTCCTCCGCGCCGGCGGCTGCCAACGCTTCATAAAAGGAATGAATAATCATATCCACGCCTTTTTTATACTCCTCATCGCTGCAGGCAAAACCCGCAGCCCGCTCCATACTGTCCAGAACCGGCAGGAATTTGGAAATAGCGTCTGCCGTCGCTTCCGGATAGATAGCTTCTTTTTCCTTTACCGAACGCTTGCGGAAATTATCGTATTCTGCCAGCGTCCGCAAAAGTTTATCGTTTAAGGCCAGGACCTGCTCCTCTGCCTGCCGCAGCTTTTCCTCCACCGGATCCTCCTGCGGCTGATTCTCTTCCACGGAAGAATCTTTTTTTTCCTGCAGCTCCTCTTGAGGCTGCTGCGTTTCTTTTTTCTTTTTGTCGCTCAATTTTAAGGTCCCTCTTTTCCTTGTTTATTCCTGTGCGGGGTTTATGGTGTCGGACAGCAGGTTCCCCAAGGTTTTTGCAAAATACTCCAGGTGGGGAATCAGCTTGGAATAGTTCATCCGCACCGGGCCGATCACACCGATCACGCCGGTGTTATCCTGACCCACGTTGTATCTGGCCACCAGCACAGTGGAATTTTCCAGCTGCGCCAAGTGGTTCTCCTTGCCAATTTTGATATTCAGCGTTTGATTTTCCGGTCCCTCCAGCGCGTCCTGCAAAAGGGCCCGGTTTTCCAATAGCGTCAGCAAATCGTAGGCTGAATTGTGAAATTCCGGATATCCCAGCAGATTGGTGCTTCCCTGCGTGTAAAATTGTCCGTCCCGGATTTGGCGGCAAATCTCAAAAATACCGGCCAAAAGCGGTGTAAATACGCGGGAATATTCCCCCAGCGCCACCGCCACCGAATTGAGGTATCCAGTAGAGATTTCATCAATGGACCGGTCTGCAAACCGGTCGTTGGCAAACTTGTTGAAAAAATCCAAAATTTCCGGCGCGCAGATCATATCCAGCCGGTAAGCCTTGTTTTTAATGACTCCGTTGGATGCCAATACCACAATCATGACCACATGGGCGCCCAACGGGATCAGTTCAATCCGCCGCACTGTCACATGCCGTGGAGGGCGGGTCGCCGAAACAGTCGCGCATCCGGTAAATTGGGCCAACGCTTGCGCAGCGTCTGCCAACAGACGGTCCGGATCCGGGTTGTGAATGTTAAACAGCGCGTCAATCTCATCTTTTTCCACCTCGGTCAACGGGTCACAGGTCAACAGCTTGTCGAGGTAGACCCGAAACCCCAAATGGGACGGGATTCTCCCCGCCGATGTGTGCGGCTGCTCCAGCAACCCCAAGTCGAACAGCAGGGACATTTCATTCCGGCAGGTCGCCGGGGACACCTGCGTATCCAGCAGCTGCGCCACCCGTTTGGAACCTACCGGCTCTCCGGTCCGGATATATTCGCTCACAATGGCGCCGAGGATCTTCATTTTCCGTCGATCCAACTCCATATCCGGTTTCCTTCTTTCTTTTTGTTGTTAGCACTCTTACTTCTTGAGTGCTAAAGATAATTTATCACTTATTCTTCAGTATGTCAATACCCTTCATAAATTATTTACTTTTTCGCTTTAAAAATTTCTTTTCTTTTTACAAAGCCTCTCAAAAAGCGCAAAAAGTCCGGAATTTACGGCAAATTTACCACAAATTCCGGACTCTTGTTTTTATTTTACACTGGCGCCGGGATAGTAATACTCCAGAATCTCCACATAGCTGTATCCCTGTTTTGCCATTTCAATAGCGCCCCACTGGCTCATTCCCACACCGTGGCCATAGCCCTTAGTGGTAAAGACGATATGATTGCCGCTTTCCTCCCAAGTAAAGCAGGCAGAACGCAGATTCAGTACGTTTTCCCGCAGAATGCGTCCGGTAATGGTCGCGCCGGTGCGGAACGCGGAGCTACCGCTTTTCTGCACGGTATCATAGCCGCCCACCGTCATCTCATCATTGTAGCCGCCGCTGGTGTAGGACTCCACCGTAAACCAATCTTCTACCGGCACCTCGCTCAAATCAATGCCCAGATATTCCCACACCCGGTCGATCACTGTTTCTTTGCTGATGCTTACCGAGCGTTGGAATGCGCTGGAAACATTCTCATCCCACGGGCTGTCTACCGATCCGTAGCCCGCTACCGAAGAGCCCCAAACTTCTTGTGGTTCATTGGTTCGTCCGGCTGAAATGGAAAAGTAGAATACATCCATCAGCCGACCGCCTGCATAAAGCGCCTCTCCCCAAACTTCTTTCACCGCTTGTTTTACCGTGCTGGAAGGCGTCCCCATGCTCAATCCGGTTGGATAATTTCCGTTCTGGTTACGTTTATAAAGCAGAGTGTAGGTCGCCACCGCCTGTGCTTTGATCGACTCGTAATTGCCGTTTCCGATCTCTGCTGCCACCACGCGGCATACCGCATCGTAAGCATCGTAGTCCTTTCCGTTGACCCGAAAGATTTCCCCCTCGGACGGCGTGGACGTCCCCCCGTTTCCACCGGAATTTCCGGAACTTCCGGAGTTGGATGAACTGGAGGAATTTCCGCCGGACGGTTTGTCGGACGAGCTTTGTCCCCCCTGAGAAGACGATGTGGAAGATTCCGACAAGGTCGATTCATCCACCCCTACCTCCGGCGGCTCCGATTCGGAAGAAGCCGCGCTGGACGACAGTACCGGCGGCACCGAAGAGGACGGTTGGCTGCTGGTCTGGCTGGAAATCGACGTAACGCTGCTGGAAGAAGCCGCGTTTTGACTGGAAGAGTCCGTTTCTTCTTTCTCAGACGAAATTTCCCCGGAAGAGCTGGGGTCCCCGCCGGAAAGCAGGGAAGAAGCTGAAGATTCTGCCGCGCTATCCAGTATCGGCCGGTTGTCCTCCTGATCCGGTGCCGGGATATCTCCCTGTACCTGCTGCATCTGCTCGGGAAGCACCGGCTCCGCATTATAAACGGCATCGTCCACCTTCACGGTTTTCACTTCGCCGCTGCGGGTCTGGCGGGCCATTACGATCAGGCGGGCGCCCTTAAAATCTTCTGCCTCGGTCGATAAGGTCAGCAGTTTGTCCCCTTCCCGGATATCTACCGGCGTACAAATCAGGCTGCGGGCCTCCATCTCTTCAACCAATGCCTCCCATTGGGCTGAATCCTCCGGATTCTGAAGATTTTCGTAATCAAAACAGCCCTGCTCCTCCGGGTCGGTTACAAACATGGCACAAACCTTGTAATGACCGGAACCGTAAACCGTATCAAAGGAAAGAATCGGGTGTTCCCGGTAATAAGTGAGCTTTCGATAGTTTTCCAACTGGGCGAACATCTGCCCATCTTCCATATGGTTGCCATACAATGTGACGTTGGTATCCTCACGCAGGCTGGCCGGCGCATTTAAAAAGGTTGTCCCATACAGGCTGGGTTCCTTTTTGAAATTTCTCAGAGAATAAAAGGTATTGTCTTTTCCCTGCACCACCGGAAAAGAAAAATCCGTATCCGGTACACTCAGCCATCCGACAATATCCTGATTCTGTTCCCACAACAACGTAAACTGCCGGCCATATTCCGCCGGATATCCGTCCGGCACCGCACCGCCTCCGGACTGATATAAACTCAGCATAGCGGTACGCAACTGTCCGGAACGATATGCCTGCCAATAAAAAGAACCCACCGCTCCGGCCGCCAGCAGCGCCGCCGACAAAAGCACTCCCAGCGCTACTTTCCCAACTGTCGCCAAGGGACGGGCCGGTTCTTTTTCTCTACGGTTCTTTCCCGCCTTTCCCTTTACTGGCACCGCTTCGCCCGGCAAACGCCAAACAGCCGTCCCGTCCGGGGCAAAAGTGCAAACCCGCTCCTGCCCGATCTTGCCGGATAAAGCCGTCAGCAGATCCTCGCCGCCGGCAAGGAAAACGCCGTCTGCATCCGCATACCGGCGAGCCATGTCCAAAGCCGCCGTCGCCGCCAGCTCTGTATCAAAATTCAGCCGCTCTTCCGGCACCAGAACACGTGCCACCCACACTTTATCCCGGTCGCACAGTGCCGCATAAGCGATATCATTATGGCGGTTGACCGCCCGGAATCCGGTTAATCCCACGCCGATTGTCGCGCCAAAACGTTCCCGGGCGCTGCGGGCCATATGTACTGCCAATGGGGCAGAAACCCCTTTGTATTTTTTCAAGATCCGCCCCGGAATGCCAGTGGTCTTGCCGTTTTTGCGTCCTACCTCCAGGCGCGGAATTTCCCTGCCTGCGCCGGAAACCTGTCCCAGCAGCCGACGGATTTCGTTCTGCCCCTCTTTTTCCGCAGCCGCAACCGTCACCTCTGACCGCGCGGCCGCAGCGGAAAAAGCGGCCGCAACCGACCCGCTTCCCGGGAAAAAGCCGCCCTCCAGCGCGCTTTTTACCAGCCCTGCGGCAGTTTCTGTATTATTTTTCTCCCCTTCCGGAAGAATACGGATCAAAAGGCCCAGCCCTTCTTTTTTCACCACAACCTTTGCCAGCTCTCTAGCCGGTTCCAGCTTGCGGGACGCCTGCTCCAGCGAAATGCCGAAAGCGCCTCCCTCCACCGGCTGGGAATGATCCGAAAAAATCTTCTGTAAATAAGGCAGCAGTTTCTCTTCCGCCATGGCGGCCAGTTCCGCGGCGCCATCAGGCAGCGCGGCAATACACTGATCTTCCGCCACCAGCGCATAGCCGGGGCAATCCCCCCAGCGGTTTAAAAACGGGTGAGAACCCGCCGGTATCTTTACCTTGAAAAGGTCCTCTTTGGACAGGGCCTCTTCCTCGACCTTATAACGCTTTTTCATCTGCTCCAGTGCCGCAGGGCAAATTTCTTCCCGCAGCCCCAGCCCTTCGCACAAAAGCGGCGTGGTAAAATCCGACCGGCCGCTCCCCAAGCCGCCGATCAAAAGAACCACATCGCTGCGGCGCAGCGCCGTGACCAGCGCGCTCTCCATCGCCTTGCGGTCTGATTTTGCTTCGGTCATCGTGTGTTTGTCAATCCCCAGCGGAGACAGCAGATCCAGCAGCAGTTTTTCCTGCTGCTCGTCCTTTGCCGCACCGGCAAAAATGATGTCCAGCTTCATCCCACATTCTCCTCACTTTTTCATCAACCGGTCTTATCTTTTTATCTCGACCAGTTCTATTCCTGCAATCGCCTGGGCAATCAGCCTGTCTGCATCCAGCGCCTGCTCTGCCGCTTCTACCAAGTCCAAGCGCGGGCGGGTACGGGGATGCTTTGGTGTAAATACCGTACAGCAGTCCTCGTACGGCAGAATGGATGTTTCAAAGGTGTCAATTTCATTGGCGATGGCGATGATCTCCCGCTTGTCCATTCCAATCACCGGCCTGAATACCGGCAGATCGGTGACAATGTCGGTACAGGCAATGGCTTTGACCGTCTGGCTTGCCACCTGCCCTACGCTTTCGCCGGTAATCAGCGCCCCGCAGTCCTGCTTTCTGGCTACCTGATCGGCAATGCGCATCATAAACCGCCGCATGATGATGGTGAACAACTCTTCCGGGCACTTGTCCCGAATCTGTTCTTGAATTTCGGTGAACGGTACCACAAAAAGCTTCATCCGGCCGCAGTATTCGGCCATTTTCTCCATCAGGGCAATGACTTTCTGCTTCGCCCGCTCGCTGGTGTAGGGCGGACTTGCAAAATGCACGCCGCAAAGCTCCAGCCCCCGCTTGGCCATCATATATCCGGCCACGGGGCTGTCGATGCCGCCGGAAATCAGTATCGCCGCCTTGCCAGAGGTTCCGATGGGGATTCCCCCCGCCCCCGGCAGCTGCTTTCCGTGGATGTAGGCCGCCGCCTCTCGGATTTCTACCATTACCAGCACATCCGGATGCTCTACGTCTACTTTCAAATGAGGATAGCGCTCCAAAATCCGACCGCCCAGCTCCCGGCAGATTTCCGGTGACTTCATGGGGAAAGATTTGTCCGCCCGCTTGGCCTCTACTTTAAAGGTGGCCGCGTATTCCAACTCCTCCCCCAAAAAATCCAGCGTGTTCTCACAAATATCCTCAAAATCCTTGGCGGCCACCCGCGCCCGGCTGAATGCCGCGATACCAAACACATGCGACACTCTCCGGCAGGCTTCGTCCAAATCCATATCGTCCGACTGCGGCTCGCAGTAGATGGTGGACTGGGCTTTGCGGAACTTGAATTGTCCCAGGCTGTGCAGCCGCCACTTTGTATTTTTGACCAGCACATCTTCGAAAGAGGATTTATTTAACCCCTTCAGTGCGATTTCTCCTGTTTTAATCAGTATGATTTCCTTCATCCTGACGCTCCTTAATACCTTATTATAGAAAAGCCGGTTTCCGCCCGTCAGCGATGGGCCAGCGTGCAGATTCCCTGCTGTAAAGCCAGAATGAAATCCTCCACATCCGCTTTGGTGTTGTACCGCCCAAAGCTTACTCGCAGTGCGCTGTCAACAAGCGCTGGGTCCAGCCCCATGGCGGACAGCACATGGCTTTTCGCTCCTTTGGAACAGGCCGATCCGCTGGACACGGAAATGCCCCGTTCCTCCAAAAAGTGCATCATCGTCTCCGAACGGTAGCCCGGCACGCTGATGTTGAGCACCGCCGGCAGGGCATCCGCCGGAGAGTTGATCACCACCTGCGGCATAGACAGCAGCCGGCAGCGCATTTCCTGATTGAGGTCGGCAATCCGCCGGGCGTCTTCCGCCAGATGTTCATCGGCCAGCGCCGCCGCCACGCCGAATCCCACGATCAGCGCCGCCGCCTCAGTACCCGGGCGCAGCTTTTTCTCCTGTTCGCCGCCCAGTTGCCGCGGCAGTACCCGTATGCCCCGGCGCACGTACAAAGCGCCGGAACCTTTTGGTCCGTAAATTTTGTGAGCGCTCACCGTCGCCAAATCCAAATCCAGTCGCCGCATGGAAAGCGGCAGTTTGCCCAGCGCCTGCACGCAGTCGCAGTGGACAAGCGTTTCCGGATTTTTGCGCCGCACTCCTTTGACAATCTGCCCGATGGGCAGAATGGTGCCCACCTCATTGTTCACGCACATGCAGGATACCAAAACAGTGGAACAGTCTACCGCCGCCACCACTTCGTTTGCGTCAATATGGCCCATCACATCCGGCTTCACCCGGATGACCTCCCAGCCCAGTTGTTCCAGCCGGTCCGCGGCCGCCTCCACCGACGAATGTTCCATCGCTGTGGTCACAATCCGCTTGCCCTTGCGCGCACGGGCCTCCGCCACACCCAGCAAAGCCAGGTTGTTGGCTTCCGTCCCACCGGAAGTAAAGGTAATTTCGGCCGGATCGCAGTCCAAAAGCTTTGCCAGCGACTTTCTTGCCGCTGTGATCCGGTTTTCCGCTTCCAATCCTTTGCGGTGCAGCGAGGAGGGATTGCCGTAACAGGAAACCAGCATTTCATACACTGCCTTGGCCGCCGGCTCCGCCACCTGCGTGGTGGCGCTGTTATCCAGATAAATCTCTCTCATGATTTCATCTCCGTTTTCAAAGGTTTGCCAAAAGCAGGGGCCGGATTTTCCCATATTCTTATTTATTATAGCTCATCCGTCCTCCTGTTTCAAGAAAGGGTGCCGAAAAAAGGGGAATTTTCAAAGAAAAAATCCGTTTATGCCAAAAACAAAGCGCAACTTCCGGCACGGCCTGTTCCATTATAAGCTGTTTTTCTCTTTTTGGTGCATCTTTCCCGCCCAATGGACCTACCTCGTGGGAACCGGTTGCATAAATAAGATCCACCGTGCTATACTAGGAATAGTTTTCCGGCGCGGGCTGGAAAAAATGACAGAAAAATCCGCTTTTTTCTGTGTTCTGGAAAAAAATAATGAAAAAATAAAAAAAGTTATTACAAAGTATTTACAAAATGATTTGACTGTGTTATATTATGGTTACAGATCCGGAAAACCTTCGTTACCAGGTAAGGGAGAGTTGCTTTGGCAGCGCGGGTCGGATACTGAATATTATTTTGGAGGAAATACTACCATGAAAAAAGTACTTGCTCTGGTTCTGTCTGTACTGATGGTTCTGAGCCTGTCTGTGGTTGCTTTCGCTGCGGATGGTTCTACCCCTAGCGATACAAACACCACGCCTGGCCAGGCTGGCGTTGACAATGCTGACAAAAAATACGACCTGGGCTTCGGCGATCTGGGCAAAGAGAACGATGCTACTCCTGACAAACCCGGCGCTACCTACTACTACACCATTATGGACCAGAACGATGCGTCCAAAATGCTGACTGACGCTGAGATTGCGAAACATCTGACTGTTTCCATCAAAGAGTCTGGCGACAAAATGATCGATTCTTACTCCATCGTAAAACAGAATGGCGTATACAAAGTGAAAGTTGTCACCAAAGAGACCTACACCACCGACAAAACTAAGGCTACTTGGACTATCACTCTGAAAAAAGACAAGAAGTATAAAGTAGCTGAGGCGGAAGTAGAGATTGCTCAGAAATGGGCTGAGATCTGCGACAAGAACATTGAGAAGGATAGCTATGGCGAATATGTATTCAATGTAGATCTGGCTGACGCTCATAACGGCGACGAAGGTGCTTCTTACCCGAACTACACCGATGACAAAAACGTTGAAGCTCTGGCTGTAATCCCGAAAGATGCAAAATATGCTGAGCTGTATTTTGATGGCACTGAATTCTGGTACTCTGTAAAGAATTCCGCTAAAACCACTGCTAACGTTTACTTCGAGACTTCCAACAAGAAAATGTCCACCATCTACGAGGATGCTGATCTGGAGATGATCTTCTTCAAAGGTACTCCCGAGTTCGATTACACTGGTGTTATGCATGCTCCTTACGATAAGGATGCCTTTGTTTACGCTGTAATCGGCGGCAAACTGGTTGAAGACAAATTCACTTGGAACAAAGAGGCTGAGTGCTGGGAAATGAACGCTAAGAAAATCGAGGGCGTTGTTGTTTCTGACATCAAACTGGATGTTAGCAAATACAACTCCACCATCGGCGGCAAAGACAACAACAAAAACAACCCCGGAACCGGTTCTGTTGACTTTGTAAACGTTGCTGTTGCTCTGGGCGTTGTTTCTCTGGCTGCTGCTGGCGCAGTTGCTCTGAAGAAATAATTTCAGTTGCTGACTGATCTTTGCTTTGTGTCTCTCCAAATCGCATAAAGTAAGAACGAAAAGGCTGCCGTATGGCAGCCTTTTTTGTTGTCTTTTTCTGGCATTTTTCATCTTTTCTTTTCCTAAACGACAGCAAATCGTCAAATAAATCGCACATGGCTCTCACAAGGCACTCCTATACTGAATATATGCTTTGGAGGAAATGCCGGTTAGGCTGCCCTTTCAAACAAAAAAGAAAAAGGAGAAATTTACCATGAAAAAATTTTTAGCATGTGTGTTGGCTGTTGTGCTGACATTAAGCCTCGGCGCCGTTGCTTTCGCCGAAGAGGTTGAAGCGGAAAACACAACGGCCGGCACCACCGTCGACAACGACGAGGACAAAAAATACGAATTGGGCTTTGGCGATTTGGGCGGCGAAAAGGATGCTACCCCCGATAAGCCCGGCGCTGTCTACTATTACACCATCATGGATGAAAACGACGATTCCGGCATGCTGACCGATGACGACATTGCAAAGCATCTGACCGTTTCCATCAAAGAGTCCGGTGACAAAATGATTGATTCTTACGCCATTGTAAAACAGAATGGCGTATATAAAGTAAAAGTTGTCACCAAAGAAACTTACCTCACGGATGAAACTGAAGCCACTTGGACCATTACCTTGAAGAAAGACAGCAAATACACCGTTGCCCAGGTTTCTGTGGACATCATCCAACAGTGGGCCGAGATCTGCGACAACAACATTGAGGAAGACGATTACGGCGAAGCAGTCTATACCGTAGACCTGAAAGAAGCGCACAACGGCGCAGAAGGTGCTTCCTACGATAACTACACCGATGACATCAATATCGAATCGCTGGCCGTTATTGGCAGTGATGTGGATTATGCCGAATTGTACTTTGAGGACACCATGTTCTGGTACTCGGTGAAAAATAGCTCTAAAACGGCTGTCAATGTCTACTATGAAACCTCCAACAAAACCATGGCTACCACCTACGAAGATGCGGACTTGGAGATGATCTTCTTCCCCGGCGCACCGGAATTTGACTATACCGGTATTCTCCACGCCCCGGCAGATGAAGATGCTTATGTCTATGCTGTTATCGACGGAAAACTGGTCTCTGACAAGTTTGACTGGGACGAAGATTCCGAATGCTGGGAATACAGCACCAGAGCGATAGAAGGCGTTGTCGTCTCCGACATTGCGCTGGACGTGAGCTTGTATAATGCCACCGTAGATAATAGCTCTGATCCCTCTGCCTCCAGTGATACGGACAAAGACAATCCCGATACCGGTGCTGTCGATTATGGCAATATGGCCGTTGCGTTAGGTATTGTGTCTCTGGCCGCCGCTGGTGCAGTAGCGCTGAAACGCTGAAAATCCCTGTCCCCTTGTCCGGGCGCACTCTCCCTTTCGCGGACGGACAATGTTTTTCCTCTTAAATCATAATTTCTATAAAAGGCAGAAAGAGCCCATACAGGCTCCTTCTGCCTTGCCTTTTGTTTCCTGAATGAAAAAGCCTCCTTTTTTACAGGAGGCTTTTCTTTTAGATTTTAGAATATCCGTAGCTGTTCACGATTGCATCCACCTTTTTGCGGGCGGCACACAAAGGGCAGTCCCCTGTTCCATAGCTTTGATATTCCGGCAAATCTCCCGGCGAGAAGATCGAATTGATCTTGATCCCTCTGCTTTCAGCAGCGGCACTGAAAATAGCCGAAATAGCCACCAGCTTTCCGCCGTAATACTGCAAGCATTCCACCGCGCGGTTAATGGTCTTTCCGGTAGAAACCGATGCCATCAAAAGCAACACATGCTTTTCCCAGATTTTTTTCTGGGTATTGTCCCGAAAGATCATCTGATTGCTGGCATTCAGCTCCGGGGTAATTACGCTGATGTCATGCCCCGCGTTTAAAATCGGGATGCTCGCATCGCTCAGCGCCTGTGCCAGAAACGCGCCCAGCATTTCCGTCCCTTCCAGGCATACGATGGTATCGATATTCGTCCCCATCATATACTCCTGCGCCAACAAAGAAGCCGCTTCCCTTGCAATGGCAGAACTGGTCTTAACCGCCGTCATATCCACATAATAGTTGACATGGGAATGGTTCGTGGCAAAATGGCCGGGAATCACGCCGATTTTCACCTTGTTCGCATTTCTTGCATGGATCTCACGCATTCTGGTTTCCATAAATCATACTCCTTCCGGAACCGGCTTTTCCTTTGCAAAAAGGAAAAGGGCAGCAAAGCCGCCTTTTTATTTATTTTAGCATAACAAATAATAATTTTCAATATAATAGAAAATATTTATTTATTTTACCACAAGCAAAAGAATCCCATATCAGTTTACTCTGTCCTGCGGGCAAAACAAGTCGAACAGGCGTATCAAGCAAAAAACGATCCCGCTTTTTACAGGATCGTTTTTGTATTTCCCCGCCGGTTCCCAGGCACAGGAGATTTTTTCATTTTAGTACTGAATGCAGGTGTTTTCTCCCAGAATCCCTTCAAAACCGCCGCGGGTCGCAACCACCGAGCTGTCTTTGTGGCCAAACGCCCATTTATTGCGGGCCATAATCAGCCGGTCTTCGTGGTTCACCGGATTCACAGGCTTTTCGATCGGTGCATTGGTGCCTTTTTGCAAAATAACCAGACATTTAAAACCGCCGTCTTCCACCTTGCAGGGGGCGTAATGCAGCGTGTGGGGATAGATTTCTACCGCCACGCCTGCCGGACAATAAAACGCCACTACGTCTTTGGAATCTACTGTTCCCTCGGCAGAAAGGTCTTCCACTTTATACATCATAAAAACCATATCGGTGGGGCCTACGCTGACCTCGGAGCATTTGTGATACTCAAACGCATTGAGCAAGGATCCGTTTCCGTTGCAGTATCCCACCTGAACCGGCATGCCAGCATAAAGATAATGCTCCACTTCTTTGGTGATGGGCATTTCTTCCATCTCCGGAATCGACGCTACATACTGGTTACCAGTCTCCGGTACAGCGGTATGATCTTTCAGGTATGCTACGTAAGACGAGAAATCATATCCCTTTATCACGCGGCCGTATTTTTGAAACGCCGGGTCAGTGACCAAATACATTTTCACACCCGGATTTTTCGCTTTTACCGATTCAAAACTCATAAAATCCCTCTTTCCCTTTTGATGGCTCATTCTTATTGGTAGTATAACATTATAATACCAGATAAGCAATCTTTTTTCTGAAAATCTTGCAATCACATGCAAAAATTGATACAATGTCAAAAAATGCAAAAGGGGAACCATAGAATGATTTGGGGAATCATCGGCGCAATGCCGTCAGAAATCGCCCTGCTGAAAGCGCAGATGGTCGATGCGAAAGAAGAAATTGTCTCAGGGCTTACCTACCAGTCGGGTAAAATCCGCGGAAAAGATGTTGTTCTGTGCTGCAGCGAAATCGGCAAAGTCAACGCCGCTATGTGCGCGCAAACGCTGGCGCTGCGATATCATGTGGATTATATGATCAATACCGGCGTGGCAGGCTGCACCTGCGACGATCTGAACGTTTTAGATATCGTCCTGTCCCAGGATCTTGTTTTTCACGACTTTGATTGGGAAATCATGGAGGATTACCACCCCCACACCAGCAAATTTCCGGGGGATCCGGGGCTGATTGCTTTAGCACAGCGGGCGCTGGAGCAGATGCCGCAGCGCAAATACCAATATAAACTGGGCCGCATCGCCACCGGAGACATTTTTGTAGATGATGAGGCGCTTCGCCGCAGCATCATCGAGAGAACCCATCCTGACTGTGTGGAAATGGAAGGCGCCGCCATCGCCCTGGTGGCTTATTCCAACCAGATCCCCTGCCTAGTAATCCGCAGCATGTCGGATAACGCCAACGGCGACGCGGGCATGTCTTTCGACACGTTTGAAACCATTGCCGCCGACCATTCGGCCAATCTGCTTTTGACCATGCTGGATCTGGCCTAATAAAAACGTTGCCAAAAGCCGCGGGACGAAGTTTCGTCCCGCGGCTTTTTTCGTGAGCCACCGGCCTGTAGCCACTTTTCCAGGCGGATGCGGTTCAGGGGAACGTTACGCGCGCCCGGTTTTCTTTTTCGCCCCGGCAGGGCAGCTAGTTGGAAGAAAAGCCGTCTACTCCCCAGGGATCGCTGGGGTTCTCCTGATATTTCATCTTGATCACGCCATCCGCAAGCAGTTGGGATCTGCTTTCGTCAGCGTATACCTTTACCGGCACCAACGCCGTGTTTTCGTCCGGATAGGTCACCTCTGCGTAATCGCACCAGTATTGGCGGTTGGAATCGTCGGCGCCGATCACGCCCTCTACGCCCTGCACCCGGTAGGTTTCGCTCTGCGCATCGTAGTATTGCGATTGACGCAGGATTTCCGGATTTTCCAGATGGTAACCGGTATAGGCATAATAGTATCGTTCTACCGTATCGGCAGGCAGCTCCGTGTCGTTGACGCCGGGGCCGTATCCGGCGATCAGCCATCCATAAAGCTGATCCGGCGTCAGATTTTGTACCCCGGCCCAATCAAAAAAGGTAAGCCCACCGCAGATGGCCGTATACGTATAGTAGCTTGGCGCACGGGAAACCATATCCCGCTGCGTATCCACCGCGTGATAACCGGTGATGCGGTAGCCGTCCGCTGTTTTTTGCAGCGTAAACCGGTGCCGCTGCTCGCGGTTTCGGATAGAGGATTCCTCATCCATATCGGTCAGCGTTTTCATCGCGTTATTCGCACTGCCAAACAGCCTTCCGTAGGCCACGGTAGCCTCTACCGTATCCCCCTGCTCGGCGTAGTCCAGCAAAAAGATATCCGGGTACCATCCGCCCATATGCCGGGGCGTGTAGGCCATGGCGTATTCTGAATAATAACCGTACTGCGGCTTTTCGGGCACAATGCGCACCGCATCGCCAAACATCTGCCGCGCCGTTTGCTCCAAAATAGGATGGGGGATGCATTGCCAGTCGTTTACCAGCGGAGTCAGCACCGCAAAATCCGCAATGGTGTTGGGTTCGGTACCGTTTTGATACCAGAAAATATACGGTGCCTGGAAATAAGCGGCGTTGAGCAAAAAGGAATTGGGTGCTTCTTCAATAGAGTCGAACTCCGCCTCCGGAACATTGTTCCAGATGGTCGCACGAAAAATCGTGTCCAAAATTTCTTTTGCCGTAGCATCGCCCTGTAAATCCCACCGGTCGATGGGATTTTGCGCACTGTCGCTCTCGCCGGCCGCCTTTTGATTCGCCTGCAGCTGCTCCAGCGTCACCGTATCATACAGCGCCTCGATTTTCTGTTGGCTCACAGGCGGCATCGCCAGCGGGGCAGGCACATAGGCCTGTTCTTCCGCCGGAGAGGGGTACGGTTTTCCTTCTACCGTAAAACGCACCGTATCAATCTCACAGTTTTGCAGCAGCGTCATCGCCACCGAGGAAAGGTAATCTTCGCCGTTTCCGTCCGTCCCTGCAAACTGCACTTCCGCGCTGTCCTCCATGGAAACCGTAGCCGTCTTGCCTTCTACTGTAATCTCCTTTAAAGGAAGATCCTGGTATAATTGCCCGGCCACCTGCTCCCGCAGCCAGGATGCTGTGATCCGGCTGACGCCCGAACGCGGCAACGGAAAATAAAATGGAGAAACCTCTTTGTCCGATCCCGGTGCACGTGCCCACGGCTGTCGGAAAATATACAGCGTCATATTTTCCGGATCCTTTACCGCAACTCCCGGTTCCTGCGGCTGATCCGGCTGACTTACCTGGGAAGACTGCCCCTGGCTTTGGGCCGCATCCTGCCCATCGTCGGCATCAGACGGATCTTGTGAAACGGAGGGATTGGCCAGCAAGGAACATCCTACCAGCAAAACCGCCAGTAACGCTGCCAAAACCGAAAGCAGGGTTTTTCTATGATATTTCAAAATATTTCCCACCCTCTGTTTTAAATTGCTTTCGCCAAAGGCCAAAAACGGCAGAACCCCCATTCTCCTGTTTTGCGCTTCGGCCATGGAAAGAAGGCTGCGCGCATAATCTTTACGGCTGTCTTCTCCCAAAATTTTCAGCACCCGCTCGTCGCAGGAAGCTTCCATATCATCGGAGCTGAAACGAAAACAAACCCAGACCAACGGGTTAAACCAGTGGACGCATACCGCCGCCGTAGCGGCAACCTTGACCAGGTTATCCCACCGGCCAATATGCACCCTCTCATGCAGAAGAATATGCTGAGCCGCTGTGTCCTCCCAGTCAAATCCCCGCGGCAGAACAATACGGGGCCGGAACAGTCCAAACACCACTGGCGTAGCAAACATACGGCAGGAGCAGACGCGCACCTGCCGGCGCAAGGGGAGCAGTTGCTTCGCCCGCCGTATTTTGTCATTTTCCGGCAGTGGACGAAGCCGCCGCAGCCGTGTTGCGGAGAGAATATAGTGCAGAATCAAAAATCCGCTTAACGCCGCCGCGCCGCAAATCCATATGATCGCCGCCGTCGCCTGCCAGCCTGCCGTTTGGGCGGCCATCGGCTGATGATTTTCTGCCTCAGGCGTATCTGTCCCGCCATTCTGGCCGCCAGACAGCCAGTTATCCTGCTGAAATCCTCCGGCGGCCGGCAGCACCGTTTCATTCGGAGACTGGGGCCGAGCCTCGCTGCCGGTCATACTCCATTCCAGCCGGGAAATCCTCCCGCTTGTGCCCACCGTATCCGCATGGTGGGAAGGCAGCAGGGAAAACAGGCTCACCGGTGCGGAAAAGGATACCGGTACCAACAGACGGATCAACACCACTGCCCACAGCGCATAGCTGATCCACCGGGGTGTTCTCCCTTTTAGGAACCAGCGGATCAAAAGCACGGCCGCCGCCGTAAAAGATCCGATCAGGCTCATGTTCAAAACCGTAGAAAACAGGCCGGTCATTTCTCTTCCTCCTCAATCATGCGGCGAATTTCTTCCAGTTCCGCTGCGGAAATTTTCTCGCTCTTTAAAAAGGATGCCAAAAACATCTGCCGGGACCCTTCATACAGCTTGTCAATCAGCGTATGGGTCTGCCCGGCGCGAACCTGCTCCTTGCTCACCAAAGCCGTACAGCAAAATCCCGGATCTTCCCGCCGGATAATCTCTTTTTCCACCATGCGGGTCAGCAGCGTGTATGTGGTATTCCGACTCCAGCCCATTTGGGCTTTTTCCAGCTGGACCAGCTGCGCTGCCCGGATCCCTTCTTTTTCCCAAATATGCTCCATCAGCACCAGTTCCGCATCGGATATTCTGATCTGTTTCATGTCCTCCTCCTTGTTGACTACAAGTGTAGTTTATATTCAGTCTACACTTGTAGTCAATATTTGTCAAGCTTTTTCTGCATTTTGTCGTTTGGCCGTTAAGCGCTGGAAAATCTTCTTTCCTTTCTATTTTTCAGCTTTTCCACTTATGCAAGAGTTCCGCCTGCCATATCTTATCGACAGGATTGGCGTGTTTCCGGACTTTTTCAAAACATCTTCTTTCGGACATGGACAATCACAAAAAAGCCGCCTGCTTCTGCAAAAAGCAAAGCAGGCGGCAAAATCACCTGATCTATTTTACCGGCTCCAGATATTTGGATTCATAATAGTGGCACAGCGCCTTATATTCATCCGGCACACCGTCGTGGGAATTGCGCAGATGGGCATGTGCGTCAAAGCTGCCGTCACTGCTCAAACGCTGGGTCAAATGCAGCGCTATATTGGCGCAGTGGCTGGCAATCCGATCCATGGCGGTGAGCACTTCTACAAAGGAAATGCTGCTTTTGGTGCTGCAGGTGCCGTTTTGCAGCCTCTCGATATGCTTGTTCTTCAAGGTCTCCTCCATCAGGTCCACCGTCTCCTCCAGCGGCTCCACCCGCGCGGCGATTACTGCATTTTCCTCTCCATAGGCCTGAACCGTCATCCCAATGATTGTTCTCACAGCTTCCACCGCATAGGTAAATTCCCGTTTTCCGTCAGTGGAAAACGCAACGCTTTGTTCATGATGCCGCTCTGCCTCTTCCGCCAAACTGCCGCAGTAGTCGCCGATCTTCTCAAAATCGCTGACCGAGTGCATAATCTCAGTGGCCAGGCGGCTGTCTGTTATGCTGATATCCTTGGCGGTGATCTTCAGCAGGTAATCGACCATAACCGACTCGGTACGATCCAAAAACTTTTCATTTTCCTCCAGTTTCTGCACCTTTTTCTCATCGTATTTCTCAAACAGCCTCACAGCGATTTCAAAATTTTCTTGTACGGTTTCACCCATGCTTAAAATCGCTTTTTTACACTGTTCCAAAGCAACTGAAGGCGTATTGAGGAAAATATCATTGAGAGCCGCCAGTCCCTCTTCAATTTTAGAAGCCTCCCCGTCTTTCACCAAATGCCGGGAGAATTGAATCAGTTGGTTGGTAAAGGGGAACACCAAAACGCAGGTGACAATGTTAAACAGCGAATGGAAATCGGCAATGTTGCCGCGGTTTACCACATCGTCCCAGAAAGGGAATCCCACTAGGGCCTGATAGCCGTATACCACAATTAAAAAGAACGCCGCGCCCAGCATATTGACAATCAGATCAATATAAACCGCCCGTTTCGCCTTTTTGCTGGTGCCGATGCTGGCGATCAAAACCGTAACACATTTGCCGATATTTTGTCCCATGATAATCGGCGCCGCCATGGAAAAAGTCACGGTACCGGTAGAAGAAATTGCCTGCAAAACGCCAACAGAAGCCGAAGAACTTTGCAGAATCGCCGTAATCAGCGCGCCTACCGCTACGCCCAAAAGCGGATTTTTAAATAAAAAGAAAATCCGCTGGAATTGTTCAGAATCCTTTAATGGAGCCAGCGTCGTTTCCATCGTGGTCATACCGACAAATAAAATGCCAAAGCCAATCAGAATCGAGGCGAAATCCTTGGCCCTTTTTTTCTTTGATACCAAAAGAATCGCTGCGCCCACGGCAATGCACAAAGGCGCGAAAGAAGACGGCTTCAGCAGCATTAAAAAAATATTATCATTGGAAATATCGCCTAAACGAAGGATCTGCCCGGTTACGGTAGTACCGATGTTCGCCCCCAAAATTACAGGAACCGCCTGCACCAGCTTCATAATCCCGGCATTGACGAACCCCACCGCCATAATGGCCGTAGCCGCAGAGCTTTGGATGGCCGCTGTAACAATTGCACCCAGCGCAACCCCCTTCAGCCGATTGCTGGTCAGCTTTTCCAGTGTTTTTTCCAAACCCGCGCCGGCGATTCGTTCCAAAGAGGAGCTCAAAAGTTTCATCCCATACAAAAACAGGCCGATTCCGCCGCAGAGGGTAATGACAGACGTCACTGTCAAACGAATCACTCCCATACTTTTCTTATTCGTTTCTTCTTCATTCGACTATTATTTTACATGAATTTTACATAACGCGCAAGTAAAATTGCTTTGTTTGACCGGTTTCCGTTTCATTCTTTTCTACAAATAAAAAAAGAGCCGCTTTGAAAATGGCTCTTTTTTCATATGATCTTTGTTTATTCACCCGGTTTATGCTTCTGCGCCCGACGCAATGCCCAATTCGTCCTCCGGCTGCTCCGAAGTGAAATTTCATTAGAGAATACAGGTTAAAACATAATAAGAAAAGCCCCGAACTTCATATGATATGAAATTCAGAGCTTTTCTTTTGTTGAAATAATCAATATTTTTCGGCGTCTTCTGCTGCCTCTTTCGTTTCATGAACCGTACCAAATGGATGTTGCGGCGGTGCATAAATTGAATACAGCTTTAACGGGGTATTCCCTATATTGATAATATTGTGCCATGTTCCTGCGGGAATGATTACAGCGTAATTGCTGTTTACTCTTTGCTGATAGTTCAAAAGAGTTTTATTTTTTCCCATCATAACAAGAGCACATCCGTCTTCAATACGTATAAATTGATCAACATCAGAGTGTATTTCAAGCCCAATATCTCCGTGGACAGGTATGCTCATCAGTGTTACTTGAAGATGTTTACCTGTCCATAATGCGGTCCTATAATATGGATTCTGTTTCGTAAAACAGTCGATGTTCACAATAAGCGGTTCCGACCCATAATCCCTTATGTCAGGAGTACGGCAGCCATAGCTGTTTCTATTCACATAGCTCACCTCCCTTCCATTTTAGTATATGAGTGAAACAGGAAACCTGTGACGATGCTTTAAATTTATCATTTAGAATGTAAACAGAAAGTTCGGCTATTAGGAGAAATTTACGAAAATATTTTTGCGATATTGAATCCTTTCGTCTTCCGTCGTTTGGCTATAATAGTATGTCCACTACTTTTCCAAAGTGAATGGTCAAGTCGGGCGATACACAGTAAAGGGATACATCACACAAAACATGGCAGAATGACAGTTTAAATTTTGAAGCACCTGCAACTATCCGAGAAGAAACGGGTAGTTGCAGGTGCTATATTTTTTCAAAAAATCAGAACACAGTTTCCAAAAGCGGCTATCCACATGGGCTATAAGGTAAGGGGCAAGTTTGCCATCGTATCTTGACAACTTTACAGCAGCCGCCAGAGAGATGCCTGCCGCAATGGCAGCAGAGCATCTAATACAAAGCACTTTCCCACGGGCTAATGGGTGAGGAGAGAAATCCTCTTACTCATTTTTTTCGGGAGGAAAGACAATGGCATATCGGAAAAAGGCATACACGCTGAAAGAAGAAATCACAAAGAACGGTACAAGGTACTTTATCGGTTTTAAGGACAGGCAGGGAAATTGTCACGAATTAGAAGTGTCCAAACAATTCTTTATTGAGTTTCGGCAGATAGAAGGAAGAAACGGAAATCTTCAGCAATGGGATGAGCGTCATAGGGAGTTTAGCGAGGTATGGGATGAAACGCTGAACAGACGGGTATTGAGATTGCCGAAAAGTCTTGATGAACTGCTCATGGATAAAGAGCGTGACAAGCTGCTCTATCGTCTGATTGACGAGCTACCAGAAATTCAAAAGCGGCGTTTTCTGCTCTACTATGATTATGACTTGAACTACTACCAGATTGGGGCGATGGAGCATTGCAACGCTTCGGCGGCAAGGAACTCTGTTGTAATTGCAAGAGAAAAAACAAAGCGCAGATGAAGCAATATCTTTGTGCTTAATGAATGTCCTTGTATCTTCGGATATGAGGATATTTTATGATATGTTCTCTAATGGAACCCTTACAGAAACATAGATGCCGCTTTCCGCATTTTCTTCCATTGCCAGCTGCAAAATCCGCGCCAAATTTCCGCCCTTGATCTGAGACGGCGCCACCTGTGCCACCGCGACTGCTGCACCATCCTTCTCCAGCTGTACCCCATAAAAAGAAAATTCGTATCCTGCGGCTTCCATCTGACGATAAACCTCTCCCAGCAGCTGAGAAGCCTGGTCCAAAGTCGGCATATCGGCGGTACTGCCCTCCAGCATCAAGCTGTATTGCAGAGTATCTTCCAAAGAAAATGCCATTCCCAGCTGCACCTGTTCCAAACTCGTCCGCTCCAGGTGAACGGCAGCCCGCACCGAAACGGACAGATCCGCTTCTTCCAGCCGCTGCTGCACCATCTGTGCATAGTCCTCTTCCAGCCGCCGGACCGTATTCCCCTTTTCCCTTACATCCGCTTGATAGCTATCTGAAACAATTTGCCCGTCCTTTACCGTTACCGTAAAAAATACATCCTCTTTTTGTGCGTGTTCTACTCGCGCCTCATAACCATGCACAGACAGACTGTATGCGGCCTTGTCCACCTGAAACTCCTGCTCCGGGTAGGTTTGTTCTACATATGCCTGGGCAGCCTTCTGCGCTCCGGACGCGCCCCATGGACTGCCGAAAATTTCCAGCAGAATACCGGCGATGCCCATTGCCGCCGCCAAAATCAACACCAGCCCAATGGTGCGCTTTACCACTTTCACCGTATCCTGCTCCATCTGTATCCGCCCTTTCCTTTTTCAGTATAATATACCCACCTTGCAATGTAAAGCGCGGCAGGAAATCAAATCAGACACATCCCTGTGTTCTGCCGACTTGGACGCTGTGGGAAATTTTGTCCGCATTTCACCGAAAATTTTGCGCCCTTTTTCCCACGGCCAGCTCGTTTTTATCTCGTCATTTGATTGTAAACAAAACGCCGGCAAAAGCCAAAACAGCTCTTGCCGGCGTTCAGCCTCTCCCATTTTCCTCTTTGGGAGAATCGGGTATAAATTCTAATATGCAAAGACTGCCTTTTACCGTTCTGGCAATCAGCCAACAATCTGGAAATCTTTGGTGTAATGATTGAGCACTTCGCAGCCGTTCTCCGTTACGATAACCAGATCCTCAATCCGCACGCCCACCGAATCAGGCAGATAAATGCCGGGTTCGATAGAGAAGCACATGCCAGGAACCAGCGGCATTTCATTGGTGGAGCTGATATCCGGCCATTCATGGACTTCAATGCCGATATTATGGCCGGTACGATGGGTAAAGTACTCGCCGTATCCCGCTTTGGCAATCACATTGCGCGCCGCCGCATCCACGTCGCAGGCCCGAACGCCGGGCTTCACCGCCGCAATGGCCGCCATGTTAGCCTCCAGCACCAGATCATAGATCTTGCGCTGCAAATCTGTAGCCGATTTGTAGCAGACAGTACGGGTCATATCGCTGTAATAGCCGTCCAGGTTTTTGCCGATGTCAAACAGCACATTGTCTCCCGGCTGCAGGAACACTTCCTTAGACGGGCCGTGGTGCGGGATGGCGCAGTATTTGCCATAAGCCACGATGCACAGGCTTTTGACTGCGGCGCCCTCCGCCGCGAAAAATTCATTGACCTTCTCAGCCAGATCCACTTCTGACAACCCTTCCTGGATCGCCTCAATGGATTTGGCCACCACCCGGTCGTTCATCGCAGAGGATCTGCGCAATTTTTCCTGTTCTTCAGCGTCCTTGACCATGCGGGTCATATCCACGAAAATCGAGCCGTTCATCACCGGCGCGTCGGGCCGCAGCTCCATCATATGAATGAGGAAGCGGGCCGGCCATTCCTTATCCACGCCCAATTTGCCGGGCTTGACCTCTTTGGCCAGAATCGCCACCGGATCCTCGGTGTCATGGAAAAAGACCACTTTGGCCCCATCAAGCTTGATATAGTTGTGCAGCTGGTTGACCACCAGCGTCACATTTCCATCGGTGTTTAAGTACAGCGCCAGACAGCGCTCTCCGGGGTGGACCATCTCGCCGGTCAGATAAAAGATGGAGATGGGGGAGGTGACGATCATCTGCTCGACGCCTGCTTCCGCCATTCTTTTCAGCACATTGTTAACGCGGGTACGATTCAACTGGCTCATTCTGTTTTCTCCTCACATTTTAACCTTGCTTCCGGCCCTTGAAAAAGCCGGAAAAGACTCTTTTCTGCTCTTTCATTATAGAATCGGCAACGTCAAAAGTCAATGAAAATGTCTTAGGTCGTCCTCTGCCAGCCAGCACAGCAGCGCCGTATCCCGGCTCCCCACTTCGACCACCCTGCTGCCGCAGGTCATAACGCCGATTCCGTCCTCATCCCAGCGGCAGCCAAAGGCATAACCTATATAGCAAAGGCCGTTCCTCTCCACCGGCAGTATGTGGATTTCCTCCAGCTGTAACTCTCCCAGCAGGTCTGCCGGCTCATGGGCATAGGGCATTCCGGACAGGGCAAAATCATCCTCCATCGCGTCGCTCAAAAGGTCGTCCTCCTGTTGTGCCAGATGCTCCAAAATCCCCATCAGAATGGCATTTTGGATCTGCTCCTGCCCAGCGAAAATATAAGCCAGCGCCGTCCGGTAGCTTTCTGTCAGCTCCAGTCCTTCCTCTACCCGGTCGCCGCCGAAATCCACTCGGATCGGCCGCGCCTGTTCTTGTATTTGCCAGTGTTCCCAGGCCGGCAGGCGGATTTCCCCCTCCAGCCCGTATTCTCCTCTTGTTAATTCCAGCTGCGGCATTTTCTACTTCTCCTGCGGATTTTCCCGGTCGCACAAATCAAACAGCTCCATGCACAAAAGCGTGTCCCGATGGGGAATGACATCGCTTTCCAGCCGTCCTTCCCGCACGCCCCGGATAAATTCCTCAATCTCATACACAAACCCGTTTTCCTCCGGCGGAATAAACCGCTCGATTTCCTGCCGGTCCGGCCCGTACAGCACCGCGCCGCCGCCTTTGTGCCCGCCCAAAAGCTGGATGCTACCCCGGTCGCCGCAAAACCACGCGGTCTCCGGCGCAATGGCCCGAAAACTCACCTGCGTTGTGGCAATCGCATGCTCAAAGCGTAAAAGCATCCCATCGGTGCAATCGGAGCCATAGGAGAACCGGTTGACCATGGTCTTAGCCTCCAGCAGCGGCTGGTTGATCAGATAAGACAGGATCTCAAACGCGTAAACCCCAATATCCCGGTTGGCTCCGCCGCCCAGTTCCGGCGCGTTGAGCCGGTGGGCAGCATCGGAGCCGGACACAAAGCAAAAATTGTAGCTGGCCAGGTCGATCTGCCCAATTCTGCCGCCGTCGATCCACGCTTTGGCTTTCTGTACCGCAGGGGTAAAACGGCTCCACATGGCCTCCATGGTAAAAAGTCCCTTTTCTTCCGCCCTGGAAAACACCTCCTGCGCCTGCTCTTTCGTGATGGTAAACGCTTTTTCACACAAAAACGGCTTGCCGTATTCCAAACACAGCAGCATATTTTCATAGTGGAAGTTGTTGGTCGTATCAATATATACCCCGTCGATGTCCGGAAGTTCCAGCATCCGGCGATAGTCGCCATAAGCCGACGGCACTCCGTTTGCCTTGGCAAATGCATCCGCCCGCTCCTGACTCTTGCTGGCTACCGCCGCTACCTGCGCCTGGGGCAGGCGGCTGACCGCGTCGCAGAATTTTGCGCCGATTTTTGCAGCGCCCATGATTCCAAACCGAAACACTCCCATGATGATTCTCCTCTCCACGCCCTGTCCGTCCAGGGCAGATTCTATGGTTAGCTTACTCCATTTTCCCATCCTTTGCAAGAGCGCGTGGGAACCATTCTCCGCACTGCGGCATAGAATGGGCAAAGAAGCGCTGGTCGGCTGTTTTTCAACCCGGGAGCTGCAGAATGGAGGCAAATGCAATGGAACCGTTCTGGATTTCTTTTCTTCACATCTTTTTTCTCTGCGCCGCGGTCTGTATCGATACCTTTGCGGCGGCTTTCGGCTTTGGCATTGATCAAATCCGGATTCCGGCCCTTTCCGCGCTGGTACTGTCGCTGGTTTCCTCCGCTGCGCTGTCCCTTTCCATGCTGGCGGCCGGATGGCTCACCCCTTACCTGCCCGCTGGGCTGACTGGATGGCTGTCCTGCGCTCTGCTGTGCGGACTGGGGCTTTTGAAACTGTTTGACAGTGCTATAAAGCGCCTGGTACGCCGCCTGCCTCAACCGGGCAGGGAACTCTCCTTCTCTTTTTTGCGGATGCGCTTTCTGCTGCGGGTTTGGGCAGATCCTGCCACAGCGGACACCGATTGTTCTAGTGTTCTGTCCGCAGCCGAATCCGTCGCGCTGGCCCTCGCCCTGTCCAGCGACGGGCTGGCTGCAGGGCTGGGCGGCGGATTTTCCGGCCTTTCCCCCTGGGCGGTGTTTTTCTGTTCCGCCGGAATGAATCTGATCTGCATTCTCACCGGCAGCCTGGCCGGAAGAAAAGCAGCCGGCCGCGCCTGCTTTGACCTGTCCTGGCTGGGCGGCGTCATCCTTTTCGGAATGGGGCTGCTGGCCCTTGTGTAAATCCATTTTCTCTGCCCCGTGATTTTGTGCACAACGTCAAAGATTTGGGGAAGCGGGTAAAATCTTGCTGTGCTATTGACATTTCCCCTGTGCCGCTATACAATAAAAGCTGTTCGCAAAACCACAACATATTGTGGTGACAGTTTATGTATAACCGTACGAATAGTATACAGCAAGGATATTTTCAGCTAGGAATCCCTGTGCCGCAGTGTTTTCTTTTGTCTTTTATAATGCACAGTTTATTGGGATCATACGGAGAGGAAGTTGTAACATGATCGAAACGATTGTCAAACGCGACGGGCGGCAGGTACCTTTTGACCCGAGCAAGATTACCGACGCCATCTACAAAGCCGCGCAGGTTTTAGGCGGCAACGACCGGGAAATGGCCGAAGAGCTGACTCAAAAAGTCATCGCCTACCTGACTGACGAGCTGCACGAAACCCGCCCTGCGGTGGAGCAGGTGCAGGATGCGGTGGAAAAAGTCCTCATTGAAAACGGACATGCCCGTACCGCCAAGGAATTCATCCTCTACCGTGCGGAACGCACCCGCGTGCGCGACATGAATACCAAACTGATGCGCATTTACGAGGATCTGACCTTTAAGCCCGCGGCAGATAACGATATCAAGCGGGAAAACGCCAACATCGACGGCGATACCCCGATGGGAACCATGCTGAAATACGGTTCTGAAGGCTCCAAGCAATTCTGTGAAATGTATGTGCTGGATCCGGTCTTTTCCAAGGCTCATGCCGAGGGCGATATCCATATCCACGACCTGGATTTCTATACGCTGACTACTACCTGCTGCCAGATTGATATTGTCAAGCTGTTTAAAGACGGGTTCTGCACCGGTCACGGCTTTTTGCGGGAACCCAATGATATCGCCAGTTATTCGGCGCTGGCCTGCATTGCCATTCAGTCTAACCAGAACGACCAGCACGGCGGCCAGAGTATCCCCAACTTCGATTACGGCATGGCGCCGGGTGTGCGCAAAACTTACCGCCGGGTTTATTCCCGCAACGTTGGCCGGGCGCTGGAACTGCTGGGCGGCCTGGAAGACGGCGAGGCTGTTGCCAAGCAGATCGCGGCTGAAGTGGAAAAGCAAAGCGGCCTGTGGCCGGTTTTAGCCGATGACAACGGCTATCATGCGTATGAAGGGCCGGAGTTGGCCAAATACGTCCCGGAAGAGCTGATTGAAAAAATCCAGCGCTTTGCGGTGAAAAATGCGAAAAAAGAGACCTATCGCTCTACTTTCCAGGCAATGGAGGCGCTGGTCCACAACCTGAATACCATGCATTCCCGCGCCGGCGCACAGGTGCCATTTTCCTCCATTAACTACGGCACCGACACCTCCCCCGAAGGCCGCATGGTCATCGAATGTATCCTCAAGGCGGAAGACGCAGGGCTGGGCAACGGCGAAACGCCGATTTTCCCCATTCATATTTTCAAGGTGAAAGAAGGGGTCAACTACAATCCGGAAGACCCCAACTATGACTTGTTCAAGCTGGCCTGCCGGGTATCGGCCAAGCGGCTGTTCCCCAACTTCTCTTTCCTGGACGCACCGTTCAATCTGCAATATTATAAGGAAGGCGATTACAACTCCGAGGTAGCTTACATGGGATGCCGCACCCGTGTAATGTCCAATAACTACGACCGCTCCCGCGAGGTGACCTGCGGCCGGGGCAATTTGAGCTTTACCTCTGTCAATCTGCCCCGTCTGGCCATCAAAGCCAATGGCAACGTAGATTTCTTCTTTGAGCAGCTGGATCGCATGCTGGACCTGGTCTGCGATCAGCTGATGGCCCGCTACAAAATCCAGGCGGCGAAAAAAGTGCGCAACTACCCGTTCTTGATGGGCCAGGGCGTTTGGCTGGATTCTGATAAGCTCGGTCCCAACGACGAAGTGGGCGAAGTGCTCAAGCACGGCACCCTTACGGTGGGCTTCATCGGCTTGGCCGAATGCCTGAAAGCGCTGATTGGCAAACACCATGGGGAATCGCAGGAAGCGCAGAATCTGGGACTGGATATTGTAGGCTACATGCGCAAACGCATGGATGAAATGAGCGAAAAAACCGGCTTTAACTATTCTCTGATCGCTACGCCGGCTGAGGGCCTTTCCGGCCGCTTTGTCCGCATTGACAAGCAGAAATATGGTATTATCCCCGGCGTAACCGACCGCGATTATTACACCAACTCGTTCCACATCCCGGTGTATTACGACATTTCCGCCTTTGACAAAATCCGTTTGGAGGCTCCCTATCACAACCTGACCAACGGCGGCCACATTTCTTATATCGAAATGGATGGTGATCCGTTAAAGAACTTGGATGCTTTCGAAAAGGTTGTCCGCTGCATGAAAGAAGCGGGTATTGGATACGGCTCTATCAACCATCCGGTAGACCGAGATCCCTGCTGCGGCTATACCGGCATTATCGACAACGAGTGCCCCGGCTGCGGACGGCATGAGGGCGACGGAAACGAAGCGTTTGAACGAATCCGCCGCATCACAGGCTATCTGGTCGGTACCATGGACCATTGGAACAACGCCAAACGGGCAGAGGAACACGATCGGGTGAAGCATACCATGTCCAGCGGTGTAGAACAAATCTGAGGATACGGATATAACTGCACAAAGGCAAGGACGCGCCCAGTTTTTCGGCAGTTTTGCCTTGTAAAAGGGCGGGATTTTCCCCGCCTTTTTCCTCTAAAAAAACAGAAAAATGCCGTTTTTTCTTCTTTTTCCGGATATTTGAAAGGTAAAAAACCCGTAATTTTCCTGTGTCGAGAAAGGATGTGCACCTTTATGTCAAACCCCATTCGGTTGGCAGGAGTCATCCGGGAATCCATTGTGGACGGGCCCGGGATTCGTTTTGTCGTTTTCGTGCAGGGTTGCCCCCATCACTGCGAGGGATGTCACAATCCCGAATCTCACGATTTTTCCGGCGGATATGACTGCGACCCGGAAAAAATTCTGGCGGAAATCAAAAAAAATCCTCTGCTGGACGGTGTAACTTTTTCTGGCGGAGAGCCTCTGTGTCAAGCAGCGGCCTTGCTTCCGCTGGCAAAAGAGATCAAAAAATTAGGATTAAATCTATTTATTTATACTGGCAGTATATTTGAAGATCTGTTAAAAGAACAGAATCCTGACATTATGGCATTGTTGCAGCAAGGAGATTTTCTGGTGGACGGCCCCTTTGTTTTGGCCCAGCGGGACTTGACACTGCTGTTTCGCGGCAGCCAAAATCAGCGTATCCTGGATCTGCCCCAGTCTTTTCTGCAAGGAAAAGCGGTTTTGGCGTCCATCGGGCAATAAGCGTCTTTGTGGGACGAAAGCAACGTCCATGTTCTGCCTGCTCCTGCACGCGAGGAAGTTCTGTTTTTTCTCCGAGGACAAAAATTGCGGCAAACGCAGGCACTTGTGGCAAGAATCTGTTTTTTCGATATGCAATCCGCATTTATAAAACCAAAAAGATGATCGAAGAAGAGCTTCTTTCGCAAAAAATTCATTGAAAACAGTACAGCCTGCAGTAGTATAAACAATAAAAAAGGGTATGGCGAATGCCATACCCTTTTCTTTTTGGAACCTATTCCCCTTTGCGCGCCATTACAAACGCGCCGGCCAACATGGCAATGACAAAAGAAATCATTCCGGCTGCTGCCATAGACAGAGCGACGATCCCTTTCCAGCGGATGCTTTTTCCGCCAGCAGGCTGTACCGGATGATGCAGCATCTTTCTTCCTCCTTTTCAAATAGCAGGAAAGCCCTGGCTTCCCAGGGCTTTCCCATACCAAAGCGGCAAGCGCTTAGTCCAGATTCTTTTTCAGGGTTTCCAGCTCGGCCTTCAGCTCTTTGGGGAGCTTGTCGCCAAATTTCTGGTAGAATTCCTCGATGCCGGCAGCATCTTCTTTCCAGAGCTCTTTGTCCACATCCAGCAAGCCTTTGAGGGTCTCGATATCGATATTCAAGCCCTCCAGGTTGATGTCTTCGGGTTTGGGCTCGTAGCCAATGGGAGTCTCTACCGCGTCGGCTTTGCCTTCGCAACGATCCAGAATCCACATCAGCACGCGCATGTTGTCGCCAAAGCCCGGCCAGATGAAGTGGCCTTCATCGTCGGTGCGGAACCAGTTGACGTTGAAGATCTTCGGAGCTTTGTCGCCCAGCTTTTTGCCCATGTCAAGCCAGTGCTGGAAGTAATCGCCCATATGGTAACCGCAGAAAGGCAACATTGCCATGGGGTCACGGCGGACAACGCCAACAGCGCCAGAAGCAGCCGCAGTGGTCTCAGAAGCCATGACAGAGCCTACGAATACGCCATGCTCCCAGTCTCTTGCCTGGTAAACCAGCGGAGCAGTTTTCGCGCGGCGACCGCCAAAGATGATTGCGGAGATCGGCACGCCCTGCGGATCGTTAAACTTATCGCTGATGCAGGGGCAGTTGATTGCCGGAGCGGTAAAGCGGGAGTTTGGATGGGCGCCTTTTTCAGTAGAAGTGGTGCCGTCCCACGGCTGGCCTTTCCAGTCAATGGCGTTTTTCGGCGGGTTTTTGTCCAGACCTTCCCACCAAACAGTGTTGTCATCCAGATTATGACAAACATTGGTGAAGATGGTATTCTTGCGGGTAGAAGCCAACGCATTGGGGTTGGATTTTTCATTGGTGCCGGGAGCTACGCCAAAGAAGCCGTTCTCCGGGTTGATCGCCCAGAGTCTACCGTCGGGACCAATGCGCATCCAGGCAATATCGTCGCCGACTGTCCAGACTTTATAGCCTTTTTCTTTGTAGATCTCCGGCGGGATCAGCATAGCCAGGTTGGTTTTGCCGCAGGCGGACGGGAAGGCAGCGGTGATATATTTCACCTCGCCCTGCGGATTCTCGATACCCAGAATCAACATATGCTCAGCCATCCAGCCTTCGTTCTTACCCTGGTAAGAAGCGATGCGCAGTGCAAAGCATTTTTTACCCAGCAGAACGTTGCCGCCGTATGCGGAGTTGATGGACCAGATGGTGTTGTCCTCTGGGAAATGAACGATATATCTTTCATTCTCATCTACGTTTGCTTTGGAGTGCAGACCTCTTACAAAGTCATTGGACTCGTCGCCCAGATTCTCAAACGCCTGTGCGCCCATTCTGGTCATGATATCCATATTCAGCACAACATAGATCGAATCGGTCAGCTCAACGCCGACTTTGGAGAAGGGAGAGCCGATCGGACCCATGGAGTAAGGAATGACGTACATGGTACGGCCTTTCATTACACCATTAAAGAGCTTGCCCAGTTTTTCATACATCACCTTGGGATCTTCCCAGTTGTTGGTGGGGCCTGCATCCTCTTTTTTCCGGGAGCAGATAAAGGTTCTACCCTCTACGCGGGCAACGTCGCTGGGACGGGTTCTGTGCAGCAGACAGCCGGGAAGTTTTTCCTGGTTGAGTTCCTCCATCTCGCCGGTGGCGATTGCTTCAGCTCTCAAGGCTTTGAGCTGCTCCTCGCTGCCATCAATCCAGACAACCTGGTCCGGGGTAGTGAGCGCGACCATCTCATCCAGCCATTTTAATACATTTGGATTCTTCGTCAGTGCCATACTTTTTACTCTCCTTTCAAAACCGGTATTCGCCGATTTCAGCTTCATTATTTGGAATTTTTGTTTACAAAAACCAAATTTTCCACAGATATCATTATATCGAACTTTTCAACGCTTTTCAAGAGGAAGAATGTTAAATTCATAGCAATTTCATAAATAGGCCTTGTTTTTAAAAAGAAAAACGTTTTTCTGTCAAAAATAGTCCCTGCAAAAAGGCGAAGGGGTTGCCCCCCTTCGCCTTTTAAAACGACTGATCCATGAAAAAAAAGGAAACATCCAGTGCCTGCAGCGGCGCCAACTGATGGCTGACCAGCAGGACGAGCGTTTGCGGCGCAAGCGATCGCAACATTCCGCAAAGCTTTCCGGCCGCCTCCGCATCCAACCCATTAAACGGCTCATCCAGCAGCAAAACGCCGTTTTTGACCCCTTCTAAAAACGCAATGCCCCGCAGAAAAGCCACCCGCCGCCGCTGGCCGCCGGACAGCTGGCCGGGATATTTTTGTCCGTCAGCCGAATCCAAACCTGCCAGAGCTAACAGCTCTCCCACTGGTCGTTTTGCCCCGGCTGGCTGCGCCAGGCGAATATTCTGCTGGGCTGTAATCCAAGGCAGCAGACGGTCCTCTTGAAAAACAAACGCAATTTTGCGGCCGGACAATCCGGTAACGCTGCCGCCGTCCGCGGTTTCCAATCCGGCCAGGATTCGCAGAAGGGTCGTTTTGCCCCGGCCGGACGCGCCGGTCAGGCAAACGATTCCGTTATCCGGCAAATCATGAGAAAAGTGTGACAACACCGGTTTTTCCCCATAGGACTTCTGCAAATCTTTGATCCGGATCATCTTTGCCCCTCCTTTTCCACCGTCAGCCGGGCGGTAAGTGCATGCAGCAAGCGTGCCGCCAGCTTTTCGAACAGCAAACTCAACAGGATAATCACAGCCGTCCAACAAAACAGATCCGGCATCTCCAGATAAATTTTGGCATTGTAAAGGGCTTTCCCGATGGAATTCTTCGGCAGGCCCAACACTTCGGCAGCAATTCCCGCTTTCCAGCCAATGCCGATGCCGGTGCTGCAAGCAGCCGCAAAATATGGCAGCAAGCTGGGCAGATACAGATAGCGCATCTTTTTGCCAAAAGAAAACCGGTAAGCTTTGGCCATCTCCAAAAGATCCCGGTCTACTGCGGCGATTCCCTCATACAAATTCGCCCATACCATTGGCAACACCATCAAAAAGGCTGCAAAGGCGCCCAATGCCCAGGATTTGATCCAGACCAGAGCCAGAATGATAAAAGATGCCACCGGCGTAGATTTGATCACCTGCAGGGCCGGGCGAAAAAAAGCGTACAGAAACGAAAAGCGGCTCATCAGCGCCGCCAGAACCGTACCTGCGGCTAGCGCCAGTAAAACGCCGGCCATAATCCGCCCGCATGAGGAAAAGACAGCCTGCCAAAAAACAGGCTGTCTTACCAGCTGGGCCAAACGGCGCAGCATGGTCAACGGGGATACCAGCAAAAGCTCCTGCCCCACCGCCATAGCCGCCGCCTGCCAAAGAAGCAGCCAAAGCGCCGCCACCACGGCGCCTTGCGCTATTTTTTTTCCAATTCTATTTTGCGTAATAGAGTCCTTCATCCGGTAATTTTCCTCCAACCGACTGGGGGTTTGCTTGATGCAGCACGGTCAAAAAGCCTTCGGCGGCTTTTTTCATCTGTTCGCCCTCCCAAAACACAATATTGCATTCGGGAATGGCTTTGGCCGCCACCGCTTCGGCAATGACATCAAACTTGCCGGACAGGGCAGCAGCGTCTTCTACATTGCCGTTTACAAATTCCACCGACGCGGCATATTCTTCCAGAAAACGGTCCACTGCCTCTTTGTTTTCCTCCACAAATTCGGTGCGGGCTACCACGCAGCCCATGGTCAGCTGGCTGCCATCGGTCACACATTTGTCCCACTCCTCAGTCATGTCCAGTGCCACCTTGATGTCTGCATCCTTCGCCAGCGCCTGTGTTACAAACGGCTGGGGAAGCAGCGCAATCGTCGCTTCACCGCTGACCATCAACGGCAGAATTTCCGCATGCTCCGACTTATAAACGATATTGACGTCCGTTTTGGGGTCCAGTCCGTTTTGGGTCAGAATATACTCCAGCGCGTATTGGGGAGTAGAACCCTCACCGGTCGCGTAGATGGTCTTGCCCTTCAGGTCGGCGATAGAGGCAACCTCTTCATTTTTGGTTACCATATACAGCACGCCCAGCGTATTGAGAGCCAAAAGTTTTACGCCGCCTTCGGTTTTATTATACAGAACAGACGCCAAGTTGGTGGGAACGGCGGCAATATCCACCTCGCCGCTGATCAGCTTACTGGTGATTTCATCCGGCGCGCCGACCAAGGTAAAATGATAGTTGTTGTTGGCCTGACCCGCCTCATTGTTCTCCATGATCTGGAGCATGCCCAGTGCGGTGGGACCTTTCAGGCCGATAATATTGATATCCGCCTTTTCCGCTTCCAGTTTAGAAGATTCCTCCGGCAGAGAGGATTCGGGCTGGCTGGCAGATACTTCTGTTTCAGAAGATTCCGGCGCAGAGGAAGTAGCAGCGCCGCATCCGGCCAAAGGCAGGACCAGCATCAGCACCGCCAGGAATAAGGACAATGCTTTCGTCATTTTTTTCATGATTTTCTTCTCCTTTTTGTTTTACCATATAAAAGGGGCTTCCCCTTTTTCACAATCATTACGCTTCCGGCTCCCGCCAGTCCAAAAGACCCTGCGCGTCCAGAATGTGCAGCTGCGCACCATCCCGCCGGATATATCCCAGCTGGCAGAAATGGTCCAGCGCCCGGTACACCGTAGCGCGGCTGATGCCAAGCTCCCGGGAAAGACGGGTGGGAGAACAGGCGATGGAAAAGCTTTCGCTCCTGCCCATACACTGATCGTGCAGGTATAAGGCCATCTTCTCTTCCGCCGAACCTTTGGTGAAGCTGTCAATCTTGCGGTTTAAAAATGCAATGCGTTCCGACAAAAAAGAAATGTAGTTGCGCGCCGCCGCAAAATCCTCCCGGAAAATAGCATCCAGCTCTTTGTCTGTTAAAAACAGAACCTGACAGAGGGTTTTTGCCGTGACCTGTGTGACATACTCCTGCGCCTGCCGGAATACCGCCGCCGCGCCAAACATCATAGGCGGCTCAAAACGGTTGAGCACCACTGTCCTGCCCTCTGCAGCTTTTTCCGCCTGCGCCTTTCCCTTCAGGAAAATACCCACCGCCCGTTTAAAACAATGGGGGGAAAAAATCGTCTGGCCCGCGCGGAACGTTAAAATCTCACCGCGTCCGGACAGCACACGGGAAAGGCGAGGCGCATCAAAACCGCTGAACAGGAAACAGTGCAGCAGCACTTCTTCATATTTCGCCCATCCTGCTTCCGCTTTCACAGCACACCTCATTTTTGTCTCAAATGATACATTTTTAAGCAGGTTTTATTGTACTACAATCCATTTTACTTGTCAAGAAAAAAACAATCCCATATGTCTTTTGAAAAACTGTTCCTTTTCTCCGCTAAAAAATTGGCATTCGGCCGATTTTGTACTATACTGGTATTGGAAAACATAAAATGTTCGCTGCAAGCCAGTGCCCCTCATACACTAACGCCAAGTCAGGGCAGGAGGCTGTACGTTTGATTTCATCAAAACCGTACAAGGCATAGACGTATTGGTTAAAAATTTACAGGAGGGAACCGATGAAACTTTCTTTTTTTGGCGCAGATAAAACGGTCACCGGCAGCTGCCATTGCCTGGAAGTTGGTGACAAGCGCATCCTGATTGACTGCGGCCTGCAGCAGGGCGCAGGAGACAAAGACAACAGTACCCTGCCCTTTGCGCCAGGCTCTATCGACTATGTATTGGTCACACATGCGCACATCGACCATTCCGGACGGCTGCCCCTGCTGGTCAAGCAAGGATACTCCGGTCCGATCATCACCACCCGGCTGACGGCGCAGCTGTTATCCATCATGCTGCGGGACAGTGCTCATATCCAGGAAAGCGACGCCGCCTGGGAAAACCAGAAGGGCCGCCGGGCAGGTCGGGATCTGGTGGAGCCGTTGTATACCCTGCCGGATGCAGAAGGCGCGCTGGCACTTTTGGAAACCTGTGATTATGGACAGCCTTTTGAGGTCTGCCCCGGTGTGACGGCGGAATTTTTTGACGCGGGCCATCTGCTGGGGTCTGCCATGATCCGACTGACGCTGCGGGAAAACGGCGTGGAAAAATCCATCGTCTTTTCCGGCGATATCGGCAATGTAGCCCATCCCATCATCCGGGACCCTACCTATTTAAAATCCGCTGACTATGTGGTGATGGAAACCACTTACGGAGACCGGGAACACGAGCCGGAACACGCTTATACCGAGGAGCTGGCAAAAATCATCGACGAAACGCTGGGCCGCGGCGGCAACGTGGTGATTCCCGCCTTTGCGGTAGGCCGCACCCAGGAGCTCTTGTATTATATCCGGGAAATCAAGGAGAAAAAAATGGTCCGGTCGGTACCCGACTTTCCCGTTTATGTGGACAGCCCGCTGGCCCGGGAGGCCACTCATATTTTCAGCGGCGACCTGCAAGGCTACACGGATGACGAAACCACCGCCCTGGTGCAGCAAGGCATCAACATTCTGGCATTTGACGGGCTGCGGCTGACCCAGACCACCGAGGAATCCAAGCTGCTCAACCAGGACCCGACCCCTAAAGTCATTCTTTCCGCCAGCGGTATGTGCGACGCGGGCCGGATCCGCCACCATCTGAAGCATAATTTATGGCGGGAAGAGTGTACCGTTGTTTTTGTGGGCTTTCAGGCAGTGGGAAGCCTTGGCCGGATCCTGACCGACAAAGCGGACCGAGTCAAACTCTTCGGTGAAGAAATCGTCGTGCGGGCCAACATCGTTCAGCTGCATGGGCTTTCTTCTCACGCCGACCGCACTGCGCTGCTGCGCTGGATCAACACCTATTCTCCCAAGCCGCAGCATGTGTTCTTAGTCCATGGTGAAGCGGAGGTAGCGACAGCATTCGGTGAAACGCTGCGGCAGGCAGGATTTTCCGCTCATGCGCCGGACTTTACGGAGGTATATGACCTGGCCGCCAACGCATTGGTGCAAGCAGGCGTACCGTTTATCGAAAAGAAAAAATCCGCCGGAAAGGATTCTCCTGTCTATCAGCGGCTGTGGGCCATGGGGCAGCAGCTTTTGGAGGTCATCCGTCACAATCGGGGCGGCGCCAACAAGGATTTGGGCAAATTTGCCGATCAGATCAAGGCCCTAATCGACAAATGGGACCGGTAGTCACGGTTTTATAAAAACAAAAGCGCACGCGAAACCTCACGTGCGCTTTTTTCATTTAATCCGGACCTTTGTCTGCGCCGAAAAGCTGTTCCAGCTCCTGCGCCGCCCGGGCCAGCGGAAATCCCACCACATTAAAGTAATCTCCACGAATGCCCCGGACAAACAACCCGCCTTTTCCCTGAATGCCATAGGCGCCAGCTTTGTCAAAAGGCTCCTTGGTGGCCAAATACCGTTGGATCTGCCTTTCGGTCAGCGGATAAAAATCCACCTCGGTACACTGGACAAAAGAGGACAACACCTTTCCATCCCGGCAGAAAGCCACACCGGTATAGACCTGATGGGTACGTCCGGACAGAGACCGCAGCATATCCGCCGCATCCGCTTCGTCACGCGGTTTTCCCAGCACCGTACCGTCCAGCGATACGATGGTATCCGCTCCGATGACCAGCGCCGCCGGATTGCGGGACGATACATCCAGCGCCTTTTGTGCCGCCAGCTGACGGGGCAGCTCCTGCGCCGTCCAGGACGGATCCCGCCGTTCTTCGATTTGGGAGGGCAAAACAGAAAAGTCCTCCGTAATCTGACAAAGCAGCTGCTGCCGGCGGGGGGAACCGGAAGCCAGAATCCATTTCATTCAAACACCCCTCCTTACAAGCGGGACACCAGGCCCTTGTATGCAAATATGGCGATGAGCACGCAGATAATCTGTGCGATGTTGACCCCCAATTCAAACCCAAAGGCCAGCTGAATCACCGCCAAATCCAGAATCATGGGGTTATCGACCGAAATGCCCACCGTCTGCCCATAGGAAAGCCAGCTCAGCCACGGGATCCCCCTGGTAGCCGCTGCCAGCAGCGACCCGAACATCACCCCGGCCAGCAGCAAAAACAACAAAATCAGATTTTTCTTCATCCGCAACGCATGTTCCTCCCTATCGGCTTCCGGTGGAGCCAAATCCACCGGTTCCCCGGTCGGTATCATCCAGAGAATCCACCTCTTTTGCCTCCCACATGGGGGTTTCCAGCACGACCAGCTGGGCAATCCGCTCTCCTGGCTGAATGGTGTAAGCGGTATCGGAATGGTTATGCAGCCCCACCAGCACCTCGCCCCGATAGTCTGCGTCGATGACGCCCACGCAGTTGCCGGGAACCACGCCATAGCGGATGCCAAGACCACTGCGGGCAAAAACAAAACCGCCGTATCCTTTCGGTAGCGCCATGGCAAGGCCGGTGGGGACCGGTACAGTCTGCCCCGGTTTTACGGTCAGCGGCCGCTCGATACAGGCGCACAGGTCATATCCGGCGCTGCCCAACGTGGCGCGCCGGGGCAGGCAAGCTGCCGGATTCAGCTTCTGGAACAAAACAGTCATGGGAATCCTTCCTCTTTTTTATTTGGTCAGGCGCCAGATGCGACGAGCGTATTCCTCCACCGCGCGGTCGGCGCAGAACACGCCGGACCCTGCGATATTCATTAAGCTCATCCGGCTCCAGACCTCCGGCTGACGGTACAGCTGCTGGATTTTTTCCTGTGCTTCCATATAGGCGCGGAAGTCGGCCAGCACCATATAGGGGTCGACATTCTTTAACGAATCGGCAATTTCCGGGAATTTGCTGCCGGAAATCCCCTCGTACAGCGTATTGATCAAATCCTGGATCAGCGGGTCTTTCTCATAGTATTCACCCGGCGCATAGCCCCTCTGCCGCAGGGCGTCCACCTCCTCGGTGCGCATACCGAAAATCATAATATTTTCATCGCCCACCTGTTCGTGGATCTCCACATTCGCCCCATCATAGGTGCCAAGCGTGATGGCGCCGCCCAGCATGAGCTTCATATTGCCCGTACCGGAAGCCTCGGTCCCCGCCAAGGAAATCTGCTCTGATACATCGCAAGCAGGGGTCAAAAGCTCCGACAGGGTGACCCGATAATCCTCCAGGTAGACAATCCGAAGCTTTTGCCGCAGCAGCGGATCGTTTTCGATCTCTTTTTGCAGTACGCAAATCAGCCGGATAATCTGTTTCGCCAGATAGTATCCCGGCGCGGCCTTAGCGCCGAAGATAAACGTGCGGGGAACCAGATCCAAATCGGGATTTTCCCGCAGTTTTTTCATCAGGTACAGAATATGCAGCGCATTCAGGTGCTGGCGCTTGTATTCATGCAGGCGCTTAACCTGCGCGTCGAAAATCGAATCTGGATTTAACGCAATGCCGTACTGCTTTTGCACGAACTTGGAAAAGGAAAGCTTATTTTCCCGCTTTACCTGTGCCAGCTCTTTTAAAGAATCCGGATCGTCTGCAAACGCTTTCAGCCGGGAAATCTGGGAAAAATCTTTCAAATAGCTCTCTCCGATCCGGCTGGAGATAAATTTGGTCAGCCGCGGGTTGGCCTGCAAAAGCCAGCGACGGGAAGCAATGCCGTTGGTTACGTTGGTAAACTTCTCCGGCCAAATGCCGTAGAACAAATGGAACAGATCATCTTGGATGATTTTGGAATGAAGCTTGGAAACGCCGTTGACACTGTGAGAACCTACGACGCACAGGTTTGCCATTTTGATGCCGCGGTTCTGGACAATGGACATGGACGACACCGCGTAGGGCGGTTGATGATATTTCTGCTCCAGCTCCAGGCAGAACCGGCGGTTAATCTCACAGATGATCTGATAAATCCGGGGCAGCAGGTTTTTGAACAGGTCTTCATTCCAAACCTCCAGCGCCTCGGACATGACGGTATGGTTGGTGTAGGCAAATACGCCCTGGGTCAGCTCCCATGCCCGCTCCCAGGTGTAGCCGCACTCGTCCAACAAAATGCGCATGAGCTCCGGGATTGCCAGCGTGGGATGGGTGTCGTTGATATGAATGGCGATTTTGTCCGCCAAATTATCCAGCGTGCCGTAGGTGGACATATGACGGTTGACGATATCTCCCACCGAGGCGGCCACCAGGAAATACTGCTGGCGCAGGCGCAGCAGCTTGCCCTCCATATGGCTGTCGTTGGGATAAAGAACCTTGCTGATTACCTCGGTCATGGAATTCTGGCGCAGGGCGGACAGGTAGTCCCCCCGGTTGAAAGAGTCCATATCAATGCCGGCGGAAACCGCCTTCCACAGTCTTAGATTGCTGACCCCTTCGCTTTGATAGCCGGAAACCGGCATATCATAAGGAATTGCTTTGACGGTATTATAGTTTTTGTAATTGATATGGTGGTAGCCGTAATCCCAGAATTCCTCCACCTCGCCGCCGAAATGGACGTCAATCGCCTGATCCGGATTCGGCGTCAGCCAGATTTCGCCGCCGGGCAGCCAATAATCAGGCAGCTCGGTCTGCCAGCCGTCGATGATCTTCTGTTTGAAAATGCCATACTCATATAAAATGCAATATCCGGTGGCGGTATAATCCTGAGAGGCCAGACCGTCCAAATAACAGGCGGCTAAGCGGCCGAGGCCGCCGTTGCCCAGGCCCGGGTCCGGTTCGTATTCATACAAGCGTTCCAACTTGACGCCCATTTCCTCCAGCGCGGCGCTGGCCAGTCCCGCAATCTCCAGATTATACAGGCTGTTTTTTAACGACCGGCCCATGAGAAATTCCATGGAAAGATAGTACACTTCTTTATTGCCATTGGAGTGGGTGTATGCGGAAAAGTTTTTCTGTTTTTCTGTTAAAATATTACGCACCATCAAAGCGGTCGCCTTATAAAACTGGTCATCCGAAGCCTGTTCCGGCTCTTCTGAAAACAGTAGCATCAAATTTTTTTCAATCTCGGCTTTCAGTTCTGCTTTGGAAAAGCGGTCCATTAAAATCCCCCTTCCGATTTGGATCAACAGTTTGGTCTCGTTCTGCCTTTTTCATGTAGTTTTATTATATCGGGACTATGTAAAAAACGCAACAAAGAAGCTTTTGGATTTTTATCCTTTTCAACGGGAACTTTTGGATTTTTCCTTTCAAAATCCTGATTTCTCCCTGTTTTCCTCCCAACCCCCTTTTCGAGCGAAAAAAAAAGTATTATAATATGGATATCTGTATGCTGCGCCCTTGGCAAACGGGCGTTTGGAAAAAAGAGTCCGCGGGAATTCCCCGCAGAAAGGCGGAATACCCATGAATCCAACCAGCCGGGTTAAAATTGAAGTCTGCGGCGCAAAATATTACATCGCCAGCACCGAGCCGGAAACATATGTCAAAGAACTGGGCGCTCAGCTGAACGCTCAGATTTCTGACATGCTCTCGCAAAACAATTCCCTGTCGGTGACCGATGCGCTGATCTTGTGCCTTCTGAATTATATGGACAGCTACCGAAAAGCAGAAGAAAATACCGATCATATGCGCAGCCAGTTGACAGGTTATCTGGAAGACGCGGCCAAATACCGCATTGAAGCCGATGAAGCCAAACGGGAGATTGAACGGCTGCGCCGGGAACTGGAAAAAACAAAACAGGAGCTTTCTGATGCAAAATAAACCAAAATGCAAGACGATGGAGCTTTTGGCTCCTGCCGGAGGGCCAGAACAACTGACCGCGGCGGTGCTTTGCGGCGCCGACGCGGTCTATTTTGGCGCGGGAAATTTTAACGCCCGCCGAAACGCGAAAAATTTTGAGCTGGAATCGCTGCGGGAAACTGTGACGTTTTGCCATCTGCACGGTACCGCCGTTCATTTGACGGTCAACACCCTGGTATTCGACCGGGAACTGCCCAGCGCCATGGAAACGGTCCGCGCCGCCTGCGAGGCGGGAGTAGACGCACTGATCGTACAGGATTTGGGGCTGGCCCGGTTCATCCGGCAGGCGGCGCCTGACATGCCGATTCACGCCTCCACCCAGATGAGCCTGCACAATCTAAGCGGTGTTCAGCTGCTGGAGCCGTTCGGCTATACCCGCGCCGTACTGGCCCGGGAGATGAATGCCGAAGAAATCGCGCAGGTCTGCCGCGGAACGACAATGGAGATCGAGACTTTTGTCCACGGCGCTCTTTGCATGTGTTTATCCGGTCAGTGCTACTTAAGCGCAGTGGCCGGGGAACGGTCCGGCAATCGGGGCCTGTGCGCCCAGCCCTGCCGGCTGCCCTTTTATGAAAAAAATCCACAGCGCTGCGGGCTTTCCCTCAAGGATATGAGCCTGTTTTCCCATATCGATGAGCTGCGGCAGGCCGGCGTGTGTTCTTTGAAAATCGAAGGGCGGATGAAGCGACCGGAATACGTAGCGGCGGCGGTCAGCGCCGGCCGGGCTGCCCTGGCGGGAGAAAAGCCGGATCTTCACACGCTGCAGGCAGTTTTTTCCCGTTCCGGCTTTACGGACGGATATTTTACCGGCAAGCTGGGTCCCGGTATGTTCGGCACCCGGCAAAAAGAGGATGTGACCGCCGCATCCCCCGCGCTTTTAAAGGATCTGGCGCGGCTTTATGCCAAGGAAACCGGGCGGATAGGCATTCAGGCGCAGATAAAGGTCCGCGCCAGCATGCCGCTTTGTCTGACCCTGTCCGACCCGGACGGCAACAGCGTTACGGTTTCTGGCGCAGTACCCCAAGCAGCCCTTTCCAAGGAAACCACCGAAGAAATGATCCGGCAAAGCCTGAACAAGTTAGGCGGAACCCCGTATCATCTCAAAAAAGCGAACATCTCGTTAGAAAGCGGGCTGGCGGTGCCGGTATCAGCGCTCAATCAGCTGCGGCGGGAGGCTGTGGAGGCTCTCTCCGCCCAAAGAAGCCGCCCAAAAGAAATCCCATTTTCTGCGCCGCAGCGGGAACCGCTGCCCAAACCCGACCCTCAAAAAAGCCCGGCGCTGTGGGTGCGCCTGCAATATCCCGGTCAGCTTGACCGGGAGCTGTGGCGGCATGCCCAGCGCATCATCCTTCCGCTGGACCAGCTGGCATCGCTGCCGGTGACCGGTTTGGAAGAAAAGCTGGTCGCCCAGCTGCCCGCCATGCTGTTTGATGAAGAACAGCTGCTGCAATCGCTTGAGATTTGCCGCAGTAAGGGGGTCCGGTATGCGATGACCGGAAATTTGGGCGGGATTTTACCCGCTCAAAAAATGGGGATGCAGCCAATCGGCGATTTTGGCCTTAATATCACCAACGTCCAGTCGCTGATCCGCTTAAAGGAAATGGGGCTGGAGTCGGCAACCCTTTCCATCGAAATGCCCATGGCTGACTGCACCGCCATGTCGCCAGTGCTGCCCCGGGGAATTTTCGCTTACGGCCGGCTGCCCTTGATGACCGTGCGCAACTGCCCTGCCGCCGCAGAAAACGGCTGCCGAAGCTGCCGGGGATTCCGGGTCATGTACGACCGGCGGCGCGCCCCCTTTCTGGTGGACTGCGGCGGCAAAAAAGACGGTGGACGTCAATCCGGCGCACAGATTTACAACCATCTTCCGCTGTATCTGGCCGACCGGCTGGACGAATGCAGGGGCCTGGATTTTCTCACTCTGTATTTTACCGATGAATCTTCGGACCAGGCGGCGGATATCTTAAAAGAGTACCAGCAGAAAGGCCGGCGGGACGGTATTACCCGCGGACTGTACTACCGGCATGTCAAATAAGCCCATGCAAAAAGGAGAAATCTGACTTGGATTTGATTTTTCACGCACAGGACACTACCTATAAATCCCCCTTCGGAGCGGTTTCTGCCGGAACGCCGATCCGGTTTCAGGCAGACCTTCCCAAAGATGGCACTCTGGTGCAGCCACAGCTGCTGGTCTGCCGTGACGGCCAGTGGGATCAGCCCCAAATCATTCCCATGACACTGCAACAGACGCTGCCGCAGGTCAACCGATTCCGCGCTGCCTATACGCCAAAACAGCCGGCGCTTTTGTTTTACCGCTTTTCCTGCACGCATGAAGGGAAGACGGTCGATTTTTATAGCGATCCGGACGGAAAAGCGGTTTTACAGGGCGACTGCTGGTGGCAGCTGACCGTATATGATCCAGCTTATCAAACGCCAGATTTTATTAAAGGCGGTCTGTATTACCAAATTTTCCCCGACCGCTTTTTTTGCAGCAAAAAAGCCAAGCAAAATGTCCCGGCGGACCGGATTCTGCATCCGGATTTTTCAGGCCTGCCGGAATTTCTCCCCAATGCGCAGGGAAAGATTCTCAACAATGACTATTTTGGCGGCGATTTGGCTGGGATTACGGAAAAAATCCCCTATCTGCGGGAATTGGGTGTTACCTGCTTATATCTGAACCCGATTTTTGAAGCCCACTCCAACCACCGGTACAACACTGCCGATTATCGAAAAATCGATCCGCTGTTGGGCACGGAAGAAGACTTTCGCCAGCTGTGCGACGCCGCTCATCAAGCGGGGATGGCTGTGATTCTGGACGGAGTGTTTTCCCACACTGGCAGCGACAGCATTTATTTTAACCGGGAAGGACGATACGGAAACAGCGGCGCTTTTCGGGATCCGCAAAGCCCTTACCGAAAATGGTATCAGTTTGAGCAGTATCCCTACCGCTATCACAGCTGGTGGGGAATCGACACGCTGCCCAATGTCAACGAAGAGGAACCAACTTATCTGGATTTCATCTGCGCAGATGACGGGGTGCTGGCTTTCTGGATGGGCCTTGGCGCGGATGGGTTTCGGCTGGATGTTGCAGACGAGCTGCCCGACTGCTTTTTGGACGCAGTACGCCGCCAACTGAAAAAACACGGCGCGCGCCTTTTGATCGGGGAAGTCTGGGAGGACGCCTCCAACAAAATCGCATACGGCCAGCGGCGGCGCTACCTGTTAGGCGAACAGCTGGACGGCGTGATGAATTATCCGCTGGGCAATGCCATTCTCTCTTTTGTCCGCAACGGCGGCGGGCAGGACTTGGCCCGAACCGTTTGGACCATACTGGAACATTATCCGCCGCAGACCGTATCGGTTTTAATGAACAGCCTGTCTACCCACGACATTCCCCGGGCTATTACGGCACTGGCGGGAGAACCGTTCGCCGGACAGGACCGGGAATGGCAGGCCGCGAGACATTTTTTGCCGCCGGACCGCTATCAGGACGGAAAAAAGAAACTGCGTCTGGCCAGTCTGCTGCAATATCTTCTGCCAGGTGTGCCCTGCTTATATTATGGGGACGAAGCCGGTCTTTCCGGCTATCGGGACCCGTTTAACCGCTGCCCCTATCCATGGGGACAGGAAGATCCCGAATTGCTGGACTGGTTCCGGCAGCTGGGTACGCTGCGCCGGGAATTTTCGGAACTGCTGGCGAACGGGGACTATCTTCCGGTGCTGTGGAACCGGGATTTGTTTTGCTTCGTACGCCGACAAGGCAACCGTACGCTGCTGGTCGCTGTCAACCGGGGCGACGAGCCGTGCCCTCTCTTGCTGCCTCAGGGGCCCTTCCGGGTTTTGCTGGGGCGGGCAGACGGCGGGCAGCTGGCGGCCGAAGAGGGGGTTGTCTTGCTGTACGAAAGCTGAAAACGGATGGGAGGAAAAATTTTGATGTCTTTTGTACCACACCGACATCTGGTCCAGTACTACGAAACCGATCAAATGGGGGTTGTCCATCATTCCAATTATATCCGCTGGTTTGAAGAGGCGCGGGTCTTTTTTATGGATCAAATGGGGTTCGGCTATGACGAAATGGAAAAGTCCGGCGTATCCAGCCCGGTGATCGAAGCCAGATGCGCTTATCGCTCCAGCGCGCGCTTTCACGATGAAGTGCTGGTCTTTGTCCGCATCGACCAGTTCACCGGCACCCGCCTGACCGTATCTTACCGGGTCATCGACGCAGCAGACAAAACGTTGCGGGCCGAAGGAGAAACCCGGCACTGCTTTTTGAACCGTCAGGGGCGGCCGGTATCGTTAAAAAAAGAAAATCTGGCGGCATTCGAACGGTTCTGCGCCCTAGCAGGTCAGGATCTTTATGAGAAGATCCGTTAACTCCTTTTCTTACAAACAAGGGCCCGCAAGGGTGACGTTTCATAAAATAGTTAACAGAAGCAACTTGATTTGCTGTGCCTATCCTTGTATTTGTATAACATTATCATATACATGTCCATGAGAAATCGATCAAACATCGTTTATTGAGGTTACTGAAAATGAAGTATAGAACGTTATCTGTAGTAAGTTTTGGGAAATGATGGACCAATTAGATCATAAAACAAAATATATGCTGTATGAACCAGGGGAAAGGACAAAAGACCTTGCAAAATTGAGTCTGTCATACGGAATTCAGTAGAAGGAGACAACTTTCTTCTTGTTGCTGAAGCAGACGGCAGACTTGTGGGATATCTATCCGCAGAAAAGGGCAGTTTGAATCGTATCGCCCATTCTGCATATATCGTCGTTGGAATTTTGTCGGAATATCGCGGAAAAGGAATTGGTACAGAGTTTTTTAGGCGATTGGATATTTGGGCGGAAGAAATGAAGGTTTCACGTTTGGAATTGACTGTCATTTGTGAAAATTCGGTTGCTAAACACCTGTATGAAAAAAATGGATTTGAAATAGAAGGCATAAAAAGAAAGTCGGTTTTGGTTGACGGAAAGTACCTGGATGAATTTTATATGGCCAAAATCAAATAAACTTGAAACGCAATCCTGCCATTCTATCAGCCGTGATGAACCTTCACGAGATTTTACAGACAAACGAAAATTTGTCGAACAGATTCAAAATTGCACTTCTATACATCTTCGTATCGTGCGATGTAGTCTTTTGCGGCGTACCAAAGCCAATATATTGCAAAAACCGACCTGTGGGTTGTAACCACAGGTCGGTTTTATCGTTTTCGGATGCCCTGTCTAATAGCAGGACGCTTATTCGTAAGAAAAACGGGAGGGTCTCTTTACGCAAAACGGAAAAGCTGCTGTATTCTTGGCCAGTTTTTCTATTATCCCTGTTTGTCCTATCATTTTTTATACTCCCTGCTGGAAGGTATCACGCCAATGGCAAATTTACAGCGCATCTTCTTATTTTTCGTGTCCGATGGATTGCAAAGGCATAGCATTTATTTCTGGTGCAGCGCCAGATGCTCTTTTTCCAGTTCTTCCAGAAGTGCGCCGAAAGGCCAACGCTGATTATGCGCTGTCATCACCGCTTTCAATTCCACCTGCAGCTGAGCTGCATTCATTTTTTCCAGCAGATTCCGTATCTCTTTTTCCTCCATCCCACAGAACACCATTGCCTGCCGGGAAGGCGTTTCTTTTTCCCACGGCTCTGCGGCCGTAGAAAATCCTGCCAATCCGGCCAGTAGCCCCAGCGGATCGCCAAGTCGGGAATCCGGCACTTCCTCCCATAAAATTCCCTGCCGCCGGCAGAGTTGTGCCAGTGCCTGCTCCTGCTCAGAACCAGGCTCAATGGCATAAAACAGAATTTTCGGAACGATAGGTGGTCTTACACGTGCTTTCATTTTCATCTTCCTTTTATCTCATTTTCATCCTTGCTTCAGTTTGTAAAATTTCTTGTTTTCCGGCCAGTTGTCCAGCAAAAGCAGTGGCGCTGCCCGCGGCAACTCCTAAATGAAACGCGCCGAACCAGTCCCGGCCCCAAGAACGCCCTGCCAAAAAACCGGCCAGCAGACTGTCTCCTGCACCGGTGGTTCCCCGGATAATCCCTCCCGGTGCGGCCAGCTGATAAAACTCGCCTGATTCGGTCAAAAGCGCCGCGCCGTCACCTCCCAAAGACAAAAGTACGCTGCGTGCGCCCAACTTTTGGATGCGAATCGCCGCCTCTTTTGCAAAATCCGGACGGTCCGGTTCCAGTCCCAACAACTGTGCAGCCTCGTCCCGATTGGGTTTCACCACAGAGGGGTTGCCCTCCAGACTATGCCGCAGCAGGGCGCCGTCGGCATCCACCGCCGTAAAAACGCCCCGCCCCTGCAATCGATTCAGAATATCCCGTATAACCGACAAAGGCACGCCCGGCGGCACACTGCCGCCGAAAGAAAGAACATCTCCCTGCCGCAACCGTTCCATCTGATCCAGCAGGCTCTGCAGCTCCTTAGGGGAAACAATCGGGCCGGGAGTATTGATCTCCGTTTCCTGTCCGGCGCGCAGCTTCACATTGATTCGGGTATCCCCCTTTGTTTCAATCAGACTTTCCCTCACGCCCCGCTCTTTCAGCAGCGTCCGCAGATGCCCGCCGGTATATCCGCCCGCCAGCCCGAGGGCGAGATTCGGGACGCCCAATCCAGTAAGCACTACCGACTGGCTGATCCCCTTTCCGCCAAAAGTCATCCGGGCAGCGGCGACACGGTTTACCTGACCCAACTGAACAGTAGGGCTGTCCAGAATATAATCCAGCGAAGGATTCAGCGTAACGGTATAAATCACAGGCAGTCCCCCTCTTTGTTTGGGAATATTCTATCCTTTTTATGCCAAAAAGTCAAAAGGCCGCCGGATATTGCAAAAAATTTTGCCCTTTTCTGTTTATTTATGTTACATTATTCTAAGCCACTTTGTTTTCTTAGCGGGATTTTAGCATAGAAAAAATATGCTTTATGATATGATGTAAACGGAAAGGATGATGGATTTGAAAAAAAGGCTGCTTTTCCGGCTGCTGCCCGACCGGCGCAGTTTTTGGCAGGACGCAGTCAAAACGCTGCTGATCCTCTTTGCCAGTACAGCGGTCAATTTTTTAATGGTACAAACCGCAAGGGATACCCAAAACGTTTCGGAATTGTATCTGCTGTCAGTCCTTTTAATTTCTTTGAGCACTTCCGGATACTTCTGGGGACTTTTGGGCGCGGCAGCCGGAGTGGTCGGCACCAACTATCTGTTTACTTATCCCTATTATGCGTTTAATTTTTCTTTGAAGGGCTATCCAGTGACCTTTTTATGCATGCTGTTGGTGGCGGGTATCTCCAGCACACTGGCGGCAGGCATCAAGGAGCAGAGGAACCTGTCGCAAAGCCGGGAGGAAAACACACAAAAGCTGAACCGTGTGGCCCAGCAGCTGCTGGGCGCCCAAACAGCCGAACAAATCGGCGCGCTGGCGGCGCGGTGTCTTTCAGAATTTTTGCAGCTGCCAGCCTGCTTTTATCTGACGGCTGAAACACAGTCCCCTATGATATGCGGCCAAGCGGATGACTTTTCTCCCAAGCAGGAAGCGGCGGCGGTACAAACCGTTTTTTCCGCCAACCGCTCTGCCGGGTGGGGCTGTGACCTTTGCGGCGGCTGTACCTACCGATACTTTCCGGTTTCTTCCGGCCAAAGGGTGCTGGCGGCGGCCGGCATTCGGCTGCACGGGGAGCTGGAGGAGGAAAACCAGGAATTTTTGCAGCTGCTGTTGTCCCAGTTTGCCATGGCGCTGGAACGGCAGCGGCTTTCTGACGAAAGGCATCAAATGGCAGTGGAAAAACAAAAAGAACAGATGCGCGGCAACCTGCTGCGCGCCATTTCCCACGATCTGCGAACCCCCCTGACCGGGATTCTCGGTGCAAGTTCCGCTATTTTGGAAAATGGGGAGCGCATTTCCCCACAGGCACAGCAACAGCTGATCCAGGACATCCGGGAGGATGCGGACTGGCTTTTGCGCATGGTGGAGAATGTATTGTCGGTGACCCGGATCGGACAAAAAGCCTCCGGCCTGCGAAAAGTACCGGAGGCGGTGGAGGAAGTAGTGGCGCAAGCCGTCAACCGATGCCGCAAACGCCTGTCCGGCCTCTCTTTGACAGTACGCGTTCCGGAAGAGTTCATCATGGCTCCGATGGACAGCACTCTCATCGAGCAGGTGCTGATCAATTTGATCGAAAACGCATATAAATACGGCAGATCGGCGCAGCCGATTGAGGTCACCATCTGTGCGGAGGGATGCTTTGTCCGCTTTATCGTGCGTGATCGGGGACCGGGCATTTCTCCGGAGCTTTTGCCTGTTATTTTTGAGGGTTTTCTGGGAAGGGATGGGCAAAGCGCAGATTCCAGCCGTGGGCTGGGTATTGGCCTTTCTATCTGCCGCTCTATCATTACGGCCCACGGCGGGACAATTCAGGCGGAAAACCGGCCCGGGGGCGGTGCACAGTTTACCTTTACTTTGCCTTTAGAGGAGGATGAAACCGATGCCCGAGCATAAAATTCTGATTGTAGAGGATGAAGAAGCCATTGCCCATGTGATGGAATCCATTCTTTCTGCCAATCATTATATACCGCTTTCCGTCAAAAACGGCGGGCAGGCGCTGGCGCTGGCCAGCGCGGAGCGCCCTGATCTGGTTCTGCTGGATCTGGGGCTGCCGGACATGGACGGTGTAGAAGTGCTGCGCCGGCTGCGTCAGTGGGATCAAATCCCGATTCTGGTCGTTTCCGCCCGGGACCAGGAGAAACAGAAAGTAGAGGCGTTGGATTTGGGCGCCAACGATTACATCACCAAGCCTTTTGGCTCTTCTGAACTGCTGGCCCGAATCCGGGCTGCCCTGCGCCAGCGCGCTGCCGCTCTTTCTGCCGGTGCAGTCCGCCCCGAACAGTATACCGCTGGTGGGCTGACAGTGGACTTTGACAAACGGCTGGTTCGTGTGGAGGGAAAAGATATCCACCTAACCCAGATTGAATATAAAATTGTTGAATTTTTGGCTCGGCATCCCGGTCGGGTAATGACCTACGACGCCATTATGATTCATGTGTGGGGTCCTTACCTGACTGATGATAACAAAATTTTGCGGGTCAACATGGCGAATATCCGCCGTAAACTGGAAAAGAACCCGGCGGAACCGCAATATATTCAGACTGAAATGGGCATTGGATACCGCATCGCGGAGGAGGACAGCTGATTCGGTTCCCGCTCATTTTCATCATATCCGCAGGTCTCTGTTTTCGGCCCGCTTTCTTGCGTATCCCCTTCGTTGAAAGCAGCCAACGGCCAGGGCGGACATTTCTATTTTTTTATTTTGTTAGGAGGAATTTTTTTGGACACAATCGGTCCCCAAATACTTTTGCAGGTGGTTTTGATCGCACTGAACGCCTTTTTTGCCGCCACCGAGATCGCAGTCATCTCCCTGAATCCGGGGAAACTGCGGAAAATGATGGAGGAAGGCGATAAAAAAGCCGGCCGCATGCTCAAGATGGTGGAAGAACCGTCCGGATTTTTATCTACTATCCAAATCGGTATCACTCTGGCCGGATTTTTGGGAAGTGCCTTTGCGGCGGAGAATTTCTCCGATCCGCTGGTCCAGTGGATTACACAGGACCTGGGCTTTACCGCTATTTCGACGAGCACACTAAATACGCTTTCAGTGGTGCTGATTACCATTATCCTTTCCTACTTTACTCTGATTTTCGGTGAGTTGGTACCCAAACGCATCGCCATGCAAAAACCGATGGCTGTGGCTAAAATCGCCAGCGGCGTTATCCGTGCGATTGCAACGGTCATGCGTCCGGTTATCTGGTTTTTGTCCGCCTCGACCAACGCCGTTCTGCGGCTTTTACGCATGAAGGTGGAAGCGGAGGAAGAAGCGGTTACCGAAGAGGAAATCCGCTTAATGGTGGATTTGGGCGAAGAAAAAGGCACGATCGATGCAAGTGAAAAGGAACTGATTGAAAATATTTTTGAATTTGACAATACCAAAGTCGATGAAGTGATGACCCGCTGTGTGGATATCATCGCCATCCAAAAGGACGCCCGTCCAAAGGACATCCTGGCATTGATCCGTTCGAGCGGACTGTCCCGTTTTCCCGTGTACGGACGGGATATTAACGATATCCTCGGCATTCTCAACACGCGGGAATACCTGCTCAATCAGGGCGAAGCGCAGCCTTTGCCTTTGACCGAAATGCTGCGCCCGGCTTACTTCGTACCGGATTCTATTCATACCGACGACCTGTTTCAGGATATGCAGAAAAACAAACTGCATATCGCTATCGTTATCGACGAATACGGCGAGACAGCCGGTTTGGTCACAATGGAGGACCTGCTGGAGGAAATCGTCGGCAATATTTATGACGAATACGATCCGCAGGAGGAACTGGAAATCGAGCAGATCGCGGAAAACCGCTGGCGGGTTTCCGGTGACGCACCCATTGAACTGCTGGAGGAGCAGATAGACATTTCTTTTCCCGAAGATGTGGAATTTAATACGCTGGGCGGCTTGATTATCAGCCAGCTGCGCGCTATTCCAGCAGACGGCAGTATTTTGGATTTGGAGGCTTACGGGCTGAAAATCCATGTAGACCAGGTGCGCCGACGCCGCATCCGGCGGGCTTTTGTTGAAAAGCTGCCGCCCGAAGAAACGGAGCCAGGACAGGAAGAATAAACACAGGGGGAACCGACATTGAAAATCACCGATATTTTTGGCTTGCTGGGCGGGCTTGCGCTATTTTTATACGGTATGCAGATGATGAGCGCCGGTCTGGAGACTGCCGCGGGAAACCGGATGAAACAAATTCTGGAAAAGCTTACCGCCAGCCGCTTTCTGGGAGTACTGGTGGGCGCCGCCATCACCGCGGTCATTCAGTCATCCTCTGCCACCACCGTTATGGTCGTGGGGTTTGTCAATTCCCGTATGATGACACTGACTCAAGCAGTCTGGATTATCATGGGCGCCAATATCGGCACCACCGTCACCGGCCTTTTGATCGCGTTGGATGTGGGAGTGCTGGCGCCGTTGATTGCCTTTGCCGGCGTGGTGCTGATTGTATTTTTTAAAAATCCCAAACTCCACCCCATCGGTCAAATCATGGCGGGCCTTGGCGTACTGTTCATCGGTATGGATATGATGAGCGCCGCTATGGTTCCCCTGCGGGATTCCCAGGCATTTATCAGCCTGATGACCCGCTTTTCCAACCCTCTGCTGGGGATCTTGGCCGGCGCTGTTTTTACAGCCATCATCCAGTCATCCTCCGCTTCGGTGGGAATTCTGCAAACACTGGCCGCCAGCGGGCTGATCGGCCTTCCCAGCGCTGTCTATGTCCTGTTTGGCCAAAATATCGGCACCTGTATCACGGCAGTACTGGCCTCTATCGGAACCAGCCGCAACGCGAAACGGACCACGGTTATCCATCTCATGTTCAATCTTTTTGGCACTGCCTTGTTTACCCTTTTATGTCAAACCACCCCGTTAACCGGCTTTTTGCAGTCCTTAGCGCCCGCGAGCCCTTCCGCACAAATTGCTCTGACCCATACGATGTTTAACATTGTCACCACCATGGTACTGCTGCCCTTTGGCAATTGGATGGTCAAGGCGGCGATTCGGATTCTGCCGGACAGCAAAAAGGAAAAAGAGCTTTTGCCGCATCTGAAATACATCACCCAATCAGACCCTTCTTCGGATCGGCATATTGGTTCCTCTGCCATCCATCTGACACAGTTGGAGATGGAACTGTGGCGGATGCTGTCCATGGCTCAGGAAAATGTTCGGGCCGCTTTTCACGCAGTACTGCAGCGGGATGACTCTTCGGCGGGAAAGGTGACAGAACGGGAAGATTATCTGGACTATCTGAACAAAGAAATCTCTCAGTTTATTTCCCGAATCATTGTTCTGGAAACCAATGAAGGGGCCTCTGCCGCTATCAGCGCCTATTTTAAAATCAGCGGCGATATTGAGCGGATTGGCGACCATGCCCTGAACATCTTCGGCTACACCAGCTGGATGAAGGAAAAAGATATTCGTTTTTCTGACGAAGCGCAGGAAGAAATTGAAAAAATGTGCAGTCTATGTATGGATGTTTTGGATTCTTTACAGGACCATACTGCCAAAAAGCTGTCCCGAATTGCACAACTGGAACAAAAAAATGATGATATGACAGCGCGGTTCCGCCAAAACCAAATGGACCGGATCCGCAAAGGTTCCTGTTCGGAAGAGGGATGCGTTCTCTATTCCGAAATGCTCACTGATTTTGAACGGATCGGCGACCATGCCCTGAACATCTCCCAATCGCTTTATACCGCAGCTCAGGGTTTCGGCGAGATTGTCTAGCCCCTCTCAGCGGTACCCTCTCGCTTTCTTTTCTGGCGCAGCCCCTTTTCGCACAACAAGTCGGGGCTGCGCTTTTTGCGTTCTGGGCCATCCCCCCTCTCAGCAGCAAAATAAAAAAGCCCAGGGCCGCCGCCAAAAATTGGCCGGCAGTCCCGAGCAATCAAATCCTAATTTACCGACATCCCGGCAATAAACCGTCGTCTGTTAAGGTTCCAGCCAGTTCTCTCCCCAGAACAAATCCGGATCCAGAGAAACACCGGAAAGAACCGCCTGTGTTCCAAACCACGCGCCATCTTCTTCCTGTGCCCAAACCGATCCCAATATCTCGCCGGCAGCAATGGTATCGCCCTGCTCCACCGTTACCTCAGAAAGGCCATAATACCATGTAAAAAGGCCCAGTCCATGCTGCACAACCACCGTCAGGCCGCCTTGATCCAGACGGCCGGCAAAAACCACTGTCCCTGTGTTGGAGGCCGCGATCTGTGTATCCTCTGCAATGCGCCACCATACCGAGCCGTTCATCTGCGCCGGCTGCTCCTGGAAGTTTTGCTGGTACGCAAGCAACGGCTCGCCTTCCAGCGGAGCCTGGAAAGAACCGCGCCAGGCCTTTCGTGTGCCTGCGGTCGACTGAAAGTTCTGCCAGACTTCTGCAAAGGACAGTACCGTCTCCTCTTCTTCCGCCGTCAGCGGAAAAAGCAATTCCTCTGTTTGCGGAATAGCAGCGGACACCTCAATTTGATGCTCACCGCTGACTCCCGTTCCGGACACGAAAAGAGGATACTTTCCTGAACGCTGCGCCGCTACCAGGCAAGCACACACACCCTCCTGCTGTTTGACAAACGCGCTTGCCTGGCCCAGACCGGTGGTTACTTTCAAGCTGCCGGGATCTTCGGGATTGGTAACGGTTACCGTAAACAGGCCTCCCTGCGCCACTTTCTGCGCCGAGACCAGAACCTCCGCTTCTTTTTTCACCAGCAAATCCAGCGAATATACACACCGGCCTGAATACCTCCGGGCGGAAGTTTCCACCCACTGGGCGGTCACCCGCATTTCATAGCGTCCGCTGAGCGGTGGACTGAACTGGTCCAGTTCGCCGGCGTCTCCTTCGAAAACCGTTTCATCGGAATCGGACAGCAGGATTTCCACCCGGACCGATTTCGGCTCAGTTGAAAAAGAAAGCGCCATTCCCCGGTAATCTTCCGGCGACAGTGTCCTCTGCTCATCCTGGATTAAAACGCCGTCCATGAAAATACTGTTATCGATTTTTTTATACTGCCACCCGTTTTCAATACAATGAAGCGTCAGGCTCTGCGAGCCTTCGGTTACGGTCATGGTAGGGGCATCTTCGATATACTCAAACAAATCGTCCAGCGTATCACTGGTTAAAAGCTGCAGTACGGAACGGGTATCCAGCAGATAACAGCTGCCGTTTGGATATTTCATGACAAACTCATTGGTTCCGTCTGTCAAACGGTACAACGAAGGCTGCAATTTTTCCACGCCGTTTTGGTAAGCGGCAAATGCCAGTACAAAATCATCATACCGACTGCCGTCCTCCAATTTTTTTTGATGGGAGAGAATATCGCTCAGCAGTTCCTTTTCCCTGTCGGATAAGCGATGCAGAATGTTTTGATCCTGACGGCTGACCCAGACATCCATATTCTCCTGGATTTCCGGAATTTTTTCTTGGCCGAACAGAAGTCCGGATAAAATCGCCAGCAGCGACAGCAAAACTGCCACCGCAATCAGTTTCCCGCTTTGGCTCATGGCCACCCCCCCTTTTTCTTTATCTTATCATTCCGCCAGCCAATTCTCAACTTTTTTTACACAGTAGAAACCGGGTTTCTGCACCAAAAAATTCATAAGATGTTTCTGGACTTTTGCCCCGCTGTTGTGTATAATAGAAAAAGTTAAAGCCTTGGCCCTTGGGTTGGACAGGCTGTTCAAAAACATGGTTTAGGAGTAATGTATATGAAGCAATTAAAAGCGGCCCTCGCGCTTGTGTTGGCTCTTGTAATGGTGCTCGCGCTTGGCGGCTGTACTCTGAACAAGGGAACGACCTGGATTGCCAAGTCCGGCAACATTACGCTCCCTTCCGGCGTATATATTTTGAATCTTTCCAGCAACTATTCTTCTGCGGTTTCGGTGCTGCAGCAGATGCATACGGAGAACGCGGAGTCGGTGAATGTCAAAAACCTCTGGAAAAACAATCTGGACGGAAAATCTCTGAATGACTGGATTACCGATAAAACCAAGGGCAGCATTCAGAATTATTTTGCTGTTTTGCAGAAGTTTAATGAACTGGGATTTTCTTTTGACGAGGCCGATGAGGCGCTCATCAATCAGGAAGTGGAAAACTACTGGTCTGAAAGCAAGGATTCTTACGAGGAGACCGGTGTCTCCAAAGACTCCATCCGCTTACAGGTGGAATCGCGCTACCGTTCCCGCATGATCTTTGATTCCATTTACGGAAAAGGCGGCGAAAAGGAAGTTAGCGATGCCGATTTGAAAGCCTATTATGCGGAAAATTACCAGCATATTCAGTATATCTCCATCTCCACAAAAGATCTGGAAGGCGATGATCTGCAAAAACGCAAAGATCTTGCCAATGAGATGATCGACCGTGCCCGTGATGGGGAGGACTTTGTTTCTCTGCTGAAAGAAACGGAAAAGGAGCTGCTCCTGGAAAAAGGTACTGCAGAAGCCGATATCCCCAGCCGTGCAGACGACTATTTCGATTATACCCTTTCTGCTTCCACGGAATCTTATTATCCTGAAGCCATGGTCACCGCAGTAAAAGAGATGAAAGCGGATGAAGTGAAAGTGGTTACCACTGATGATGCGTTAATCCTGGTGAAAAAGCTGGATCCCATGGCAGATGATGAGAATTTTGAAAAAAATCGGGAATCCATTCTCTCTGCGGCAAAAAATGAAGAATTTTTGGAGTTGGTCGATCAATGGTCGCAGGAAACGGAAGTGACGTTTAACGATGCCTCTGTAAAACGTTATTCTGCTAAAAAAATGCTCGGCTAATCATGAAATGATCCCCCTCTTGTCTGCAAAAGGACAAAGGGGGATTTTTTATCTATACTGACTTTGTGCAGTGCATTTTGAAAAAGGAATGGTGAGCGATGTATCAGGTCAAAAATTTTACTGACAGTAAAAATGTCAAAAAGATAGCACAGCTCGGCGGATTTTCCGTGATCGAATATCAGCGCGATTTAAGCGTTTTTCCCGATTCGGCCATGACCGCTTATTTTTGCAGCCAGATGAATGTACGGAAACGTCAGCTGGTATGCGAAATGAGCAACTCACAGGTCACCATACAAGCCGGATCTATGCAGTGGATGCTCGGCAACGTCAACGCCACAACCGGTATTAAAGGCGTCGGCGATCTTTTTGGCAAGGCTATCCGCGGCAAAGTTACCGGGGAATCCGCTATCAAACCTGAATATACCGGTTCCGGCATGCTGGTTTTAGAGCCTACCTACAAGCACCTGATTTTAATGGATGCTGCCGACTGGGGTGGATCAGTCGTGTTAGACGATGGGCTTTTTCTGGCCTGCGACTCCAGTTTGAAGCATAAGGCGGTGATGCGTTCCAATTTTTCTTCCGCAGTTGCCGGCAGCGAAGGATTATTCAATCTATCCTTAAACGGCAAAGGTGTATTTTGTATCGAAGCCGATGCGCCAAAGGAAGAGCTAGTCGAAATTATTTTAGACAATGATGTTGTGAAAATCGACGGCAATTATGCCATTGCCTGGAGCAGCAGCTTGAATTTCACGGTGGAACGGTCCGGGAAATCCCTAATCGGTTCTGCGGCCTCTGGAGAAGGATTGGTCAACGTCTATCGCGGCACCGGAAAGGTTTTGATGATGCCGACCGCCGGAATGCCTAATCTCTAAAAAATAACCAACATACAAACAGAGCTGCCGGATCTTTCCGATCCGGCAGCTCTGTTTGATTCTCTCGTTTTAACCGGAAAAAACCTTCCGGTTTCGCAATCTTCTTCTGCAAACAAAGAAAGTTTTTTCAGCAAACACCATCCTGCTATTTAAAATAAAAATCCCGCAGCTTTTTTGCTGCGGGATTTTTTCACTTGGAAAGAGTTTTCATCCAAGCAAATTATTCTACATCGTAAAGTTTAGACATTCTGACCAAATGATCATACTTCGCTTTAGCATTTTCAGCCGCTTTATCGAACAGAACCTCTGCACGATCCGGGAACGCACGAGTCAGGCTGCTGTAACGAACCTCGCCGCTGATGAACTGTTTGTAATCGGCGGTAGGAGCTTTGGAATCCAGCTGGAAGGGATTCTTGCCCTCGGCAGCCAGTCTCGGGTCAAACCGCATATTGTTCCAGTAGCCAGCCGCAACCGCGTTCTTGATCTCGGTCTGAGCCTGGCTCATGCCGGCGCGGATACCGTGGTTGATACAAGGCGCGTAAGCGATGACGATGGACGGGCCATGGTAGCTCTCCGCCTCGGTGATGGCTTTGATGCACTGGTTGTAGTCAGCGCCCATGGCAACCTGCGCTACATATACATAGCCATAGCTCATCGCGATAGCAGCCAGATCTTTCTTCTTGGTCACTTTACCAGCTGCTGCAAACTGCGCAACCGCACCGGTAGGAGTGGATTTAGAAGACTGACCGCCGGTGTTGGAGTAAACCTCGGTATCGAATACCAGGATGTTTACATCCTCGCCGGAAGCGATAACATGGTCCAAGCCGCCGAAGCCGATATCATAAGCCCAGCCGTCGCCGCCGAAAATCCAGACAGATTTCTTGTTGAGGAAATCTTTGTACTGGAGAATTTCCTGGCAGTACGGGCAGTCCGGAGTGGACTCCAGGGCTTTGATCAGCTCTTCGGTTGCGGATTTGTTGGCAGCGCCGTCGTTCACGGTAGCCAGATATTTCTCGCAAGCAGCTCTCTTCTCGTCGGACTTGGTGATCTTCGCCAATTCCTCGATTTTCTCGATTGCAGCTTTGCGCATATGATCCTGAGCCAGATACATACCGTAACCGTACTCTGCGTTGTCCTCAAACAGGGAGTTTGCCCAAGCCGGACCTTTGCCCTCTTTGTTGACCGTGTAAGGAGTAGACGGTGCGGAACCACCCCAGATGGAAGAGCAACCGGTCGCGTTGGCGATATACATTCTGTCACCGAACAGCTGGGTTACGAGTTTCGCATAAGGAGTCTCGCCGCAGCCGGCGCAGGCGCCGGAGAATTCAAGCAGCGGCTGTTTGAACTGGCTGCCCTTGACGGTGCTTTCTTTGAATTTCTCTGCAACTTCCGGTTTCGCGTCGATCTGCTGACCATAAGCGAAGACGTTCTGCTGCTCTCTCTGAGAATCCAGGCTCTCCATAGTCAGAGCCTTGTTGCCCTTCTTGCCGGGGCATACATTCGCACAGGAGCCACAGCCGGTACAGTCGAGTACAGAAACGGTCATGGCAAACTTCATGCCGGGCATACCGGTCATATCCACAACCTTGGTGCCGACCGGGGCTTTCGCAGCCTCTTCCTCGGTCATGACAACCGGACGGATGACAGCATGCGGGCAGACATAAGAGCAGAAGTTACACTGAATACAGTTGTCAGGATTCCAAACCGGAACGTCAACTGCGATACCGCGTTTTTCATAAGCCGCGGAGCCCTGCGGGAAGGTGCCGTCCTCAGCGCCTTTGAAAGCGGATACGGGCAGCTCATTGCCATGCTGATGGGTAGAAGGAATGAGGATGTTGTTAACAAAATCCACAACCTCTTTGCGGCCGCCCTCAGCAACCGGCAGTTTGTGCTCGCCGGTAGCATTCTTCCAGGAAGCGGGAACTTCGATCTTGACCAAGCCGTCTGCGCCGCGGTCAATGGCGTCGTAGTTCATTTGAACGATCTTGTCGCCCTTCTTGCCGTAGGAAGCTTTGGCAGCGGCTTTCATGTAATCCGCAGCCTGATCAGCGGGGATGATGTTGGCCAGTTTGAAGAACGCAGACTGCAGAACGGTGTTGATTCTGCCGCCCAGACCAATCTCACGACCGATCTTGATACCGTCGATGGTGTAGAACTGGATGTTGTGGTCTGCGATGTATTTTTTGTCTTTATCAGGCAGTCTCTTCTCAATCTCAGCCATATCCCAGCCGCAGTTGAGCAGGAACGTACCGCCGTCTACCAGGTCCTCAACCATGTCGTACTTACCGATGTAAGCCGGGTTGTGGCAGGCAACAAAGTTTGCTTTGTTGATCAGGTAGGTGGATTTGATCGGATGATCGCCGAAACGCAGATGCGAGCAGGTCAGACCGCCGGACTTCTTGGAGTCGTAGTCAAAGTAAGCCTGAACGTATTTGTCGGTATGGTCACCGATGATCTTAATGGAGTTTTTGTTCGCTCCAACGGTACCGTCGGAGCCCAGACCCCAGAATTTGCAGGCGGTAGTGCCTTTTGCCTGGGTGTCGGGAGCTTCTTCTCTTTCCAGAGACAGGCCGGTCACATCGTCGTGGATGGACAGGGTAAAGCGCTCTTTCGTGCCGGTCTCGGCGTTTTTGTAAACGGCGAAAATGTCAGCAGGAACGGTATCCTTAGAGCCCAAGCCGTAACGACCGGAGTAGATCGGCAGCGCGCCGTAAGGAGTGCCTTTGAGCGCCATGACAACATCCAGGAACAGAGGCTCGCCGATGGAGCCGGGCTCTTTGGTACGATCCAGAACGGTCAGGGTCTTGGCGGAAGCCGGGATCGCTTTGATCAGATGCTCTTTGGAGAACGGACGGTACAGACGAACTTTAATCAGGCCGACTTTGCCGCCGTTCGCATTGATATAATCGATGGTCTCTTCAATGGTGTCACAAACGGAACCCATTGCAATGATAACGTGCTCTGCGTCCGCAGCGCCATAGTAGTTGAACAATTTGTAGTCGGTGCCGATTTTGGCGTTGACTTTGTTCATGTACTCCTCTACGATTGCGGGAACCGCGTCATAGTAGGGGTTGCAGGCCTCACGAGCCTGGAAGAAGATGTCGGGGTTCTGAGCGGTACCACGCAGAACCGGATGGTTCGGGTTCAACGCACGGTTTTTGAACGCTTTGACAGCGTCCATATCCAGCATATCGCGCAGGTCCTCGTCGTCCCAGATCTGAATTTTCTGGATCTCATGGGAAGTACGGAAACCGTCGAAGAAATGCAGGAAAGGCACACGGCTCTTAATAGTGGACAGGTGCGCCACAGCGCCCAGATCCATAACCTCCTGCGGGTTCTGCGAGCAGAGCATTGCAAAACCGGTCTGGCGGCAGGCATATACGTCGGAATGATCGCCGTAAATGTTCAGCGCATGGGACGCTACACAGCGGGCAGATACGTTGATTACGCAGGGCAGCAGCTCGCCGGCGATTTTATACATGTTGGGGATCATCAGCAAAAGGCCCTGAGAAGCGGTAAAGGTGGTGGTCAGCGCACCGCCCTGCAAAGAGCCGTGTACGGTACCGGCAGCGCCGGCCTCGGACTGCATTTCCACAACTTTTACCTGCTGGCCGAACAGGTTTTTCTTTCCATCTGCAGACCATTTGTCCGTCACTTCCGCCATTACGGAAGAAGGCGTGATGGGGTAAATCGCAGCAACGTCGGTAAAGGGGTACGATGCGTACGCTGCGGCGTTGTTACCATCCATGGTCTTCATTTTTCTTGCCATAGTGTTATTCCTCCCTTGAATTTCTGCATCTTAGCAGGAGCCGTCTTTGCGTTTGATCTGCTTGCAAACCAGATCAAATGCATAAAAGACTTCACCTTATCGATTTTATCACTTTCCCCGGCTTGTGTAAATAAGAAAACCAGGAATTTTGCGGATTGTTTACAGTTTCACAAGGAAACAGCGGCTTTTTCGGCAGTTTTGCCCCCAATCCTTTGTCACAGGGCCAGTTACCCTTTGAGCCCACGGGCCTGCCGGTCCATATCCTCCACTACAATGTCATGAATTTCACCCAGTGAAGCACAATATTCCAGCACTTTCCAAGGTTCATTGGTATGAAAGTGGATTTTAATCAGGTCTTCGTCTCCCACCGCCAGCAAACAATCCCCTTTGAAGTGTTCGGTAAAATAATCATTGATCGCATCTTCGTCCAGATGTTCGTCCTCAATTAAAAGCTGTGTGTCATATCGAAATTCGATCATCTTTTCTCCTTTCTGCCCGTTGGGCGGCCAATGGCCAATCATCTTTTTTAATATACACCGCAAAAATATTTTTCGCAACAAAAGGACAAAAATCGGTTATTCCGGATCGAAATCGGCATCTCTTTTCCCGATATTGTGCGTCGCCCCGCTGCAAACGCCAGCAAAATCCCGGTCTGCTCATTTCTGTTGGATCCGGTTTGGCCCGCAATATTTGACGAGCGGCAAGACATATAGTATACTAATTTACAATTGTAAGTTTTGCCCGGCCGCAAAACGCGGCAATCTGATTGACATGAAGGAGGACAATTTTGTAATGGACCCGGACGGCAGTTTATTTACCCACAGTATTTTGGCGGTGCAAGCCGCCTCTCCAACCGCTTTGGCGGCGAGCATCGGCCTATTTCTTCTCTTTTTGGCCTTATGCGCCTTTTTCGCATTGTGTGAAACCGCAATCACAGAATATTCGGAAAGCAGACTGGAAAAACAAGCGGAAGACGGAGACCGCCACGCCGCGCTTTTTTTGCAGTTGGCAGAGCAATATTCTTCACTGACAACTAAAGTTCGCACCGGTTTTGTGCTCTCGGTTATGGCATGTGAAGGTATGCTTTTATTCGGCCCCGCCCAAACGCTCTCTGCCGTGCTGGTCGAGGTGGGAATGAGGCGAGGCGCCGCAGTTTCCTTATCTTTGGCATTAACCATCTTAATCGGCTCTGCATTGGTTCTGATTGCCGGTTACCTGATTCCGCGGCATTTAGCCTGGCGCGACCCCAACCAGACCGCTGGCAGCACCGCCGTACCGCTGCAACTGGGCATCCTGCTGGTGACGCCGCTGAGTGCTTTTTGCAGCCTGATTTCCAATGGCGTACTGCGGCTGATGGGCATTGACCCCAATGCAGATCCGGAGGAGGGCACCGAAGAGGATATTCGGGAAATGGTGGATGTGGGCAATGAAAAAGGTCTGATTCCCCAAAGCGAGAGGGAAATGATCTACAACATCTTTGAGTTTGACGACCGCACCGCCGAAGACGTGATGACCCACCGCACGGAAATCGAGGCGGTAGAGGTGGACGACGATATCGACGAAGCACTGAAAATTGCCATTGAAAAAGGGTTCTCCCGTATTCCAGTGTATGAGGACACACTGGACAATGTGGTAGGCGTACTATACGCCAAAGACCTCTTAATGCTCATCGGGCAGGGCGGCAGCAGCCCCAGCACCATTCGGGCGCTGATGCGCTCGGCTTTATATGTACCGGAAAGCACCCGCTGCCGGGATCTGTTCCGACAGTTCCAGCAGAAAAAGGTACAGATCGCCATTGTAGTGGACGAATACGGCGGTACCTCCGGAATGGTTACGATGGAAGACCTTCTGGAATCAATTGTGGGAGAGATCCAGGACGAATATGACGAGGAGGAAGACACCGTCACACAGGTTTCCGAGTCGGTTTACACCATCGACGGGGCTGCTGATCTGGAAGAAGTTCAGCGCTTTTTGCCGCTGGAAGTTCCAGAGGAAGCGGATTACGACACCCTCAGCGGCCTTTTGACCGATGCGTTGGGCCGCATTCCCGCTCCGGGAGAGCATCCGGAAATCGTATTATCTGGCATCCGCTTTACTGTTATGGAGATGGATGAACGGCGAATCGGCAGAGTCAAAGCCGAGCTTTTGCCCGAGCCGGAGGAACAGGAAGAAAAATAAAGCAAAGCGCTGCAAGGCCCGTATCATCAGGATACGGGCCTTTTTCCATCCAAAATATTTTTTTATTGCCGCACCGCTTCTTTGGCGCACAACGCCTCGTATTCCTCCCGCAGAAGGGAATAGCAGACGTTATCCAGCACCTGCCCGTCAAACCGGGTCGTGCCCCGGCGCAGCGTTCCCTCATAATGAAAGCCGCATTTTTCAATAACCCGGCTGGATCGGTGATTGAACGGATAATGGTAAACTGTCACCATTTCCAGACACAGCGTTTCAAACGCATAGCGCAGCACCGCCCGGACTGCCTCGGTCATCAAGCCTTTGCCCCAATGCTCCTTGCCCAAAGCATAACCGAGCATTCGGCAGTTGGCATTGTCCCGGCGCTTCTCCTCATGCAGCCCAATGGAGCCGATGACCCGGCGGGAACAGCGGTCCACAATCGCCCACACTTCCCCGGCTTCCATAAACTGGCGCAAGACCCCGCGGGAAACAGTTTTATCCGCATGAGGCTGCCAACCCGCGGCAGGGCCTACCTCAGGTTCGCTGCAATAGGCAAAAAGGTCCTCCAGATCTGACTCCCGCCATCCGCGCAAAACCAGACGCGGTGTTTCCAGTTCGCTGTATTTCAATACCGCTTCCTCCTTTTGTCCGTCAGAGCATCAGGATTTTTCTCCCTTTTCCTCTCCGATCAAATGGACGTTCAAATGCTGATAGGTCATCTCCACACCGTTTTTCGCAAATGACTGCCGGACTTTTTCCATCAGCGCATAGTACACATCCCAATAATCGACATTTTTTACCCATACTCTTACCGTATACTGGATACTGCTATCCAAATAGCCGGTAATGCCGATAAACGGTGCCGGATCCTCCAGAGGGCCGGGCACCGACTCCAGCGCCTGGCGCAGCGCCCTTTTGACCGTTTCTGTCTCATCATCATACGAGACACAAACGGCTACGTCTACCCGCCGGGTCGTCTGTGCCGAATAGTTTGTAATTCTCGCGCTGGCAATGTCATTATTGGGCAGATAGATTTTTTTATTATCCGGCGTCGATAAGCAGGTATAAATCAGGCCGATTTCCTGTACCGTACCGCTGACCGACCCCGCATCAATAAAATCACCCACCACAAAAGGTTTGGCGGCAAGCACCATCAGCCCGCCGGCAAGCTTTGCCAGCGAATCCTGCACTGCCAGAGAAACCGCCAGACCCACAACGCCCAGCACAGTCACCAAAGAGGTGACTGGGATTCCAATACTGTCGGCCACGATCAGCACCGTCAAAAACAAAAGGCCGAATTGGGCGGCGGAGCGAATAAAATGGTGCAGGCTTTTCTCCACTTTCAGCCGCAGAATCATCCGGTCCACCAGTTTCATCAAAAGCTTGGCAACAACCAGGCAAATACACAGCAAAAGTAATGCGGAAAGGATACTCCCCACCGAAAATTGGCCGATCCGATAATTCATCCATTCTTCGAGATGCACGATACTCTCCCTCTCCCTTTCCCTTTGCTTGGCGCATAATTTTTTTCATCATACCATAAACCACTGAAAATGGCAATCAAAGGGCCTGTCCATCTTCCGGGCAACCAAAAAACTTGTATATTTTTCTGATAAATCCCTAGTCAAACAGGCGTTAGTTTGTTATAATTAATTTGCTATAATAACGGTGTATTTTCTCGCCGGCGGGATCGAAGCTGAAAAGAAAGAAGGGAGTACGCAATGGCAAAAACCAATTCACATGAGATTTGGCCCGGCAGCATGTGGCTCCCGGAGCCGGGGCTTTCTTTGGAAGAACAATGCCAGCAGGAACTGGAAATGATGGCCTTTATCAATAATACCCCCTGCGGCATCCTCAAGTGCAAAAATGATGACCGCTTTACCATTCTGCGGATTAACGACGGATTTTTAAATCTGCTCGGCTATACTCACGATGAACTTTCTTCGGTTTTTTCTAACAGTTATCTGAGCCTGATTCATCCTGATGACCGGCAGCAGGTTCTCGACCTGACCCACCAACAGATGAATGAGAAAGGCTTTGTTTCTAATGAATACCGTGTTTTGTGTAAAGACGGTTCCTATCGCTGGATTGCCGAATCCAGCTACTGTGCACCGGAAAAAAGCGGAGTGGTTTTTTTCTGTATGCTGAACGATATTACCGATCTATATGAGACAAGGGAGGATCTTCGCCTGAGTTTGGGACCGTCATAATATTATTATGCGCCAGTCCAAAAACGTTATTTTTGAATGGGATAAACATACCAATGCCCTTTTGTTCTCTGCCAACTGGACTGAAATGTTCGGATATCCTCCGCTAAAGATGCTGGATTTTAGCCAGATGGCAGGGCGTGGGTATGTTGTGCCTCAAAATATTGATATTCTGCGCCAAATGATGGCTGAAATCGTGCAGGGCGCTTCGTTTTTATCCAGAGAGTGTCAAATCAAGACCATAGACGGTACGCCTGTGTGGTGCCGCATTCAGGTAACCAGCCAGTTGGATCTAAATGGGCAGCTGTTAAAAATCGTGGGGGACATTGCCAATATAGACGTAGAAAAACGGATGATGGATTCTCTGCGCCAAAAGGCAGAACGGGACCCTTTAACCGGCCTTTATGACAAAGCGGCGATCCAGAATCTGATTGAGCAACATCTTGAGGCTGTGCAGTCAAATGAAAAATGTGCGCTTTTGATGATCGATATTGACGATTTTAAAGTGGTAAATAATACCATGGGTCATCTGTTTGGAGATGCTGTTCTGTCTGATTTGTCCGCTTCTATCCAAGGGGAAACCCGCTCCAGCGATCTGGTGGGCCGGATCGGCGGAGATGAATTTCTTGTTTTCCTCAAAAATATTCCTTCGGCACAGACTGCTTTGCAAAAATCCCAGCGGCTTCTGTCTGCGGTCCAGGACCTCTTTCGGGAAAAGAAAAATAAAATTGCCATTTCCTGCAGCATCGGCATTTCTCTTTTCCCCGCGCATGGCCACAACTTTCGCAGTTTGTACCAGTGTGCGGATATCGCGCTATATCAGGCAAAAGGAAAAGGAAAAAACACCAGCTGCCTATACTCAGAGCAGATGCTGCATCCTGCTCTGGAATCACATTATTCCGGATCGCCTATCGATTCCGACCGTTTGGGAACCGCCAACACCCGTCAGTTGACAGAATATGTTTTCCAAACTTTGTATCATGCAGAGTCTATCGAACAAGCAATCCCTTTGATTTTGGATGTTGTCGGGTGCCAGTTTGGTGTCAGCAGAGCCTATGTTTTTGAAAATTCAGAGGATGGTTGCTCTTGCAGCAATACTTTTGAATGGTGCAATGTCGGAATCTCATCCCAAAAAGAAAAACTCCAGAACATCGCCTATGCTTCTTTGGACAATTACATGGATAACTTCGATGAAAACGGTGTGTTCTTCTGTCAAGACATTGAAAATACACCGCAATCTCAGCGCACCCTGCTCCGGGAGCTGGGCATTTATTCCCTGCTTCAATGCGCCATGTGCTACGATGGTTTGTTTGCCGGTTTTGTGGGATTTGACGAATGCACAGGCCATCGCTTATGGACAGACGAAGAAATTCACGCTCTGACGCTCCTTTCCGAAGTGTTTAATATCTTTCTTTTGAAGAAGAGAGAGATTAAACAGGCAGAAGAGGGCTTTCGTCAGGCGCAACATTGAGCCGGCAAACCACACCGCGCTATATGCCGTTTTTCGGCTACTGCACCTCAACAAGCGGGCCGACACGCAGGATGGCGCTGTCGGCCCGCATTGTTATGAGGCGTTCTTCCGCCGCAGCGTTCCCTGCGAGAGATGTCCCTCGCACAGCACGCGCAGTTATCCGAAAATTTTCGATCCGCAGACTAAAAATTAAAGTGCAATCAGCGCCGCTTCATAACATGTGCGAACCTGGATTCGCCACTGCTCCCCTGTTACGGTATGAAAAAGGATTCCTTGCTTAAAAAAGCCCTTCTGTCCAGGACAGAAGGGCTTTTGTTTTGGCCAGATCAGCTTTCGGCATTGACCTGCGCCATCTCAGCCACGGGAAGCTGCCGAAAGGTTCTGACAAAATAAATGATTTCAAAAATGGCTGTCCCCAGCCAGGAAAACACATACAGCAGATACAGCGACGGAATGGTACGAAAATATGCAAAAACCGTATAGATCCATATGATCCGGAACACGCAGGAACCCATTATTACCGCAACAGTCGGCACTACGGTTTTTCCAATTCCTCTGGCGGCCGCGATTGTGCAATCCATAAAGGCAGAAACGCAATAGGAAGCGGCCATAATGGAAAGCCGTTTCATTCCCGCCTCGATTACCGCCGGTTCGCCGGTAAACAGGGACAAAAACGGTCTGCCAAATAAAAGAAGCAGCGCTCCCGCGGCAAGGGCGAACAGGAAAGCGTAAAGCATACTGATCATATAGCTTTTCTGCATCCGGTCCTTTTTCCCCGCGCCATAGTTCTGCCCCATAAAAGTTGTGCAGGCCACATAAAACGCCGACATCATACCGTATATCAGGGAATCGGCATTGGCAGCAGCCGAGTTACCCGCTACCATCACCGTGTCAAATGAATTGACAGCCGCCTGAATAAACAGATTCGCCAATGAAAAAATAGCATTTTGCAATCCCGCCGGAAGGCCCAGCAGCAGGACTGTTTTTGTAATCTCTTTCTCCCAGCCTATCTTTTTGATAGACAGCGCATAATCCTCTTTGCAGGTAAGCAGCCGCATTAAAATCAGTATTGCCGAGAGGTACTGGGAAATCACGCTGGCAAGGGCTACTCCCAGCACGTTCATGCGGCAGACGATGACAAAGAAAAGGTTTAAAACAATATTCAGGATTCCTGCCGCCAAAAGATAGTACAGCGGCCTTTTGGAATCCCCGCCCGCACTCAGAATACCGTTTCCGTAATTATATACGGCAAGCGCCGGCGTTCCCAAAAGATAAACCATCAAATACAATACCGCCCCGTCCAACAGCTCTGCTTTCGTATTCAAAAGCACCAAAAGCCCTTTTGCACTCAGCAGCCCCACAACAGTAACAAGCACGCCATAAAGAAGCGAAATCATAAGGGAGCAGTGAACGGTTTTTTGCGTTTTATCTTTGTCACCAGCACCGATATAGCGGGCGGCAATAGCGTTGATTCCACTGCCCAGCCCGATAAGCAGGCCGGTAAACAGCGCTGTGAGAATGGCGCAGGACCCAACCGACCCCAGCGCAGCAGATCCCGCAAAGCGCCCGACTACCGCAATATCCGACATGTTGAAAATGACCTGAAGTAAATTGGAAAGAATCAGCGGGACACTGAACCGAAAAATATTTCGATATAAAGAGCCCTGCGTCATGGAGAACGTCTGTCTTTTCATTTCGTTACCTTCCAGCAAAACAAATCTTAAAGTCTTGTTTTTTCGGGCAGAATCACCGCTTTTGAAGCTGCTCAAAAACAAAGAAATTTTATAGCAGGTCGTTTTTGTTGTCAATAGAAAAACAGAAAAACTAAGATCTGTTCTACAGAGCTTTCTTCTCTTAAAAATCCTGCGTTTTTGCAATGCAAAATCATGATCAAAACGACCATAAACCTCCTAAGCAAAGCTGGATTCTGTACGCAAAACTTCGTAAACCATCCACCGATGTGTCACTATGGCCTGATTCGGACACATACAGCTTTATACCTTCGGCGAGTCGGTGTAAAAGACTCATTGGAAAAGCATTCTCCTACGAAATCCGCTTGGTAAATTCCTCATGCTCTGCCCGTGCAATACAGTTTTCCATTTACACCACCTCTTTCCACAGGCTTTCGGTACCGGCTGCCCCCGGCTCCCATACGTTGTTGTCCGCCAGGCTTTCCCACGTCTTTCCGTTGTGCGTGACCTTGTCTCCTTTGGAATATCCGTTGGTGCTGCCCGGCTGTTCCCATTCGGGAATCACCGACGGCTCTGGGATCAGCACCTTTGCCCACAAGGACGGCGACACATCCGGCGTCCAGCTTTCCTGCGCCGTGTGCCCTGTCAGGCATTTATACAAAACATCCGCGTACTGCACCCGGTCTCCTGCGTCGTAGGTGCCTGCCGCGTCCCATGCCGGGAACACTGCCGGAACCTGCGCCGCCTGTTCGTCCGGCAAAGCGGCAGACTGAAACTGCATCGCCTTATAAACCTGCTTTGCCCGTTCTACCTTGTCCACTATTCACTCACCCCCAATAATGCGTCCACCTGCGATTGCAAAGCCGCAACCTGCGCTTCCAGCTGTTCCTCCCGGCTAGGCTCCGGCCCCGGAAAGGACGCTTTTTCTGCTTCCTTTTCTGCTGCCGTTGCTTCCCGGATGGTACTGCCGCCCAGCATATAGTTGTGCGTTCCGTCCACGTCCATCAGAGGCTTTTCCAGATAGTTCCCCTGGGCGTGGGCGTACCGGTCGCCTTCCCCTTCGTCGATTTGCACCCAGCCGGTGAGATCGGTCAAAAATATACTGCTGCCCAGTTCCTCCACCCGTTCGGCCGCGTCTGCCTTTGCGTATACCTGAATCAATTTCATTCCTCCCGAATCGATTCTGTGTCCCATATGAAGTTCATAGAGACAAAATTGTTTGTTTTTTCTGTTTTTTGCCCATTCGATCGAAACTGTTTTTTCGGACCCCTCCTTTTCGTATTTGATCCTTCCCGTTTTGATACAGATATCGGTCTGTTGCTAAGACTCCAAAAGGATCGTGTTCGATCCCTATGGCTTCTTTTTTCTGTTTCGCCCCCAAAAGGTACGCCGTCTGTGCTGCCATTTTTCCGGTGTTCACCTTTTCACCCCCTTTTCCCATGACTTGACATCCTTTCCCTTCTGCTTTTCTTTTATGATGATCCCCCCAAAAAGCTCGGACGGAAGGATTTGTTTCATCTTCTTGACTTTTATACGTTCGTATAATATAGTAAAGATAAATTTAGAAAACCATACGCATACGCGTCTTATAATTCTATAATAATACTTGTTTGCGTAATAATCAAGAGCAAATCATACGCGTTTATGTATTTTATCTAATTCAAAAAGGAGAAGTGCAAGATGGCAGACCTGTATCATATTTTGGCGCAGTTGTGTAACCAACATCAGATCACCCCGTACCGCATGTGCAAAGACACCGGTATTCAGCCCAGCGTCATGACCGATTTAAAAAAAGGCCGGCGCCAAACGGTAAAAGCAGAAACAGCGGCGAGGCTTGCAAATTACTTTGGCGTTACAGTGGATTATCTGCTTGGAAAGGAAACCTGTTCTGTCAAAGATGACGGCAACGCTTTACAAAAAGAACTGAAATTTGCATTATTTGGAGCAGACGCAACGGACGAACAATTAGAAGAGGTCAAGCAGTTTGCAAAATTTGTCAAGGAGCGGGACGCAGGCCGCATTTAGAAGTCATTCTGCAATTTTTCATTACGGGGCGCTGATTATTATGTACTACACCTACATCGTCCGCTGTGCGGATCACACTCTTTACACCGGCTGGACAACGGACCTGAAACGGCGGCTGGCGCTTCATAACAGCGGACGGGGCGCCAAATATACAAGATCCCGCCGACCGGTAACGCTGGTATATGTAGAACTCTGCGAAACCAAAAAAGCGGCTATGAGCCGTGAATGGCATATCAAAAAAATGCGTTTGGAACAAAAACAGCTTCTGCTGCAAAATGAGGAAAAAAATCTGCTATCCTCTCGAAAAGGAGACGACAGGATGGAATATCAAAAAATACTCCGCGAAATCGCGGCAGCGTATACCGCAATCTTACAGGATAATCTGGTGGGTATTTATATCCATGGATCCATCGCGTTTGGCTGCTTCAACTGGTCCAAAAGCGACATTGACTTTTTAGTGGTCGTTCAAAAAGAGCCGGATCTGGCGGAAAAAAAGGCGTTGATTCAAACCCTGTTACAGTTGGAGCCGGTTTGCCCGCCAAAAGGATTTGAAATGAGCGTTATCTTAAGACATTGCTGCGAAAATTTCATATATCCTACCTCTTATGTCCTGCATTATTCCAACATTTATAAAAAGCGCTGCCAAACCGATTTGGATGCTTATTGCCGGGAAATGAATGGGACTGATGCAGATCTTGCCGCTCATTTTACCGTAACGCGCGCGGTCGGAATCACACTTTGCGGAGAGGAAATACAAAACGTGTTTGGCCCTGTCCCATCGAGATATTATGAGGAAAGTATCTACAAAGATAGCCAAAATGCCGAGGAAGACATTCTGAAAAATCCGGTTTATACGATTTTGAATCTCTGCCGGGTACTGGCATATCAAAAAGAAACGCTGATTCTTTCGAAAAAGAGCGGTGGTCTGTGGGCGCTCAGAACAATCCCCTCTTCCTTTTCTGCACTGGTGGGACAAGCGCTGCATTGTTATGAAAGCGATGCCGCTTTCTCCTTTGACCCGAAAGAAATGACCCGGTTTGCCGCATATATGCTGGCGCAGTTGAAAAAACCGGAAGGAGATTTTCAATAATGCAGGCCTTTGAGGACGATTATTTTTCGAAAATGGGGCCCCGCTCATCATCCGCCTTTGGTAAAACACGCGAATCCTGTCAAAAGCAAAAAAGGCATGATATGTCGGCCCCTGTCCGGGCACAGCCGGGCAAAGAAAGTGTCCCGGCGAGCCGAATAAAAAGCTGCGATACCACCAAATTCATTTCCAAACATTCTAACGAAGGAAAGATTGTATGATAACGGGAGCCATTAAAATAAGGTGGATAAAATCTGGGCGGATATCTGGACAGGCGGTATCGCCAACCCGCTGACAAGGATTGAGTAGTTAATCTATTTGATGTTCATTCGTTCTCTGGATGAGAAGGAGTTGGAAGCCGAAGAATTTGAAAACATGACCGGAGAAAAGATGGACAAGATTTTCCCCCGTCCGCGATGGGGCAATCCATGCTGCTGGAGCAAGTTTAAAAACAGCGATCCCCGCGATATTTATAACATCATCTCTCGCCAAATTCCCCACCGTCAAAAATATGAAACAGGGACATCTGCCGGATTTTACAAAGTAGGGCGAAATCATTGAATAATAGATGGTTCCGTTAGCTGTCAACAAGGCAACACCGCATTCTCCCGGCACATGGGCAACGCCATGTTTTTGATTCCCACGCCGCAGGTACTCCAAAACCTCCATACAGATGCTTTCTGGGATGCCAATGATGTTTTGCTGTTTAAAAAAGTCCGCAAAGAACTGCGGCAGTTGATTCGCTTTTGGGATGAATCCAATGGTAAGCAAAAACGTATTGTTACCAGGCTCACTGATTCGGTTGTCGACCGGTAGGAGGCCGTTTCGCTGGATGCCGCTTATGACTTTGAGACTTATCGGGCCAAGGTAAACCGATATGTAAATGAACACGGAAATACCCTTACCATCTACAAGCTGACATATCATATTCCGCTTTCGCTGGTCAATTATCAAGAGCTGGAGCGTATACTCACCAGTGAGCTGGAAAGCCGTAAAGATCATCAGCGGGAAAATGGCAGTACACCGTTCGGTTTACTGATCCGAAAAATGGTAAAGCTGGATCACGATGCGGCAATGCAGGCGTTTTCTGCGTTCATTAACAACCAGTCGCTGAATCAAAAACAAATTGCTTTTGTGCATAAAATTATCAACCATATAGAAAAGATTGGCTATATGGAAAACGTTGCAGAACTGACAAAACCGCCGTTTGACAAACCAGTCAGTTTTATAAAACTGTCCGACGCCAAAACGCGGACCTTTTTGCTGGAAACCATCGAATAGATTCGGGACAATGCAATTCAAATTGCCGCATCATAGCGAAATCGTAACCGGGACCGATACAAGGCTTGTTCTTTGGTTTCAAATAAAAACTTCTGTTGGGAGCCCTGTCTGTGGAGAAATCAAAAAAATAAGGACGCGATACAATCGTGTCCTTATTTTTGGTAAACCACCGGGATTCCATCTCTCTTTTTCTGTTTTCACTTCCAAATTCCGTGTCATTCCATTATCTTATCGTTATTTGGTAAGATAAAAAATACTCCAATTATCGAAAATTTTTCTTATGATAAAAAGTGTGTTATTTTCTGTATGCTTTGTCAAAGTAAAAGGCTCGTCTGCCTCTCGGCAGGCGGGTCTTTTTACCGATTATTCTTCCCTGTCCTGGAAAAGTAGCCTTACCAGCCGGTCAAACAGCATAACTGATTCTTTCCGCCTTTCCTGATCCAGCTTTTGGAAACTATCCAATGTTTCCAGCAGCTTGTATGCCACCATGAATTGATCGTCACTGTATTCCTCCATCAGCAGCGAAACAGGCGGAACGCCCAAATTCTCTCCAATCTACTGTACCGTTCCCAACGTCGGATTGGCCTTCCCTTTCTCAACGTTTTGCACGTATGTCTTGCTGATTCCTGTTTCTTCTGCAAATTCTTCTATAGAAGATCTGTGCAGTTTTCGAAACGCTTTCATTTTTCGATAGAATATTTCGTTCATATCCATTGGCCTTTCCTCCTTTATTTTACGGTATAAATACTGTTTTAGAGGGACAAGACCTATATACTGAATATTCGTACCAATAAAATGTCCCACCTGCCGGTTTCGGCAGGTGGGACATTTCTATTTCACTAATACGATCACCACAGGGTTTTTACCCGTTTGCAGCAGCTCTTCTATGGCCTCCCAACTGGGCATATTCTCCTATGTCTGGTCAAAAACGGTTATTTGCAAAAAAAGACTCTCACCAGATCTATACTCCGGTGAGAGCCTTTGGTGAACCACCGGGGATTCGAACCCCGGACCCTTTGATTAAAAGTCAAATGCTCTGCCAACTGAGCTAGTGGTTCATAATATTTTTGAGCGCTCGTTTATTATAACAGGATTAGATTGCCATGTCAACATAAAAATATTCTTTTTGCTTTAAAATTTTTAAAAATCGGTTTTTTTGCAAAAAAACCTTCTTTTTCGATGTTTTTTGTGGTACCTCCAACAGATTTCACTATGGCAAAATTTCCAACAGATCCCGCAGCCGCCGAATTTCATAGGTACAGAACGCATCAGAGTGATTGGACAGGGCCTTGGGATTATACCAGCAACAATCCAAATTTGCGTGATTGGCGCCCAGGATATCCGAAGATAAAGAGTCTCCAATCACCAAAGCCTGCTGCGAATCAAACCCGGGAATCGCTGCCGCAACCGCATCGAAATAGGCCTTTTGCGGCTTTTGCACACCCATATCTTCCGAAATAAAAATATTCTCGAACAATGGTGTCAACGGACAGACACGAAACCTTCCATGCTGAGTAAGGCTGGCACCATTGGTGATAATATACAATTTGTATTTTTTGTGGAGAATATTGCAGATCTCTGCGGATTCCTCCAACAAATCGGCGTGCTGGCTCAACTGTTCCATATAATAACGGTTCATCCGCTCCGGATCCTCTGAACAGCCTAACTGCTCGCACAACTGCTCAAACCGACGGCGCAGCAGATATGGCCGATCAATCTCCCCACAGTTAAACCGCTCCCACAGGGCGGCGTTGATCTGATGATAGCATGCAATGGTCTCACCGCAGTCCGAAATACCATAAAACAACAGGGTATCCCGCAGCGCTTTTTCTTCACAGCGGTCAAAATCCAGCAGGGTGCCATCTGCATCAAAAAGCAAAAACTGGTAACGCTTCATAAATCCTGTCCCCTCTTTTTTCGATTATCCCATCTGCTATCCGGTTTGTCAACTCTTTGTTTCCCGGCATTGTTTCCAAAAAGTCAATCCGCATTCCCCAAAAATTGCAGGTGTTCTCTCATTGACATTTGCATTTCATCATGATATCATAGTAGCACATTAAATTGAAAGAGGAGCATATTTTGAAATTTCACGATAAAATTACACCGGAGGGTACACGGGACGTTTTGTTTGAAGAATGCACCGTCCGGCAGAGAACACAAGATATTATCCTGAAAGGCCTGTGCGAAAAAGGATTCCATCCGGTTATGACGCCGACTATGGAGTTTTATGACCTGTTCGGCACAAACCGGTATTTTTCCCAGGAGAGCATGTATAAACTGATCGACGCGCAAGGCCGTATCCTGGTCCTGCGCCCAGACTCTACCATTCCCATCGCGCGGCTGACAGCTACTAAACTGCAGAATGAACCGCATCCCATCCGCCTTTGCTACTGCCAAACAGCTTACCGGGCAACCCCATCGCTGCGCGGTCAGCTGGATGAAATTTCTCAATGCGGCGCGGAATTAGTGGGCTGCGGCAGCGCCAAAGCGGATTTGGAAATGCTGCTGACTGCAGGAGACTGCCTGAAAGAATGCGGCGCAAAGCCTTTTACGATGGAACTTGGGCATATTGGGGCATTCAAGGCGCTGATTGACGAATTGTCCGCCGCTGACTGGCAGAAGGAGGAAATCCGTCAGCTGGTTGAGGAAAAGAATTATACTGCGTTAAGCGATTTGCTGGGAGAACTGCCCGCCTCTCCTGCCGCCCGCGCATTGGATCAGCTGCCGCGCTTATTTGGCGGCGCCGATGTTTTCGGCCAGGCAGCGACACTTTCCCAAAGCGCAGCATTTCAGGCAGCGCTGCGGGAACTGGAACAGCTATACCGTCAGTTGATACAGGCGGATCCTGCCGCTGAAGTGCTGGTCGACTTTGGGTTGGTCAACCAGGCGGAATATTATACCGGCATTGTATTTCGCGGCTATCTGCCCGGCATCGGGCAGCCGGTACTGTCCGGCGGACGATACGACCGGCTGCTAAACGATTTCGGGCTGCAAAAACCGGCCATCGGATTTGCCATTCATCTGGATGCGGTGGCCGGATACCTGCAAAAAACGCAGCCGCAACAGCCCTTATCCCCCACCGCCCTGGTCTACTGGCCGCGGGAGCTGGCAGCGCGAGGATTTTCTTTTTTACAGCAGCTGCGAAGTCAGGGAGTGCGGTGCGAAAACAGTTTGGCGGATTCTGAGGAAGAAGCCAAAATTTATGCTCGAATCCAAAAAATCCCCAAGCTTTATATCGTGGGAGAACAAATGGAAGAAATCACAATCGGGGAGGAGCCGGTATGACAACGAAACCATTGCGGATCGCTCTGACCAAAGGACGCTTGGAAAAAGACACCGTAGCACTGATGGAGCGGGTTGGGTTGGATTGCCAAAGTCTGCACCAAAAAGGCCGCCGGCTGATTCTGCCGCTGCCGCAGGCGGGAACAGAAGTGGTCCTGGCCAAGGCCGCAGACGTTATCACCTATGTGGAAAGCGGCGTCTGCGATATGGGAATCGTGGGGAAAGACACCATTCAGGAGCTTGCCAGCCATCTATATGAGCTGCTGGATCTGGGATTTGGACGGTGCCGGTTCGCCCTGGCGGTAAAGCAGGGAGATGATTTTTTCGGCGGCTACGGTCCAAAAACCATCGCCACCAAGTATCCCAAAATTGCACGCAGTTATTTTCAAAAGCAGGGGTTGGATGTGTCGGTTGTCAAAATTGAAGGCTCTGTGGAGCTTGCGCCCCTGCTGGGCTTGGCAGACGGCATCGTGGATATTGTAGAGACCGGCGCGACGCTGCGGGAAAACGGGCTGGAGGTTTCCCGTTGGATCTGTGACATCTCTGCCCGGCTGGTCGTAAATATCGCCAGTTTAAAATTACGCAAAGCTGAAATTGAATCGCTGGTCTTCCGCCTGGAGCAGGGACTGGCCGCACAAAATAGAAGGGAGAAATAGACATGCTTTCTGTCACTCGGGCCGATGGGTCCGCCGAACGGCAAACGCTGGAACTGCTGCGTTCCCGCAGCGGAGAAGTAGACCGGAAGGTGGCCACTGTCGTCACACAAATTATTGAAACCGTCCGGCAGGAGGGCGACGCGGCGTTACGGCGATATGCCGAGCAGTTCGATTCTGCTGCACCCGCCCGGCTGGAGGTAACAAAAGAGGAAATCGAACAGGCGCTTGATACGGCCGACGCAGATTTTGTGCAGGCGCTGCGCCGGGCAAAGGAGAACATCACCGCTTTTCACGCCCGTCAAAAACAGCAGAGTTTTTGGGATGCGCAGCCAAACGGCGTTATCTTAGGACAACGGGTTCGGGGCCTTCACAGAGTCGGCCTTTATGTGCCCGGCGGCACGGCCGCTTATCCCTCTTCGGTGCTGATGAACGCCATTCCGGCGAAAATTGCCGGCGTGGAAGAACTCATCATGGTCACGCCGCCGAACAAAAACGGCGGCGCCAACCCAGATATTCTGGCCGCCGCGGCAATCGCCGGGGTGGACCGGGTCTTTTTGACCGGCGGCGCCCAGGCGGTGGCGGCGCTGGCTTACGGAACCCAAACCATTCCGCAGGTGGACAAAATCGTAGGCCCCGGAAACATCTATGTGGCAACCGCCAAAAAGCTTTTGTACGGACAGGTGGATATTGATATGATCGCCGGTCCCAGCGAAATTTTGGTGGTAGCAGACGACACGGCCGATCCGGTGTATCTGGCCGCCGATTTGATGAGCCAGGCAGAACACGACCGACTGGCCTCGGCAATTCTTTTGTGTACCAGCGAAAAAATTGCACAGAAAACCATTGAAGAAATCGAGCGGCAGTCTCTTTCCCTCTCCCGGCGGGAAATGATTTTGGATTCGCTGGAAAACTTCGGCGCCGTCATCGTCTGCCGGGATTTTGAACAGATGGTACAGCTGGCCAACGAAATTGCGCCGGAACATTTGGAAGTGATGGTACAAAACCCACTGGAAACCGTCGGCCGGTTTGACAACGCCGGTTCGGTGTTTTTGGGCCAATACTCTCCGGAGCCGCTGGGAGATTATTTTGCCGGTCCCAACCATGTGCTGCCGACCAGCGGTACGGCTCGCTTTTTCTCTCCGCTGTCAGTGGACAGTTTTATAAAACGTTCCAGTTTCATTTATTATCCAAAAGGTGCTTTGTGCTGTGCTGCGAAAGACATCGTGACCATCGCCCAAAAAGAGGGACTGACCGCCCACGCCAACGCAATTGCAGTGAGGTTTTAATCATGGCATATACACTTTGTCAAAAAGTCCGCGACTTGACTCCTTACCGGCCGGTATCCGGAGACTTTCCCATCCGACTGGATGCCAACGAAAGCTGTTTTGACTTGAACCGCCCAGACAGCTTCCCGTCCGAAATCCGCCCTGTCCGGGATCAGGTCGTCGAGCAAATCCAAAAAAATCTGACCGAAATTGCTTACAACCGCTATCCCGACCCTCTTTGCACCGGTGTGCGGCAGGCGTTTGCCTCACGGTTTCAGGTACCGATGGAACAGGTCACCGCCGGCAACGGATCGGACGAGCTGATCTCCCTGATCTGCGGGTGCCTTTTGGAAAAGGGGTCGCGGCTGGTTACTGCGGAACCGGATTTTTCAATGTATCGGTTCTACGGGGATATTTTCGAGCTGGAAACAAGATCCTGGCAAAAAGCGCCGGATCTTTCCATTGATCCGGTAAAACTGGCGGCTTATGCAAAAGAGCAAAAAGCCGGCATGCTCATTTTTTCCAATCCCTGCAATCCCACATCCCTGACGCTGTCCCGTCAAAAAGTACAATCGCTGATTGAGTTGCTGCCGGATACGCTGATCGTGGTAGACGAGGCTTATATGGAATTTTCCCCCAATGAATCTGTTCTGGATTTGACCGGGCAGTACGATCACCTGATTGTCCTCAAAACCTGCTCCAAAGCATTGGGGCTGGCAGGAATCCGCCTGGGATTTGCCGTAGCGGATAAAACCATCACCAAGGCGCTGCAGGCGGTAAAATCCCCTTATAATGTAAACGCCTTATCCCAGGCGGTGGGGAAAGCTGTACTGGAAAATTCCCGGTTGGGTGAGTTCTGCACCAAGTCTTTGGTCGATTCCCGCCGGGCGCTGCAAACGGGGATTGAGTCTCTTCTGGTGAAAAAAACGCAGCTGGAAACGGTTTGGCCCAGCCAAACAAACTTTATTTTCGTAAAGACGCCGACGGCAGCTGAAATCAGCCGGGCTCTGCAAAAAGAGGGGATCGCCGTGCGCCAAATGGACGGTTTCCTGCGTTTTACCGCCGGAAACACGGCAGAAAACAAAGCGTTGCTCAAAGCGCTCGAAAAGGTGGTGCGATAAAAGATGCGAAAATCGCAATTGTCCCGAAAGACAAAGGAAACGGATATTTTTATCCAGCTGGATCTGGATGGCGGTGGTCAGGCAGAGATTTCTACCGGTATCGGCTTTTTAGATCACATGCTCACAGCGCTAGCCGTCCATTCCGGGATGGATTTGACCGTCCGCGCCAAAGGTGACCTCGAAGTGGATTGCCACCACACAGTAGAAGATGTTGGCATTTTGCTGGGGCAGGTATTGGGGCAGGCACTGGGCGACAAAAGCGGCATTGCCCGGTATGGCAGCGCCTGGATTCCCATGGATGAAGCACTGGCTTCCTCCGTGCTGGATGTGAGCGGGCGGCCGTTTCTGGTATTTTCCGCGCCGTTCCGAAACGAGCGGGTCGGTGCGTTCGACACCTGCTTGACCGAAGAGTTTTTCCGCGCCCTTTGTATGAATGCAGCCATTACGCTCCATTTGCAGGTGGCCTACGGCGCCAACGACCATCATATGATTGAGGCAGCTTTTAAAGCCTTCGCTCACAGCCTGCGGATGGCGGCAACCCCTCTGAGAAACGGGAAAATTCTATCCTCCAAAGGGGTTTTATAAAGGAGAAAAATATGATTGCAATTGTCGATTACGGAGCAGGAAATTTATTCAGCGTCGCCAATGCGTTGGAGCATCTTTCCATCTCCTATCAAATCACCCAGGAACCACAAGCACTGTACGAATCCGACGGCGTTTTGCTGCCGGGGGTCGGCGCTTTTCCCGATGCGATGGCAATGCTGCGGGAAAAAGACCTCATTCCGATTCTGCGGCAGATGGCAAAGAAAAAGCCTTTTCTTGGCATCTGCCTGGGTATGCAGGTGCTGTTTTGCCAAGGGGAAGAATTTTGCCTGACAAAAGGGCTGGGTCTTTTAAAGGGACAGGTGAAAAAAATGAACCCGCCGGGACTGAAAATCCCCCACATGGGCTGGAACCGGCTGGAAATCGTGCGGGACTGTCCGCTGACACGTGGGCTGCCGGAACAGGCATATGTCTATTTTGTCCATTCTTATCAGGCAGTGCCGCAGGAAAAAGATCTGGTCGCCTGGGCTGAATACGGCGGACCTGTTCCCGCTCTGGTCTGGGACGGAGCCTATTGTTATGGCGCCCAGTTCCACCCGGAAAAAAGCGGGGAAACCGGCCTTCGAATTCTACAAAATTTTGCAGATCTTTGCCGGAATACGGTGCGGATCAACCCATAAGGAGGACCTTTTATGATACTGCTTCCCGCAATCGATCTTTTGGACGGTCAATGCGTGCGGCTGCGGCGCGGTGATTTTGATACTGCCCACCGGGTAGCCGCTGACCCGCTGGAAACAGCCCGCAGCTTTGAACAAGCCGGTGCAGCGTGGATTCACATGGTGGATTTGGACGGGGCCAGGACCGGCAGCGCCCAAAATCAGGAGATCATCCTGCGTATCGCCCGGGAAACCTCACTGCTGGTAGAGGCTGGCGGCGGCATCCGTGATATGGATACGGTCGCATATTATTTGCAAAATGGTGTTTCCCGGGTGGTTTTGGGATCAGCGGCACTGGAAAATCCACAGCTGGTCAAAAAGGCTGTGGAACAATACGGCAGCCGCGTTGCCGTTGGAATTGATGCAAAAAACGGCATGGTCAGCGCCCGGGGCTGGCTGTCAGATTCCCAGACGGATTATCTGTCCCTGGCCGAAAAAATGGATCTGGCTGGAGCTGGCTGGATTGTTTTTACCGACATCTCTAAAGACGGTATGATGGAAGGGCCAAATCTGTCCCAGCTGTCACAGCTGCGGAAAAGGGTCTCCTGCCGTTTGACAGCCAGCGGCGGCATTCGCTCGCTGGAAGATCTCAAAGCGCTGGATGCCACCAACATCGAAGCGGCTATCCTGGGAAAGGCGCTGTATACCGGTGCAATCGATCTGACCGAAGCCATCCGCTGGGCGGGAGTGCAGCGGGAAGGATAAAACAGGAAAGGGAGGAATTGGCAGGTGCTGGCTAAACGGATTATCCCCTGTCTGGATGTGCAAAACGGCATGGTGGTCAAGGGAGTCAATTTTGAGGGAATCAAGGAAGTGGGAGATCCTGTGGAATGCGCCGTGGCCTATGACCGGCAGGGCGCGGACGAAATCTGCTTTCTGGACATCACGGCTACCCATGAGGGGCGCGGCACGATGATGGACGTCGTGCGCCAAACCGCTAAAAAAGTATTCGTCCCGCTAACCGTAGGAGGCGGCATCCGCACCGTAGAGGATTACCGTCAGGTTCTTCGAGCCGGGGCAGACAAGGTTTCAGTCAATTCAGCTGCCATCCGCAATCCGGAATTGATCCGACAGGCTGCGGATAAGTTCGGCAGCCAATGCGTTGTGGTGGCGGTAGACGCAAAACGCCGGGCCGACGGCGGCTGGGGCGTTTTCATCAACGGAGGCCGGATTGACACCGGTCTGGACGTATTGGAGTGGGTGCGCCGCTGCGAGCATCTGGGCGCAGGGGAGATTCTGCTGACCTCTATGGATGCCGACGGTACCAAGCAGGGCTTTGACCTGCCGCTGACCAATCAGGTGAGCCGGGCGGTTTCTATTCCGGTCATCGCTTCCGGCGGATGCGGCCGGTTGGAGGATTTTTCCGAGGTATTTCAAAAAACCGGCGCTGACGCAGCGCTGGCCGCCAGCTTATTCCATTACCGTGAACTGACGGTGGAACAGGTAAAAGCACATCTGCATCAAAATGGGATTCCGGTGCGCCGGTGAGGAGGAAACGTCATGGATCTGGATCTGTTGTTTCAAAAAGGGGAGCTGATCCCCGCAATCATACAGGAAGCATCTACCAGCCAGGTGCTGATGCTGGCTTATATGAACCGGGAAAGCCTGGAAAAAACCCTCGACACCGGGTATACATGGTTTTACAGCCGCTCCCGCCAAACGCTCTGGAATAAAGGAGCAACCTCCGGTCACCGACAAAAAGTGCTGCGGATGTACTACGACTGCGATGCAGATACGATTTTAGCCGTTGTAGAGCAAACCGGCAGCGCCTGCCATACCGGGGCGCACAGCTGTTTTTACCGGGCTTTTCCCGGATACGGAGAATAGGAGGACACCAAAATGGAACAAAATCCGCTGACCAGTTTATATCGGGTAGTGCAGAATCGCCGGGCCAATCCCGCGGAGGGTTCTTATACCTGCTATTTGTTTTCTCAGGGGTTGGATAAAATTTTAAAAAAATGCGGTGAGGAATGCGCCGAAACCATCATCGCCGCCAAAAACGGTATTCTGCTGGATACCGAAAACGAAATCTGCGACCTTTTGTATCATCTAATCGTGCTGATGGTGCAGCAGCAAATCCCGTTGGAGGACATCTTTGCAATTTTAGAAGAACGCAGTCAAAAAATCGGCAATCTGAAAAAACAGCACCAGTCGGATCACAATAGTTAAGGTTCGATTCGTTCGTTCCGTTTTCATGCGGCGTCTTTTTCATTCAGACAGCAGCCTTCTTGCCATGCGCTTTAGGCCATGGTAGAATAAAGGGCAGTATAGACCATTGGAGGTTTTAAAGCTATGCGCATCCCCTGTCTTGAAACAAAAAGGCTAATATTGAGAAGCTTTACAGAGGACGACACGGACGCTTTGTATTTGCTTTTAAGCGATCAAGAGGTTAATACATTTCTGCCATGGTTTCCCGTAAAAAACAAGGCAGAAGCAAATCAGTTTTACAAGGAACGGTTAGCAGCTTCTAACAAAGCGGAACCGCCCTATTCGTATGCGATTTGTTTCAAAGAAGATCCACGCCCCATCGGCTATGTCACAGTCGGGATGGATGACAGCTACGATTTCGGCTATGCGCTTCGAAAGGAATTTTGGCATAAGGGATTGGTCACAGAAGCAAGCCGGGCTGTTGTTGCGCAGTTAATGAAGACGGCGTGCCCTACATCACAGCCACACATGACAAAAATAATCCCCGCAGCAGCGGCGTCATGAAACAACTGGGGATGAAGTATCAATATTCGTATGAAGAGCAGTGGCAGCCAAAAAATATTCCGGTTATCTTTCGAATGTATCAGCTGAATCTCGACGAAGACCAAACGAGGGTATATCGAAAATACTGGGATCATTCGGTGGTGCATTTTATAGAAGAAATTTAAGCCGCTTTCTGCAAGCAGCTACCTGCGCAAGTGTGTTGACAAAAAGCAATCGGCACATCGGCCTGCCCAAAAGAGAAGGCCGTTTTCCTTTTTTCAAAATCCCCCCGTCCAGCGCAGAGAAAGGCCTTTGCCGGTTCATACTATCCCCACGCATAAAAGGAGTTGTAAAATGAGAACCAAAACAGTAGCCGTGCTGCCGTATGACCCGGCATGGAAAGAGGCATTTGAACGAATAAAAGCACCACTTTGGGAGCGCCTACAAACTTGGCTTTCAGCGGTTGAACATGTGGGGAGCACCTCGGTAGAAGGGCTTTGGGCCAAACCGATCATTGATTTGGATCTGGTTTTGAAAGAGCCCGGATTTTTTCCGCAGGTCAAACAGGAACTGGCACTGCTGGGATACTTCCACGAAGGGGATCTCGGCATCCCGCAGCGGGAGGCGTTCGCCTATCAAGACAAGCCGGATCTCATGGCGCATCACCTGTATGTCTGTCCGCCGGATTCTTTGGAACTGCGCCGGCATCTGACCTTTCGGGATTATCTACGGACGCATCCGACAGAAGCCCGCAAATACAGCGAGGTCAAACGGCAGGCGGCAGCTTTGTTTCCCCATGACATCGACGGCTATATGGCCCAAAAAGACGCTTGTGTAAAAGAACTATACCAAAAGTGCGGCTTGCTCTGACCGATTCGGCAGGTACCGATTTTCGTCAACCGTGAAAAATCCTTTGCTTTTGGTTGCATCTTAGGCCGTTTTGTGGCATGATAAAAGTTGTGTTCGCAAAAAAGTGAATGTTTGTCCGCGACAAAAAGACAAGCAGTGCTTTTTTGTCAACAGAAAAATAGAAGAAGGTGGAATAACATGGAAAAAGCAAACCGAGGCTCCTTTTCCGGCAAGGTCGGCTTTGTTCTCGCGGCAGCCGGCTCGGCAGTGGGGTTGGGAAATATTTGGCGGTTCCCCTATTTGGCAGCCAAATACGGCGGCGGTATTTTTTTGTTGGTTTACATCATTTTGGCACTTACACTGGGCTTTGCACTGATGACGGCAGAAATTGCGATCGGACGAAAAACAGGATTGTCCGCGATTGGAGCCTATGGGGCTTTAAACCGGAAATTTTCCTTTCTCGGCGTTTTAACGGCGGTGATTCCGGTGATTATTCTGCCCTATTATTCGGTAATTGGAGGATGGGTGCTGAAATATCTGGCGGTCTTTTTGTCCGGCGCCGAAACCCATGCCGCGCAGGACGGATATTTTTTAGGGTATGTTGCGCAGCCTTATCAGCCGCTGCTCTGGTTTCTGCTTTTTATCGGGATTACTTTTGTAGTGGTTTTGCTCGGTGTAGAAAAGGGTGTGGAAAAGTGCAGCAAAATCATGATGCCCTTTTTAGTCGTTCTGTCCATCGTCATCGCAATTTTTGTAGTCTGTCAGCCCGGCGCTATGGATGGAGTAGCCTATTATCTAAATCCTGATTTTTCCAAATTCACACCGATGACCGTACTGGCCGCCATGGGGCAGCTGTTCTATTCCATGTCCCTGGCAATGGGGATTATGGTCACCTATGGCTCTTATATGAAAAAAGATGTAAATCTGGATCATGCGGTCCAGCAGATCGAAATTTTTGATACTGGCATCGCGTTGATCGCCGGCTTAATGATTGTCCCGGCGGTATATCTTTTCTCCGGCGGCGACGAGTCAGCGATGCAGGCCGGGTCTGGGCTGATGTTTATCACTTTGCCGAAGGTATTCGCCGGCATGCCGTTTGGCACAGCGATCGGCGCGATCTTTTTCCTTCTGGTATTGTTTGCCGCTTTGACCTCTTCGATTTCCCTGATGGAGACAGTCGTCTCCATCATTCGGGACAAAACCAGCCTGTCGCGCCGTAAGGCCGCATTCCTCACTTTGGGAGTCAGTGTTCTGCTTGGGATTCCATCTTCTCTCGGCTTTGGGCTTTGGTCTAAAATCAAACCATTGGGCATGACGATTTTGGATTTCTTCGATTTTATCAGCAATTCCATTTTAATGCCGGTGGTCGCTTTCCTGACCTGCATCTTCGTCGTCTGGTTTGTTGGGTTGCAAAGCATTGTGGATGAAATCAAGCTGTCTTCCCCGTTTAAGCGGGAAAAAATGTTTCGTGTGATAATTCAGTATATTGCACCGGTTTGTATCGTGCTGATTCTTGTCAGTTCGGTTCTCAATAGCCTTGGCGTAATTAAAATTTAGGGCAGCAGCCCAAAATAAAAAAGCCTTGCTTTCCGACAGAAAGCAAGGCTTTTTTATTAAGTTTTTCTAGGCTTTTCTCTGTTTGAACAGGAACGCCGTAGCCGCTCCTGCGGCGGAGATCTGGCTTTCTCTTTGCAGAGCTTCCACGAACAGCGGATGCCATTCGTCCTCCGGCTGCTTTGCTTAATTGCTTTGATTCGCGTGAATAGATGGCAGAATCCACGGCGGACCATTGACCCTCGGTATCCAATCCGCGTATAACAGAGTGGCCAATGCCGGGAAACTGTTATACTGAGGCTCTGCCCTCACGCCTGAAAAATATTTTGTGATCTTATTTTTGCTCTTGACAAGAGGTCACTTCATAACAGCAAGCACAGCGGAAACAAGAAGGCAATGAGCGGAAACTGCCTTATAATAAATATTTGCTTGCTTTCTTATCCTACGGCCTGCGTCAACACACAGGCTGTTGTATCCTGCGACATAAACGGCAGGCAGATGCCGTTTTCGCCCGTACCAATCAGCAGTTCCGTACCGCTGGGACTGATGAGGAAGGGATATGTCTCACGCCTATATGTCAAACCGTCCATGAGGTCGTAGTTTTTGCCGTCGATGAGGGTTAGGCTGAGGGTCACATAGCTGGGCCCGTCGAGGACGGTTTGAATCGTCCAGGAACCGCTCCATACCTCTTCAAAGTCATCAGCATCCTCGTAAATCCACTCCAACTCGACCGTACCGCCTGTTTCATCACCGGGGTAGAACCGCAGGGAGAAGTATGCGTTGCGATTATACGCTCCTGTTGCCTTTTCTGTTATCCATCCCATCCCATAGTTTTTCGATCCGGCCAGGCCGAGGGCCGTCATCCCCTCCCAATTGGCGGCGAGCCATGGCGAAAGCTCCGCCTGGACGCCTTGCCAGCCATACTCTGTAAAGTCACCGGGGATGTAGCTGCCGTCGGGCGCGATGGTTGGAACAAGGTGGAACTGTTCGTCAAGACACGGATACCAGCTGGTGGTATTTCCATAGCTGTCGGTAACCACGACCTGTGTGTCGGCCAGCGTCGGCACATCGTCCAGATTGGCAAAGAGCAGGACCGGATCGCCGCTTTCCGACCGGTAGAGGACCTCGGTGATCTCTTCTGTCTGGGTGTCCCCATTCCACTGCACCCGGTTGATGGCGACGGTGGCGTTTTTGTCCACCGGTGCGATACAGTACAGGTGTCCCGCACGGCCAACGATGCGCTCTCCGCCGATCTCCCCGATAAAGGGGTATTCTGCCAACATCCCGCTGTTGGTTTCCTGTAGCCATTTGGGGAAGCCTGTTGCAAATGCTTCCTCAAACAGTCCGCCCACATAGCCCAGATAGGCTGCGCCGAAGGTCATCCCCGGGAAATTCATTTTCTCCCGCAGCCAGATCAGAGAGTCTTTCCCTTCCGCTGTTTCAACATACTGAGGCGGGTCCAAATTGTAGGGATCATTCTGACTGCTGCCATTGCTCGGGAAGGTTCCCTGATTTTTTTCCGGGGGCTTCTGGGTCCCGGCGCTCTCGCTGGGAGCCGTACTTTCACTGGGGGTGGCCTCCTTCTCCGGGGGTTCCCCTTCGGATTCCTTCCCCTTGCCGCTCATCTGCGGCAGATCCAGCTGATTCAGCAGTTCCTGCGGATTCACTGCGCAGCCACAAAGGGACAGCACAATGGCCAGAGCCAACAGAAAGGATGGTAATTTGATTTGTATTCCATGTTTCATTGCAGGTCTCCTTTCCCCATGTTTGGATTTGTTCAGCATCGTCGATGCCGACTGTTTTGCGTTTTGGCCGGCTTCTCGTTCTTTTATTCTGGGCAGGTATTGGCTTGGGCCAGCGAATAAAAAGCGCCGGCCAGCTCATCCCCGGCGTCTATGGGGGCGTATATGGAACTGCCGTCCATAAACCGGAAGGAAGTCTGGTAGGTCGTTTCGTCTAAAAGAACGATACCGTCATCGGGAGGCTGTTCATATTGTTTCACCTTGTTGACGAGTTGCTGTTCCTTGGCGATCCGGAGGATCTCCTCTGCGGCGTCATCTTCAATCCGCAGCCCTTTCACTTCCGTATGGGCTCCGCTGCGGTGGATTGCAGCGTCAAAGGAAAAAAACCAATGATTTCCATCCTTTTCGAGCGTAAAGGAGTAAGAAGAGGAATGATCCATGCAGCTCCTGTTAATAGAAACGGCCTTCATTTCCGCATTCTCAGCCGCCTGATGGTGCTTGTCGGCGAGGGCATAGAGATAATCCAGGGCCTGCTCGCTGATGGAGGTTTCCTTCCTGATGCTGTTCCCATCCGTGAAAGTCATCCCGGAACTGCGCGCCGGCGCATCGGATATATGGATAAAACGTGTCCAAACCGGCTTGCGATATCTCCTGAGCCGCGCGATCTCGTCTGTTTCACGAAGGATCGCAAGGAATCCTTCCACATCCGCAGCCGGGATCGGAAAAGGGCCGAAGGATGTATAATGGTTTTTCCGGTCACCAACAGGGCAGCTTGCGGAGAAGAGCCAGTTTCCATCCTCTTTGCGCAGAGCGAAAGCGTACACGGGGTTTCGTTCCGCACCGTAATAAGATGTATCGAACGAAACGATCTCATGGAGAGCAGGGTTTTCCCCCTTGATGCAGCCAAAAATCCCGGAAAGCAGCAAGACAATGGACACGGCGATCACCACTCCGTATAGAAGATGTTTTTTCTTTTTTATCGTTTTATGGCACATAGAGGCCCCTTCTTTCCTGACACGCGGGGGGAAGGACATGGCTCCTGCCGCCTCCCACCGAAGCCCGGCTTTTCTGAAACCTGTGCTGGTACCCATGGCGCCGGACGTTATTGCTGGGGTGCAGTCCGGAGGTAGGTGCTGGCGCCGACGAGAATGACCTGCTCCCCGGAGGAAGGATTTCGGCGGTCATACAAAATCTCCATCTTTTCCGCTGAGGAGCCGTCGCCAACCAGTTGAATCTCGATGGGATTTGGGATTTCTTTTCCCGTTTCATCCATATAGATTTTTTGATACATGGAGGGAGTGGATTCTTCATATGCGGACTTGGCAATCATGCGGCGGGAGCAGCTCCATTTCTGTTTTGGGTCATCGAACCACAGCTCCTCCACAATCAGCTTTGTCCCGTCCGGGTCCAGGGAAAATACCCATTTCCGCAGGCCGTCCCGGGAGATCCAGGCACCCTCCAGCAAGGCAAAGTGCCGCTGGCTCTCCCAGGTTTTGGCCGACTGTTTTGCTTTTGCCTGCGCTTCTAATTCATCCTCGCTGTAATACCGCTCCGTATCGCCCGTTTTCATCCACCCATAGTCATACCAGAACAGATCGGCCAGCCACGCAAACTGAGGGGAATCCAGATAGCGCAGACGATAAATCACATCGTAATCCCTGTCCGCAATCTCCAGGCCGCTGATCCTCTCTGCAAAGTCCGCCTGGATGGTGAGAACGCCTTTTTCAAATACAGGCTCAAATTCGCCGCCAAGATCCTCAAAATTCGCATCAAAGCACCTGACTGGAGCGCCTTGCAGATTTGCTCCCTTGTAATAAAGCTTCATTTTGCCCGGGACGTAAACAGTTTTGGTAATATGCCGGATCCGAAAGGCATCAGAAAGCGCGGTTTCCGGGTATGAATACATAACCGGATCGCTGCCCTGCTTACAGGCGGAAAGGCCAAGAAAACATGTCAGGAGGCTAATTGCGATAATAACAATGTCTCTTTTCACGGTGTCCCACCTTTCCCCAATAGCCGAAGGCTCCCGCCCCGTTTGGAGCGGGAGCCATTCCCTTAACCGCTGACCGTATAAACACCCGACTCGTCTTCATCGAAGTTGACGTAGATAAAGTGGTTTGGGTTTTCTGACGAGATCCACTTGTAGTAACGCTTATTTACCTTCATGTGGTCGCTGTACTCTTCCTTGACGAACTCGCCTTCCACGCCGAAATAATCCACTATCTCTTCGTAGGTGGTGTTGAAAATGTCCTTGGCCACCTCATTCATCCATACATAACCCTTTTGTACCTATTCTTCGGTCACGATACCATCCCCTCCGGATGTGTTTCCAGCCCGGTCCGATGCCGGGGTGCTGTTATTGCCGCTTCACGCCGGAGCGTCAGCGCCGATGCTGTCGGGCATGGGTTTGCCCTCGTCGATCAGAGGTACATACCAATCGTTATAGTGGGCGGGGAAATTCGCTTCATCCATATCGATTTCCCAGTAGGTGCCCCAGCGGCGCAGGATGATATCATAGGTGAACGCATCTGCGCCGTTTTCATAGTCGCCGGAGATAATTATGGTGTCCACAAAATCCACCAGGCCCGGATCAACGATCCAGTCCGCGTGCTCCAGGGCCATATCGGTGAAGTAGCCGCCCTCAGACATAATCGTGCCGTACGCGGTGGTTCCGTCTTCATTCAGGCTCACCGCTGCCGAAGCCATCGGCTCTGCCTTGGTGTAGTCTTCGTCCCAGAGGGTGACGGTGCCCATACAATCTTCGCCGATGTCAATCGCACCGCAGATATCCCAGGATTGTCCTTCCATGCCCGCATCTGCGTAATAACCTGAGCAGCCGGTCATAGTCCAACAGCCGTACCAGTCGCCGTTCCACCAATCGAGCATGAGATCGCCAGTTCCGGCAGTCGGTAGGGATATAGCGCTACCAGATGCACTGTTTCCGGCGGATCCATGGTTGAGTTCGGATGGGTCAATGGTAATTTTGCCGCTTTTACTGCCAAACGCCTCCTCGAAGGTTACTTCCACTTCGCTTGCCCCATCATTTAGGACAAAAGGGGTGCAAACCTCAAGGGTTTTCCCTGGTGCAACTTCCAGGTATTGGCTTTCAATCACCGTATCATAGGAGTCTGGACCGGTAAAGACTGTGGCAATCTCCAGTTCCACGCCATTCTGCATAGCTGTTTCGGAAACCGACCAGAGGTAGGATGCGTTGTCCTTGCTGTTGTTGGTGAAATCCAGCGTGATAACAAGGGCATCGTTTCCATCCGAATCCTCCATGATGCACGCGTCCTTGTAGAGAAGCGTATAATCTCCCAATTTGATCAGATTGGGATCTGTATTCTTATCCTTATTTTTGCCGCAGGCGGCAAGACTGAACAGCATAACTGCTGAAAGAAGAAGACACAAAAGCCGACCCGTTGTGTGTTTCATAGTTACCTCCCGAAATCATTCAGTGATACAAAAATCTGCTGATTACCAGGCACTAAACCGTAATCGCCTAAAACCAGGATGTGCATACCATAAATGTCCCATCTTACGGTTGCTTTTGGATGTAGTTACCGTCCTTGTCGGTGAACTTCCCGGTAGCGATCTTGATTAAATCAACAAGATATCCGATGCCGAACAGGCCGAAGGTCAGCGTATAGAGAATCCCCGTACCGATCTTACCGACATAGTAGCGGTGTACGCCGATGCCGCCGCATAACAGGCAGAGCAGCAGCGTCGTCATCCAGTCTTTTTCGCTGCACTTTCTTCCGGATATAGTTGCTTGCATATTATTGTCAAAATTTTTCATCGTAATTCCTCCTTTGAAATCAAACATCAGGTTAAAAAGTGGGAGCATGTTGCATTTCTATGTGGGTTATTGTTTTTCGAATGTGCCGCTGATGCCATAGCCGGAGTTCTCGTTCATGGTGAGGCTGTTGCCATCCACCGAGAAAGTATAGGTAGAAGGTTCGCTCCAACTTTCCAGCGTTACCGTGAGCTGGTCGCCGTTAATCGTATAGGTACCGTCCTGATTCATGTAGGCGTTTTCCATAGTACACTTGCCTTTTCCATCAAAGGTCCATGTGATCACGCCGTCATATTCAAATTCGGCGGACCAGGTGCCGGCCAGCGCATCTTTGCTGCCGCAAGATGCAAGTGTCAGGAGTATAGCTATGGACAAAATAAGTGCTGCAAGCTTTTTCATTTTACGACATCCTTTCGTTCCGTTTATCGGTCAGTTGATTACAGCGCCGCCGCAGTATTCGCAGCAGCCGCTGGCATCCGGCGTGGTAGTCGCACCGCAGTAAGGGCAGGTGACCGCGGCCTTGGGGGCTGCGGCTGCGGCCGCTTCATCCCGCACCTGCTGCCGGACCTGGAGCAGCGCGTCCCGGATTTCCATCCCCATCTGCTCATACTGCCGGTATTCCACACTGGCGCGCACTTCCTCGGCGTTGGAGATGAGGGAGCCGCCTCCCATACCCAACGCTTTCCGCCGCAGTCCGCCCCGGGATGCGGGCATAGCGTCCGGCCCATCCAGCAAGGTTTCCTCGTCGTTGTCCACAGAGGAATTGTTCAGCCGGAAACGGATCTCGTCAAAGTAGGGGTTGTTGACGTTGATCACAATGTAGAAATCATAGGAATAGGCGTACCGCCTGGGGCTGAAGCTCTGGCGGTTTCCCTCCTTGTCTTTGTATTCGATCTCCGTTTTGCTTTCATCGATATCCAACTTACATCCGGTAACATCGGAGAAGGCCAGTACATCCGGGTTGGCGTCCTCCAGATTCCTGGCGGCGGTGACCATAAACAGTCCCGCATCCTCGTCCAGCAGCACTTTTGTGTTCTCTCCCAGGGTTCGGGTGGTGCGGAATGCGGTGACTTTTTCCCGGTTCGCTTCCCGGTAGGCCAACTGTTCCCGAATCTCGGCCACTGTGCTCTGGCGGCGGTCGTTGAACCATGGCGAGAGCTTTTTGGCACAGTTCTTGCACAGGTTTCCGTCCTCCAGCTTGCGGTTGCCGAGCAATCCGATCTTTTCACCGCAGATATCACAGTATTTTTTATCAAACAGTCCCATGTGAATGCCCTCCTTTGTGTTTTACAGCGTGTATCAGGCGACGGTGCTGCCAGATTTGGAGTTCAATATCGCACCATAGATGTACAAAGCAGAGACCGCCACACCTGTCAGGAGGCCCGAGATGCTGAAGCTGGCACCATTGACCATGTTCATCGCCATGCCCAGGATGCTGAACGCAGCAACGATGACGCCCCATACGATCAGGTTTTTGGAGTTTTCGCTGCTCTTGCTGTGTTTCACCCCTTTGATTCCCGCGATCAGCTGGCAGATGCCGCCGACCAGCGTCAGAACCAGCCCTGCCCAGTATGAAAACGTCAAACCGGAGACCCCTCCCAACCCGGCGGCCAGCGCGCCCAATCCGCCCAGAAAAACACCGGCGAAAACAGAAAATACCGCTGCAATGATCATTAAAATGCCTGTGATTTTCAAAAATTTGTTTCCTTTCGTGTCATGGACCCTCCTTCCTTTTTGCGATTGCGTGTTTTCTTTTATTCTACAAGGTACGGGTTGCCGCGCACTGCGCAACACATTGCTGCTGCTTGGCATTGCCTACCTTTTAGTCCACAGTACCAGTTTCCACCCCTAAAAATCCATTGCATGATTGTGTATTTTGGGTCGATTTTCGAAAAATACATCATTTAATTAGTGCAGAATGCTTGCTTCTAAATCGAATTTTTATGCAAAACGATAATATCCAAACCAGTTTTCCCCCGTTTAAATCCCTCTCAAAAGGCGGAAATGCAAAAAGCGACGGTCTGGAAGTTGATTCTTCCAGACCGCCGCTTCACGATGGCCCCAAACAGGCCAGGGGCGACGATACGGTATTCTTATCAGGGAATGGCATTTTCTGTGATGGCACTTGCACGGTTCCCGAGGAATTTTCTTTGGGACGCCCGGACGATGCGCTGATGCAGCGGATAAAACCTTATCCGGAGGGGTGTCCCATTGCTGTTTGTTTTCTACTGATCAGGAAGCCGTAGGCCGTACCGCATATTCCGCCGATAATATGCATTAAATTGGCTATATCGTCCTTGACAAAAAGGATGGAATAGAGTTCCCGTCCCAGATATAAAACAGCCACCAGGATCAGGGTAACAGGAATCCCTCCATCCTCCATACCGGACAACGATGAAAGCATGATGAGCATGAAAACAATACCGCTTGCACCCAGCAGAGCGGAATTGGGAAAAAGAACAGTCTGCAAAAGGCCGGAGACAAGGGCGGTCAATAGGATCCCTGTCAGGAGTACCCGGCTGCCATACCGCTCTTCCAGAGGCGGGCCAATCACCAGGAACATCAGCATATTCCCGAAAAAGTGTTCCAGATCCGCATGGCCCAGGACATGGCTGATCAGCCGGATATAGGTAAAGGGGTTGCGAAAGGATGAACGGTAGACGGAAAAAAGAGAAGCTGTTGTCCAGTTGTTTGACAGCCAGCCAAAAACCAGGGCGGCGAACGAAATCAGAAAAAAACTGATTACAACAGGCGAATTGTACTGAAATTTTTTCATAGGTTTTCCTCCATGCTTATCGTATTGCAGAAAGCATGACGCAAAAGAGAAAAAACGCTGCCCAAGCCAGGAGAGAAGGAAGGCTCCTGCCTGCGCGGCCAGCGATGAACAGAAGCTTCTTTTTACTGATAGAGTGCCAGATTGCTGCCATCCTGTTCAAAAAAGAAAAAGAAATCTGGGATCACCTTGTTTATTCTTTGCCGTTCATGCTCCAGTCAACATCGTACCCAAGCTCCAAGGCGATCAGCTTTGCAAGAGGAGGGGACAACCTGCTGTTGGAGCGGCTGTTCCCAGTGAGGATATATACATAATTTTCGGAGATTCCCAGCAGGCGGGCGAAATCTGCTTTCGAAATGCCCTGCTCTTTGATAATGTGATTCAGCCGGTCGGCCAATGTATCCATTCCGAACGCTTCCTTTCTGTATGCTTTGGCACCTGATTGAAGCTCGTGGGGCAGGAGCCCTTTTGCAGAGGTTTCCATTCCTGTATCCGGAGGAGTCCTTTCTCCATAAAAAGCAGGACAGCCTCAGAAACTTTTGCCTTCGTCATCCTGCCGCATCAGGGCGGCGTAACGCAGCAGCTGTTTGAGGGAGTTGACCCCCAGCTTGCTGTAAATGTTTTTATTGTGATAGCGCAGGGTGCTTTCCTTGATGGCAGCGATAGCAAGAATCTCCTTTACACTTTTTCCGGAGAGGTAATAGGCAAAAATCTTCTGTTCCGTGGGGGTTAAAGTGCCGATCCCGTGGAGGAACTGCTGGTAGTCGGCGGGGTCGACCTCCTGCTTTCTGGAGTAGGCGAGCCGGGAAATTTCGGCCTGGGCGGATTCATATTGTTCCTGTGCCCTGTCAAACGCATCCTGAAGCCGCTCTTTTTCGTTTTGCGCCTTCTGTTTCTCCCGGGCCAAAGCGGCCAGGGTGCGCTCGTACTCCCGGTCCTGCTCTGCCAGGAATGCGAACAGGTCGTCGATCTCTGCAATAGGGGACGTTTCCCCATCCCTCTTTTCCGATTTGATTTTGTCTAGGCTTTTCAAGATGGGAGAGATGAACCGGCGGCTGAAATAGAAACAACAGACAACGGTGAAAAAGAGCAGCATCAGGATCAGGAGCGCCGTCTGCACAGTGCTCCTGATGATGGCGCGGTCATAATCTTCTTTTGGGATCAGGACCGCCGCTGTAATGGCCGAGTCACGGTAGGAGAGGAAGACCTCCCTTGAAACACCGATGTAGGAACTGTCCTCTCCCGAAAATAAAGTGAGCCCGCCGCCCAGGTCTGTTGCTGTGAGGTTGCCTTTGGGCGCAAAATAATACCCATTGGAAATGCCGCAGCTCAACCCGTCTTCCGCGTGAAGGATACCGTTATCACCAGTGGCCAGCAGGCAGATCATATGGAGCAGGTTGGTGGGCTGCCCATGAAACAGCTTAAAATACCGCTGGCTCACTTCGAAGCCGCAGAGCCCATAAACTGCCCCATCCTGCCCAATCAGCGGGACGGTCATCAGGACAGCCTTCTCGGAGGTCGCGGGGAGGGTGAACAGGTCGGTGATCCGATAGGAGCGTTCCAAGGGCAGGGACGCGTGGGAAACCAGCTCCTCATAGTTGGGAAACAGGTCGCTTTGAAACTCCAGACGCCATTTCCGGTGGGGGATGATCCCGTAATCTTTGCCGGCATCCGCCAGCCCGCGGTAGAGCAGCAGGCCGTCATCGGCGATGGCGTTTCCGGATTTTTGAATGTATAACCCGCTGCGGGATGTTTCGGAATGCTCGATGTGGGAATTGACGGTGGCGTCAAACAGTACAAAAGCGCCTGAACAATCGCTTTGCTGCAGCGACTGGCAGAGAGGGCCAATCACGCTCTCCTGCAATCCGGCAATGTGAACGGCGGAATCTGTAAGCTGTTCAAAATGGATGTCCTGCTCTGTCAGATAGCTTTCCAGCAGCCCGGTCATCTCCTGGGAAAGATGGATCCCCAGGGCGGCGGTTTTTTCCCAGTAGGAGGACATATTCTGCTCAAAGACCTCCATCTGCAGCGCAAGGGCTTGCGCGGTTTCTTTTTTGGTGCTGCTGAACCTGCCGCATAAAAACAGGCCGGAGGCCAGGGCGAACATCAGGATCCCGGTAAGGAGCAGCATCGATCCAAATAACCTCCGCCGCAAAGACCAGCGGGACTGCTGCGGATTGGAAAATGCACGCATACGATTCCCCCCGTCCTACTGGACAGCGCAAAACAGATCCCATGCCTCCTCCGCCAAAAGATCAATGGGTTCTCCCTGCTGGGCCCGCTGGATCCAGGAGGGCTGCATCTGCCGCAGTTCTTCGTATAGAGTGTTCACCTTACCATAAAAGTCGCTGTTCGTCGTCTGGACAAACGGGGTGTATGTCTCCCGCATGGTTTTGATGGATTCGTAAAGCTCCCGGTAGCTTTCATTGGGAAACGGATGGCTGTCGATGGCATCGAATGCGCCGTTGTTGACCGGCATGTACCCGGTTTCCACCACAAATTCCAAGTTCCGCTGGTTTTCGGTAAACCAATGGAGGAAAACGCCGGCGGCTTCCGCCTTCTGCTCGGTCGTCCGGTAGGCGGAGAGGCCAACGCCTGTCACAGGCATGATTCCCTTTTCCCCTTTCGTTTTCGGCAGGGGAAGCACCCGAAGATTGGTAGGCTCCGATGTGTTGTCGGGATAGGTGACGGTGTCGTTGAAGTAGAGGATCCCGGCCGTAGAACCAATCCCGGACAGGGCTTCCCCGGTGGTGAGCTGGGTGGAGGCGTATGGGTCGGACAGGGAGATATGCCCCTGGACAAAAGAGCGTGCAAACTGCATCCACGACTCCCGGAGGGCCGGGTTTTCAAAGTCGTACCAGCCATTGCTGGTATAAAGGCTGCCGCCCCGCGCCAGAGCATCCAATTCCATATTCTGGAGAAAATAATCCAGGGCGCAGAAGGATTTGCCCCCCGACCATTCATAGTACCGGGCAGCGGCGTCAAAGAATCCGTCCCAATTGGCAAGATCCTCGAAGGAAACACCGGTTTCGGCGGAGAAACGGTCAAATTGGGAGCCGTTCAGGAACAGGGCGTAAGAGGATTTGGATACCGGGAAAACAGCCAGGTGGTCTTCCACCATCCCATCCGCCAGAAACTCCTCCACAAAATGGGAGAGCTCCTCATCACTGAAGCAGTCCTGCCAATCCAGGACATGTTCCACACCGATCTGCTTGACGATGCCAGGAAAGCAGGAAAAGAGGTCCGGCATAGCCGGGGCCCCGGGCTTATTGGCGTGAGCGTCCAAAAGCCGCGGGCCGAGTACAGAGCTGTTGGTCATCACGGTGACGTCGATGACGATTCCCTTCTCCCTGCCCACCGTTTCATTAAACTGGGCGATCAGGCGGTTCATGGGGGAGTCCGCCTGCTCCCCATATACATGCCACATGGTGAGGGTGACAGGGGCGGCGGGGGAAAGGGTGGTTTTGCTTTGGCATCCTCCCAAACCGGCGGCACACAGCAGCATGAGCATCCATACCAATAATCTTTTCATTTTACAATCCTCCTGGCGGGTTGCTCCGCCTGATCCCCGATATTTTTGTAAAATTTCATGTTTTCCCCTCAATTCGCAGGGAATTGGGGGGGACAAAAATGCAGGAATTTTGTAAAGTGTAGGTGCAAGCACGACCGAGGGGGGCATAGGTCCTGCCCAAGCCAACCATCAGGAAAGGGGAGCCCGCTTTTTGCCGGAGATGTTCCGCAAAAAGAACGCTCTGTCTGCGCGGCCAACGATGAACAGAGCGGCCCCCAACTTGATTTTATTATAGCGTAGACCATTGATTAAATCAAGATACACCGTAAGGCCAGGTTCAACAGGAGGAAGAAAGATGGCGAAGGAACGGTTCCGGGAAACAGCGGACTATACGGTGTCCGCCGGACCGGACGGATACTGCTTTCGTTTTTATTGCGCTGTCTCGGGCGCTTTGCCCTGTGTAGCCGGCCCCATCCGGAAGGTCTCACAGGATACGACTCTGGAAACCGCCTGGCAAACAGTGGGGCAGAGCCATTTCAACCAGTGCCATCGATGCGGGAGATGGGTTTCCGATGTCATGTATAATGTGGGTGCATTGGGATGCGTGGAATGCGCCCCCTGGAAGCTCCCCCTGTATTTCTGCCCGGAATGCGGGGCGGGGATTCCTGCGCCAGATGCGGCGTCCGTTTACCGGGAGCGAAAGAACCCAGGGAGTACTATCAAAGGATCCGCAGGATCGGCATGGAACAGTATGGATTTGGGCCGGACGCTATGAAAAAAAAAGAAGGTTTGCCGGGCCTGCGGCGCCGTTATGGCGGATCCCTCCAATTTCTGCCCCCAGTGCAGCAAGCGGCTGCGGAACCTGTGATTCCCACTAAAAAGGCGCGAACAGGAGGATTTTTATGAGGCTGCACAAGAGAATGGTTGTTTTATCGGTTTTCCTATTATTCTGCTTCCTGTTGTCGGCAGGCTGTTCCCTGTCCCCCAAAAGCGGCGAACAACCGGTCACCATCAATATTTGGCATGTCTACGGGGCCCAGACCGATTCCCCGCTGAATGATTTTATCCGGATCTTCAATGAAACGACGGGGAAGGAGCAGGGAATCCAGGTGGAAGTTTCCATGGTCTCCAACAACAAAAACATCCACAAGGACATTCTTGCCGCCGCCAACCGGGATCCGGGGGCCTCCCCGCTTCCGGATATCTTTGTAGCCTACCCCAATACCGTTATGGCGATGCCAGATGAAACGATCCTGGTGGATTACCGCGATTATTTTACAGAAGAAGAACTGGCGGCCTTCCTGCCTGCATTTCTTCAGGATGGGGAGGTAAACGGGCGGCTGGTGTGCTTGCCGGTGGCCAAGTCCACCGAGCTGCTTTACATAAACCAGACGGCCTTTGACCGGTTTTCCGCCGCCACAGGGGTGCCGATGAGCCAGCTTGCCACATGGGAGGGGCTGTATTCCGCCGCCTGTGATTATGCTGCCTGGACCGACAGCCAGACGCCCGACCAGCCAGACGACGGTAAAGCATTTTTTGCCCACGATTTCCATTTCAATTATTTCCAGGTGGGGGTACAGTCCCTGGAGGAATCCTTTTTCGATGGGGAGGCCATCGCTTTTGGGCCGGCCTTCGAAAAGGTATGGGAGCCTTACGCCAAAGCCTGCCTGTCGGGCGGCGTGTGGCTGCGGGAGGGATACGCCGCCGAACCCATGCGGACCGAAGAGGTGATTGTCAGCGTAGCGTCCTCGGCCGGCATCCTCTACTTCTCCAACGAGGTGATCCACCCGGACAACATCACCGAGCAGATCCAACTGACGGTGCTGCCCTGTCCGGTATTTGAAGGCGGAAAGAAGATGGTGATGCAGCGGGGAGCGGGCATGTGTACCGTGAAATCCACGCCGGAGCGGGAAAAAGCCGCCATCACCTTTTTGAAGTGGCTGACCGAGGCGGAGCGCAACACCCGTTTTGCGGTCAGCGCAGGGTATATGCCGGTGACGCAGGAGGCCTTCGACCGGTATCTGCCCCAGGAGATTGAAAACCTCACCGAACAGAAATACCGGGAGCTTTATAAAGCGTTCCAGCAAACCCAGCGTGATTATCAGTTTTATTCCGCACCTCAGCTAGGAAGTTATCTGGAAACCGAGAATGCTTTTGAAGATCAGATCCGGCGCTGCCTGAGAAGCCAGCGGGAGAAATATCTGGCGTTTCCGGATCAGGCGGATGAACACCTGGCGGAGATCACAAAGGAGAGCTATGGGCTGTTTCGGGGTTTAATGGGGCGTTGACGGCTATGGGAAAGGAGTGACAAGCAGTGGTGCAAAGCGCATGGAAGGGCATCTGGAAACCCCTTCCCAAGGCACAGCGGAAAAGTATCCGGATGCAGCAGAAGCTTTTTTTATACTGGAGTTCCATGATGCTGGTCGTCCTTTCCATCTTTCTGGTCGTCCTCAATATGACCGGCGTCTTTTCGGCATTGGATGAAAAAGTGCAGCAGATTGTATCGGCGCGGCAAAAAAATATCATTGCCGATCTGTCGGAGCAGTTTGGCAGGATGACGGCGCAGGGGATTGCGGTTTCCGAGCAATCGTCGGCCCTCATCAGCAACTATCTCTTTACCGATCCGGTCACATCGCTGAACGACGACCCTGTGCGGATTGAGAAGCTGGAATCTCTCCTGTATGACTATCTCAATATATCGCTGCAATCCGCTCCATGCAGCGGGGCGTATCTGGTTTTAGATGCCACCACCAATTCCCAGGCACCTGGGGCGCAGCTTTCCCGGGCCGGCCTTTATATCCGGCTGACCAACCTGAGCAGCAAGGGGGCGGCAAACCAGGATGTGGTTTTTTACCGCGGCATCCCTGATGTGGCCCGGGAACACCAGCTGGAACTGCACAACCGTTGGAAGCTGGAATTTGACACTTCCAAATTGCCCGGATATGAGGGGATGCTTGGACGCCCGGCAGGGCGGCTGGCGGAAAATGCCCTTTGGACGGAACAGCTCCGGTTGACCGATACCTGGGAGAATGTGATGCTCCTGATGGTTCCCATCCTGGGAAACGATGGCTCGGTGCTGGGCGTGTGCGGGCTGGAACTGAGCGAACTGTACTTCCTGCTCTCCTATCCGTCGGAAGAAAGTGGTTTTGGCAGCATGGTGACCTTTCTTGCACCCATGAGCGGCGACACTCTCCTTCTCTCCCACGGAATGGCCGGGAGGCTGGCGGAAACGTATCTCAGCACAGAGGAAGTTTTACAGGTGAAGGAGGGAAAATATTTTAACCGGTATATTGGCAGTACCCAGACGTTTTTGGGCGTCCACACCAGGATGGATCTGCGCATGGCAGACGGTTCCCAGCTATATGCGGTCACGCTGGTTCCCGAAGCCGCTTACCTGCGTGCGGCATCTTTGGAGCGAGTCCTTTGGATGCTTGGGGCTGTTGTGGTTTTAGGGATTTTATTGGCCCTTTCCATCTATTTTTCCCGCTCTTTTGCCCAGCCGCTTTCCCAGAGCCTGGAATCCATTCGGAACGAAGGGCCGCTGCGTAAAGGATGCTCCGGTGTGTCGGAGATCGACGAGCTGTTCGATTTTATACAGGCAAAGATGCAAACAGCGGGCGGATTGCAACTTCCCCCCGCTGTTGAAGAGCTTTTTTCTTCCTTCGCCCAGCGGGCAGCCGGCCTGACGCCTACCGAGCACAACATTCTGAGATATTATGCCGATGGCAAAGGGATCAGCGAGGTGGCCGAAGAGGCCTGCATCAGCATCAATACGGTCCGAAGGCATAATGCGAATATCTACCAGAAGCTGGAGGTGGGTTCCCGGGAGGAACTCCTGCTTTACATCGAACTGTTCCGCCGCTGCGACCGGCTGGACGAACTGCTGTAAACGGGGTTCCATCGACAAGCTGAAAAAACCTTAAACAGGCAGGACGGCAGACTTTTTAGGAAATTGCCTCCCTGCCTGTTTTGCATTATCGGCTGCTCCTGGAAGGGAAGATATCTCTTCTGGATATGTGCATTTTCCACAAAATTATTCCCAAAAAAGAAAGCATAGAACACTAAATAAATGATGTATTTTTCAAAAATGTCCCCGAAATACATAATCATGCAATGGATTTGAAAACAAAGAACTGGTACTGTGGATGCAAAGAAACGACTAGACAAAAGGAAAGGTGGAGGGTTCGGTGAAACAGCTTATCAGGGAACATCTGATCGATTGCTCCGATCAGGAAAAATTTGTTTTCAACCTGATTTGTCCGGAGTGCGGAAAAGTGTGGCAGAGTACGCCGGTCGGCTTTTCCAAGGCGGAAGAAGACCCCCGGACCGAATCCAAGCAGGTCGTCTTTTATCTGCTTTATGAGCGGGAAAAGAAAAGGGCTTTCGACAAGGCGGTGGAGGAAGCGGGCCATTTCTTCAATTTGTGTCCATTATGCGAGCGCCTGGTGTGCAACAACTGCTTCCTTATTTGCAAGGAGATTGACGTCTGCCGCCGGTGTGCAGAGTGGCTGCAGGAAACAGGAGAACAGGTTTCGTTTATGGACTGGGGCGCCCCATGAGGATCATTGCGGTGAGAAAATAGGCTGAAGCATCGGGCGCAAAAACAATCATCCGTTGACAGACCGTGAAAAACATGTTTCATCATTGACATGAAAGTAATTCGGGAGGCGAAACACCTATGGCAACTGGTATTACTACTTATCAATGCCCAGCCTGCACCGGCCCGCTGCATTTTGCCGGGGAGAGCGGAAAGCTGGAATGCGATTACTGCGGGAAATCCTATGAAGTAGCGGAGATCGAGAAGCTTTTCAGTGAAAAAGAAGCGGCTTCCGTGGCGGCCCAAGCCAAAGCGGATGCAGCCCAGGGAAGGGAAAATGCTGCGGCCTTGGAACCGGGAATGGCCTGGGATGCACAGGAGTCCGCAGGGATGAAGAGTTACAACTGCCCGTCCTGCGGCGCCGAGATGATCTGCGACGCAACCACTGCGGCGGCCAGCTGCCCTTACTGCGGAAATCCCACCATTGTGCCCGGGCAGTTTACCGGCGGGCTGAGGCCGGAACTGGTGATCCCCTTCAAGCTGGATAAGCAGGCGGCTGTTACAGCCTTGAAAAAATACTACCGGGGCAAAAAGTTTTTGCCGAAAACCTTTTGTGAGCAAAACCACATTGAGGAAATCCAGGGGGTCTATGTCCCCTTCTGGCTGTGCGACTGCCAGGTAGACGGGACAGTTACCTATCACGCCACAAATTCCCGCACCTGGAAAGAAGGGGATTACGAAATCACCGAGACAGACCATTATCAGGTTGACCGCAGCGGCCGGATTGGATTTGAGCGGATCCCGGTGGACGCTTCCACCAAGATGCCGGACGCCCACATGGACGCCATTGAACCTTATGATTACAACGAGCTAAGGGCCTTTTCCACCGCCTATCTGCCCGGTTTTCTGGCAGATAAATATGACGTAAGCCAGCAGGACAGCATGGCGCGGATCGAAACCCGGGCAGAAAACAGCGCCGAAATGGAACTGCGGAATACGGTAAGCGGGTATGAGGCGGTACATCTGCAGGATCGAAGTTTCCGGTTCCGGAAATCCAACATGAAGTACACGCTGATGCCGGTTTGGATGCTCAGCACAAAATGGAACGGCCGGAACTTCCTGTTTGCCATGAACGGCCAGACCGGGAAGCTGATCGGCGACCTTCCTGTGGACAAAGGGAAATATTTCGCCTGGTTTGCCGGGATCGCCCTTCCGCTGATGGCGATCATCCTGGGATTCTGGTTTTTACTGTAAGTGAGGTGGAACAGATGAAAAAGAAACTTTTCGGATTCTGTGCGGCGATATGTTTCCTACTGTCGATGGCCTGCCCGGCCTTTGCCTCGTCGGCGATTCTCCCCTTCAATGAAGCGGATATCCCCTTCGATACGATGGTAACCGACAACGCCGATCTGTTGACCAACGCTCAAGAGGAAGAATTGTCCGCAAGAGCATGGGCCCTGACCCGGGAATACAATTGCGCTGTCTATATCGTCACCCTCCCCTCGCTGGAAGGCATGGAAGCATGGGAAGCAAACGAGTATCTTTTGGAAACGTACAAAATGGGCTACGGCCGGGATCAAAGCTGTGCTGTCCTGCTGCTTTCCATGGAATACCGGGATTACGACATCATGGCCCATGGCTATGGGAACATCGCCTTTACCGACTACGGAAAAGAGAAAATGGCGGAACGGTTCCTGGATGAATTTGGGGATGACGATTGGTACAGCGGATTTACAGAGTATCTGGACTGCTGTGAAGAATACCTGGAGCTGGCCCGTGAAGGAAAGCCCTTCGATGTGGGCAGCGACCGCAGCCCGGTTCCGGGGTTGGCGATTGGCATCCTGATCCCCCTTGGGATCGCTTTCGGGGTTTGCTCCGTTTTCAAGGCCCAGATGAAAACAGCAAAGATGCAGCAGGCGGCGAAGGAGTATATTGACCAGAACGGCCTGGTGCTGACGGGACAGCAGGACCGGTTTACCCACACCACCTGCTCGAAGCGGTATATCGAACCCCCAAAGAACAGCGGAGGTACAAGCAGCGGAGGTACAACCGTCAACAGTAGCGGGTCGTCCCACTCCAGCGGGAAGTTTTGATCCATGACGGACGGCAAGGATGTGAGGGCTGTGCTTTATAAAAGAATCGGGATAAGCCTGCTGGCGGTAGCGATAGCCGTTTCTCTGACGGCTTGCGGCTTTCTCTCCATTCCATCGGCGGTTCAGGAGCTTCTTTCTTCCGGGAGGAGGTTCCCGCCTCTCCGGCGCCGGCTCTCGATGCCGGGAACAATGCCGGAAAAGAGACGCCTGCCCCCCAAGAAGTCAACGGCAGCGAACCCGGGGCAGAGAAGGCCCCTGCCCCGCATCAGGAAAACAAAGATCAAACGGATGGGAAACCTCTCTCCCTTTTCTGGGCGGAGGACGGCGATCTGGGCTGGAAGAACGGGGAACTGCTCTACACAGCCGACTGGGATATGCGCTTGCTGGAAAACCTCTGGGGCATGGGGCTCTATGAGAAATTCACCGAGGATGGAGAGAAGAGAAGAACGGTGTTCACCGACCCCTCCTCCTTTACCCTGTACACCCTGCTAGAAATGCTGGGGACCATGTGGGGAACCTGTGAATACCAGGTGGATCCTGCCACCGGGTTGCCCGCAGAAAAACAGCCCTACTTCGATCTGCTTAACGACAACATCCTGACCGCCAGGATTCAGGTAGAAGCCGCCATCCTGCCGGAAGAAACGCGGGAATGGATCCCGGCGGGGACGTAGTTATCCTTCCTTCGCACCGATTGCCAAAGCTATGTGGATATGGGGACGGAGGACGGCAGGGAATACCGGATCTTTGTGGATGTTTCCCAATGGCCGGCAACGGTAAACGGGATCCCCACAGACGAATGCTTTGACGGAATGCTGTTTACGGGCTAGCCGTCCGTACAAACCGTGGGAGGTGAAGAGAGATGAAACGGTCCGTCCTGTATCGTGTGATGCTGGCAGTAACGGCACTGTGCATGGTTTTGAGTTTAATGGGCTGCGGCGCGGCCCTGCAGGCTGTCCAACAGCTTCGGGAGAACCCCCCGGAAACCCCGCCGGGGGTTCAAACCGGCGAAACCGGCAGCAAACCGGCAGAGACGCAGGCGCCCGGGCAGCCTGCTCCGGAGGCAGAGCCCGCGCAACCAGAGCAACCCGCCCCGCAGGGGATCGGCGCCGTGACTGGGCAGAACTCCTACATTTCGATCTGCAGCTTCCTGCAGGAGCACTGCCTCACAGCCGGCGTCGCCTTTCTGGGGTATGTGGATAACCCGATGAAGGAAGGGGAGTACCGGAACCTTCTGGAGAGGCGTGGGTATCTGGAAAGCTACGACTTCCTCGCGGCGATGCCCGAGGACCATCTGATCCGGACCGCGGACGGGCACCAGCTTTACTGTCTCGTGCCGGCAAAGGGCGTTTCGGTGACGGTCAGCGAGTGGATGGGGTCGGATATCTACGGCGATGATTCCGGGCAGGCGGGGGAGCTGCTCTACCAGAGCGACAGCGGCGATCCGATCCTGCTGCTCTGCGGATATGACCTGATCCAGCCGGATCTTCAGGTCATCCTGGAGGATCCCGCCGGAAATCTGCTGACCTGGCTCCCCAGATCCACCGACGACAGCCTGCAGCCCTACCTGGCGGAGCAGCTCCTGGGGTCTATCGTGGATTTCACCCCGACGGGCATCAATACGCACTGGTACGATTCCCAGCGGGCGACGCCGGAGGTGCTGCAGGGCGATTGGGTGGCTTGGAATGCCCATACCGATACCGGGGCGCCGCAGGTGTGCCAGCTGCGCTTCTATCGGGACGAGGCGGGGAACGACTGCATGGAATATGGCTACGGCCCGCCGATGGGGGAGCCCTACGCATGGTTTGCGGGCAGCTTTACCCCATCCGCCCAGCCGGTCGGCTGGGTCACCGATGATATGAGCGAATTTTCCATGGAACTGGTGGGCGGCACCGCGTTGGAGAGCGGCCTGCCGCCGCAACACAAGGACAGAGAGCCCATCTTTTACCTCAGCGGCGCCTACAGCATCGATTACTACCCGGAACTGGATATGATCGAGGTCGGTCACCAATTCGGCAGTCCGCTGCTGGATGGGATTATCACCATCCTCTTTGAGCGCGCTCCCGGCTGACCGGCTTGCCGCGAGACAAAAGGACAGAACCGGACCCAAAAAAGACGAACAAAAACCTTTTATATAGAGAAAGGAGCAGCAAAATGGGATTATTTGATTCTTTGAAGAACCAGGCAAAGGGGGCCGTAAGGAATGCGGTGCAGAGTATGGGGAACAAAACAGAGGATATCGTGTTCCCCACCGTCCCGGACAGCTTCGCGGGCTTCACCGTCCTTCCGCAGGCCGCCATGGCTACCCCCTTCCAAACAGCGGCCATGACGGTGGTTGCCCTGTGCGTCTACCCACACTCCCCGGACGCCTCGATCCAGATGCTCAATTTCCTGCGTGGCCCCCGCCCGCTCAATGGCCAGGAGATCAGCTTTATCCGGGACCGGTTCCGGGCGAAGGATTATGTGCCCCGCTCCTATTTCAGCGGAGCAACCCCTCAGAACGACTATACCCCCCAGCAGCCCTACACCATCCGGGTCATTGCGGATCACAACAGCTTTCTCACCCAGGGGATGGCCAAATTGTTCATCCCCTCCGGCGGTGCAGACAGCCCCCGGCCCATCCAGCTGCGGGAGGCGAAGGACGGAAAATGGTATCTGTGGGAGCAGTTCCTCCTCACCGATATCCGGCAGCCGGAGAGCGCCAACCCCTGGGCTTAAACCATAGAGAAGCGAAAAATAATCCTTGCTTTGGCGGGCGCGGCCTTGGGAGTCTGCATTTGTTCTGCCATTTATTAGATGGACCAGGTGAAAGGCCCCGCCGTAGAACTGGCGGATTTTACGGATATCCCCTATCAGGAAGGCTTGAACAGAATGTCCGAGGACTGCGTCTACGATCTGGATTTTGACGGCCGGGACGATATCTTCTGGTTCGACCAGAATTACCCTCCAGACAGGGATGGAGAGATCCCCTTTGTTGTCGGTTGCAAAATCGGTGACCTGCGGGTCAGGCTGGACAGCCTGGATGTCAAAGAGCTGCATGCTTTTGTTCTGGCTGACCTGGACCAGAGCGACCAGCGCTGCGATTTGATCATCAGCATGACCCAGGGGGGCCGATAATGCCAGGAAAACCCTGGTGGTCAATATTCCCCGCAAAGGAATGGATTTTCCATGGGATACCAACAGGCCACCCGCAAACGGTTTTCGTTACTTAAAGGCGAACTATTGGCATCTGAGAGAAATAAACAGCAAAAACCAGCAGAACTGTCTGCTGGACGGCTTGTACCAGGGGATCAACGGGGAGGGGGCGTTGCTCATAGGAGATCTCCGGCTGAAACCGGGACGGAAGCATACCCTTTTGGAACTGAAGACAGAAGAAACAGCTTGAGCCTTCAGCCAGAGGCCAGCTGCAGAGAAAATATCAATCAAAAAGGAGAAGAAACCATGAAACGACTAATTTCCATGATACTGGCAGTCATGCTGATTGCCACCCTGGGCGTACTGCCTGTCTGCGCAGCAGAACATACGCATCATTTTATCGATTTTTTGGACTCGAACGGCGAAGAAAGCTCTGCGATCATCTTGCCGCCAGCCACCGTGGGACGGGAATATAGCTATACTATCGGTACCAGCAGCTGTGGGCACTTCCCTATCGCTTTCGAACTGGATCGTGGCGATTTGCCCGATGGCCTGACCCTGAATACTGACGGCACAATCAGCGGCATTCCTACAACGCCGACAGAAGAAACAATCGAACTTGTTATCAGCGCCAGCGGCAGCTGCCCGGAGAATGATTCGGGATATGAAATTGGAAACGAAGCAACCTTTTATCTCGCCGTCGATTCTGTGAAAACAATGACCATTCCTTTTACCAAGGTAGTTGATCAAACCGGCGGAAGGAGTCCTGGTCGGCAGACCTTCCATCTGGAGGTTTATGGGTTTAACAGTAGAAATATTGATACTGATCTAATTGCAGTGACCGGGGATGCGATCGATACCAACGGATCGGGAAATTACTCAGGACGCTTGAATATAACCTATCCTGAGCGCTATCACGGCGATATGTTGGAAGGCTTTTATGTAAGGGAAAAGCAGGGCCATACCGCCCATTGGACCTATTCGGATATGGTTTGGTTCATCAAGCCGGTGCGTGATGAAGAAATGCTGTATATCCGGGAGGAAAATGAGAACGGCTCCACCCGTGATGCGATGCTGTTTATAAACCAGTATTACAATTCCCCTTCCCGTGACGATGATGATTATGATCCTCCCGTCAGAGAGCCCCAGAAAGATGAGCCAAAGTCCAATCCAAGCACAGGGCGGGGCACCACATGGGATTACCTGGTTTATCTCTTCCATAAATACTTCTCCTGGGCAGCCTAAGGGCACAGGAGGGCAATGGATCCCAAGAGCCCCGCTTTATGTTACAGACTTCATCAAGCGGGGCTTAAACCTACAAAGAAGGAGTGCTGAAGATGGGACTTATTAAAGCGGCATTGGGCGCTGCGGGCGGCGTCATGGCCGACCAGTGGAAGGAATATTTTTATTGCGAATCGATTCCGGTGGATGTACTGGTGTGCAAGGGGCAGAAACGGACGACCGGCCGGGGCTCCAACACCAAGGGCAGCCCCAACGTCATCTCCAACGGCTCGGTGGTGGCGGTGGCCGACGGCCAGTGCATGTGCATTGTGGAGAACGGCAAGGTGGTGGATATCTGCGCCGTTCCGGGCGAATTTGTCTATGACACCTCGATAGCTCCCTCCCTTTTCACCGGCGACCTGGGCGAAAATATTAAAAACACCTTTTCTCAGATCGGGAAGCGGTTCGCCTTCGGCGGCGAGGCGGGACAGGACCAGCGGGTCTACTATTTCAACACAAAGGAGATTATCGGCAATAAATATGGTACTCCCAGCCCCATCCCCTTCCGGGTGGTGGATGAGCGGGCCGGCATTGATATTGATATCTCGATCCGCTGTTTCGGGGAATACAGCTACCGGCTGACCGACCCCATTTTGTTCTATACCAACGTCTGCGGCAACGTGGAGCAGGAATACCGTCGAGATCAGATCGACGGGCAGCTGAAATCCGAACTGCTTACCGCCCTCCAGCCGGCCTTTGCCAAGATTTCTGCAATGGGCATTCGTTACAGCGCTCTGCCCGGCCACACCACCGAGATCCGCGACGCCCTCAGCGAGGTACTTTCCTCCGAGTGGGCGCTGTCCCGGGGCATCGAGATCTGGAAGTTTGGCGTGTCATCGGTGAAAGCCTCGGAGGAAGACGAGGCGATGCTCAAGGAGCTGCAGCGCAACGCGGCCTTTATGGATCCCACCCGGGCGGCGGCATTTATGGTTGGCTCCCAGGGCGACGCCATGAAGACGGCGGCCGGCAATACCGCTGGCGCTGCCGTAGGCTTTATGGGTATGGGCATGGCCGGAGGGATGATGGGCGGTGGTATGAACGCCCAGAATTTATATGCCATGGGACAACAGCAGCAGATGCAGCAGCAACAAATGCAGCAACAGGCGCAGCAGGCTGCCCCCGCAGCTCCCGCCGGCTGGACCTGCGCCTGCGGCCAGGGCGGCAACCAGGGTAAATTCTGCCAGAGCTGCGGCCAGCCCAAACCCGCTCCCAAGCCCACCGGAGGCTGGGTCTGCTCCTGTGGCGCTGCTAACACCGGAAAATTCTGTGCCGAGTGCGGAAAGCCCCAGCCTTCGGCTGACGGCTGGATCTGCTCCTGCGGCGCTGTGAATAAGGGGAAGTTCTGCGCCGAATGCGGCCAGCCCAAGCCCGCCGGCGTTCCGCAATACCAGTGTGATAAATGCGGCTGGGAGCCGGAAAAGGGTGTGAAGCCCCCCAAGTTCTGCCCGGAATGCGGAGATCCTTTTGACGACGGCGACTTGGTTTGAGCAGTCTGTTTATGATGTGAGGAGGATATCTGTGTGAATTTGGTTGGTATCTGGAAGGTAAAAGAAGCATTGGCTTTCGATGAGGACGGGGGCAAATGGCTCCCGGTTCAGGAATGTATGGACAGAGAGGATATGGACGACGAAACCAAGTCGTTCCTGTCCGCCAGATTTGTGTTTGAACCGGACGGCTTGTTCAAGATAGTGATGGCTATCCCAGATGGCGTTCCCCAGGAGAAGATCGATCAGGCAGCGGCAGCCGGGGAAATCAGGCTTTTTGACAGCCGGTCCATGATCGTGGAGGAGCATCCCTGGAAGGAGGAAAACGGAAAGTATTATTACGATTCCGGGATCCAGGGTGAAGTGCTGGGGGAACCGGTTTCTCCCTGGATGGAAATCCAGGAAACGGAGGATGGGATCGAGTGGATGGCCTATCGCCTTGTAAAAGCAGAGAAACCGTAAAAGGAGGAATATACTATGGGAATTCTTTCAAGATTTGGCGATATCATGCGGGCCAATATCAATGACCTGCTGACCGGGGCAGAGAATAAAAATGCCGAAAAGCTGCTGAACCAGTATCTCAGAGACGCGCGGGAGGATTATACCCAGGTCAAGAATGAAACCTCGTCGGTTATGGCGGAGGAGACTGCGGCCAAGCGCCGTCTGGACGAGATCAACGACCAGATCGCCCGCTATGAGAAATATGCCCAGGCAGCCGTCCAATCGGGGAATGATGCCGACGCCTTGAAATTCCTGGAGGCCAAGGGACAGCTGCAGCCGAAGAAAGAGGATGCCGAAGCTGCCTATGGGCAGGCGCAGCTGAACTCGGAGCACATGCGCCAGATGACCAAAAAGCTGCTGGTCGACATCCAGGAGGCAGAGAGCAGGATCGGGGAACTGAAGGCCAAGCTGCGGATTGCCGAAAGTAAGGAGAAGATGCAGCAGCTCACCGAAAAAATCGGCGGCAATAACGCCCTGGGGAACTTTGACAGCCTGGCAGACAGCGTTCAGAAGCGGATCGACGCGGCAGATGCCAAAGAGGCCCTCAACTCGGAGCTTTCCGGTGATATGGGGATGAGCGACCTAGAGAAAAAGTATGCAGGCGCCGGGGGAGGCAGTTCCTCCGCCCAAGCGGAACTGGCAGCGATGAAGGCTCGTATGGGAGCCGGAGGGGCGCCTGCCGCCCCGGAAGAAAGCAGTGACGCAGCAGCCCAACTGGCAGCGATGAAGGCGCAGATGGGCGCTGCGGAGACGGAAGCCGGCGCTGCTCCTGTATACCGGTGCGATCGGTGCGGCTGGATGCCTGCGGATCCAACTGGTCAGCCGAAATTCTGCCCCCAGTGCGGCAATTCTTTTGGCAATGATGGAGAGATGTAATCTTTCACAGCAACCTTGCCGGCAGGATCAAAGCCCATAAGAGGTGCGCTTTACTGATACTGGCGTTCGTTTTATAAGATTTGCGTGTAACCAAGAAGGAGGAATCACAATGGCATTTTGTCAGAATTGCGGCACACAACTGAATGAAGGCAGCAAGTTTTGCCCCAACTGCGGCACACCGATGCAGATGGAATCGGGAGCAGCGTCTGCGCTGCAGGAAGGCAACCCCGTTGCGGTAGAAGCGGCTGCTACTGAACCGATGCAGGCAGCTGCGGGTTCTGTTGCGGTGTTGGAAAAGGACGTTGCCCCAGCGGCCCCTGCTCAGGAGCAGCCGGCTCCCCAGCAGGGCGCGTATCAGCAGCCCGCTCCCCAGCCGGGTGTTTACCAGCAGCCCGCTCCCCAGCAGGGCGTTTACCAGCAGCCCGCTCCCCAGCCGGGTGTTTACCAGCAGCCCGCTCCCCAGCAGGATGTTTACCAGCAGCCGGCTCCCCAGCCGGGTGTTTACCAGCAGCCCGCTCCCCAGCCGGGTGTTTACCAGCAGCCCGCCCCTCAGCAGGGCGCGTATCAGCAGCCCGCCCCTCAGCAGGGCGCGTATCAGCAGCCCGCTCCCCAGCAGGGCGTTTACCAGCAGCCCGCCCCTCAGCAGGGCGCGTATCAGCAGCCGGCTCCCCAGCAGGGCGCCTACCAGCAACCGGTTCAGGGCTATGTCCCCAGTGAGGCCCAGATGAAAAAGGGGATGGCGATTCTGGCGTATTTTGGGATCTTGTTCCTGATTCCTCTGTTTGCTGCAAAGAATGATCCCTTTGCAAGGTATCACACCAACCAGGGGCTTGTACTGTTCATTTTCATGGTGATTTTCAATATTCTGTCCAACGTGTTGACCAACATTCTGATCGAGATCAGCCCGATGTTGACGCTGATCGTTTCCGGCGTCTTCGGAATCCTTACCCTGCTGCTCTGTATCTTTGCGCTGATCGGTATCATCCGCGCCGCAAAGGGTCAGATGAAGCCCCTGCCCATCATTGGCGGCATCAGGATTTTGAAGTAGCCGAACGGGAAATGCGCGGGACAGCTGCGAGAAATGGGTGAATGATGAGGGGATGCCTGCCTCTTTGGCGTGAGGCATCCCCTCTTTCCCTGTCAGCTGCGCAACTGGATGGAAAGGAGAATGAATATGAAAAAATTTGTACTGGCTTTCATGCTGCTCCTCCTGCTGGCGGGATGTGATGCAGCAAAGCTGACGGGAGCAAAGCAGGAGGAAAGCAGCCTGCCTGACATCTCCTCAGTACCGGCCTCCATCAGTCAGGCGGAATCCAGTCAGGTGGAATCCAGTCAGGCGGGAGCCGGCGCCTCTTCCAATCTACCGGCGGAATCCTCTGTCCCGGCATCTTCCGGGTCCTCTGTTTCATCCTCTTCCGAAACGGTGGAAGCGCCCGATGGAGGAGAAGAAGGATATGATGCCTCCGAGGCGGTAACGGTGGAATCGGTGGACGGTGGAATAAAAGTGACTTTTGAACAGATGCCGCAGACGGCCCGGGATTTACAGGCGCTGCTGGAGGTCTATCCCCAGACCGATGCCCGCAACGCAGGCGCTTTCTTCATCGCTTCCCTGGTGCGCTATGTGGACTCTGCCGATGATGGGCTTGCCATGATCGATCTGCTGCGGGGGCCGCGGCCGATGAACGATATGGACAAGGATTTTTTGAAAGATCGCCTGCGGGAGAAATCCTATCTTCCCGGCGCTTATTTTGAGGGGGCAACCCCGGAAAACGACTATGCGCCCGATACCCCCTGGACCTTGCTGGTTTATGACGACCCGATGAATGCCGAAGAGGGCTATCTCTACATTCAGGTGGAGACCACCGGCGCGGACAGCAGGCGGCGTATCACCCTGCGGGAGAAGGACGGCCGGTATTATCTCTGGGAGTATTCCAATGTGCTCACCGGTATCCGGCTGCCTGCATCCCAGGATCCGTGGCTCTGAGGAGGAATGGCCATGAAGAAAAGATGGACGAGCGGGCTACTCTCGCTGTTGCTGGTTCTGTTGTTATTTTCCGGCTGCAGCGCCCTGGAAGCTTTGGAACTGATCAAGGATCGGGATGGACCTGAAAGCTCCAACAGCAGCGTGAGCGAACCTTCTTCGGTATCCTCTTCCGGAGGCGAGACATCTTCTGCCCCGGAGCCGACGCCTTCTTCCGGCAGCGAAAGGCCAACCTTTCCGGAGAACGAATGGGAACCGGAGTCAGATCCCCTGGACTTTGAAGATGAAAACGCCCTGCGCACGGCATTGGAGGGCGAGTGGGCCTACTGCCAGCCGACTTCGGACGACCCGGCAGCATGGATCACATTTTCCGGGGAGGGCGGGTACTGCCTGCGGGTCAGGAACCCGAAGAACGATGCCATATTGGAATATAGGGGCTTCTGTCAGCTGGAGCACTGGGAAGCCGGGGAAGGGGAAGCTCCCGATATGATGATCCTCACGCTTTCTGAAACGACCGATAAGCAGGTCGGTAGCCAGATGAATTCTATTGGGGATTATCGGATTGAACAGAAAACCCTCTGTGATGGAGAGTTTGTACTGGGATTATTGCAGCTCAATAACGGAGAGAGCGTGTTTTCCCTGTATTTTAACGAGATGCACCCTATCTGGAAACGATATACCGGCTGGCAGCTTCAGGGAGAGGGAAGAAAAGCGGAAACCTTCTGTGCGGCCGCTTGGAAAATCGACTATGGGACACAGACCGTCTGGCTGGACGACGCAATGGCGGATGGCAGCAATATCGGTCGGTATGAGGCATTGCCCTATCAGGCGGCCGGGCAGCTGGATTTATCAGACCTGCCCGATTGGCCGTTGTCGGACGGCGCCCTCTGGACAGTGCAGACCGATGATTGGGGCCGGGTGGTAAAAATGCAGCCCTGCATCTATGGATCCGATGGGCAGCTGACCGAAGAAGAGGCGGCGATCCTCCTCTGTGAGTTCGGCGAGGTACAGGGCTATCTGGAACAGGGGATGACCATGCTCTTTGAAGGAGGGACGGAAGTCATCGGGGAGGAACCCTGTGTTGTCATCGCTCTGGGGACTGATCATGGGGAGGCCTTTGTCCGCGAACGGTTCTATGCCGTTTCCCCAAGCGGCAGGATATATGTCTACGATCCGTTTACAGATGCCTGGAATGCAGCAAAGATGGATTAGAAAGGGAGGGGAAAAGCGGGATTGCTGGTCTGATTTTACATGGCTTTTAAGTGCTTAATCAAGCCAACCATGTGGATTAATGTAGAGAAAATCATGAAAACAGATTCTGCCAATCGGAAGGACAAAAGCTAACCGTCAAAAAACTAAAGAGGACACCGTTCTGCTCAAATTTCCCCTTTACTGTTCAAAATGCAAGAAGGAAATAAAAATCATGGAGCCAATCCAAGAGCCGGATGCTTAGAAGCACAGAGCCTGCAATCCCCCTTACAGGAGAGAGCAGGCCCTGTGTTTTCTATATGCCTATTTTATTTCGATCACATTTTTTGACCTCAGGACCGAAAGCGCCGTCTTGCAGATCGGCAGCAGGGCTTCAATCTCTTCCTCGCTGCATTCCTTTAAAAGCAACTGCATTTGACGGAACGATGCGTTTTGACCATCTAATTCCGGATAAAAAATTGGCCATGGGTCTATTTTGAGCGTGCGGATTAAAGGAAAAAGCACCTCCATTTTTGGGTTTCCATTGTAGTTTTCTATATTAAGAATGGTTCTGGAATCAATGGCAATACGTCCCGCCAGATTGATTTGGGTCAATCCTTGCTCCAGCCGGGCACGTTTTATAACATCACCGAGAGAGTGTGAGAATTCGAACATTATAATTCACCTCAATATCATATTACAATAAGCTGCCCACCGAGGCAGTCCGGTTGGAGAAAGTCTGGACCGGCGAGTAGAGTGAGCGGGTCAAGCTGGATATGCAGATCCGCACCAACCAGAAATTCGGATGGCGCACCATTGAGAAAAATCTGCTTTCCACCGTCAACAATGAGATCGACTGCTCCCGTTCGGCGCTTGGTCTTGGGTCTAAAGAATATGTGACCGAGTTCCGTATTGTGTTCCGGGGCGAGGTGCAGCCGGGATTCCATGAAACCACAGGATCCAAGCTGGAAGTGCGGGTGCTGGATGATGTGGAGAATAAACAGAAATTCACCAATAAGGTGGATGTGGGCGGCCGGTATGAGGGCGAATGGGTCTATGACACCGTTGGCTGAACCACCATCACCTACAACAAGCCCAAGGGCGATCTGCCCAAGACTGGATGGTAACAGAGAAACACGATTGATATTGTACGAAGAGGGCAGGACAATCGTTGTCCGGCCCTCTTCAAAAGGAGGCACGCATGAAATTGATAAAAGAAAAAAGTAAACCTGCTTTATGCAGGCAACCTGCCCGGATAGCCGGCCTGCTTCAAAGGGGGCGCAGCCTGCTGCTTCGGCTGTCGGCAGGGGCAGCCTGTACGATGATGATGGCGACCACCCCTTTGCCGTGGAGGGGGATGACGCGGACGCAGCGGTAGGCGCAGGCTCGGATATTTGGACCTGGTTGGACTTTGCCCTCAAGGACCTTTATGATAAGCTCCTGTCGGTGTCCACCATCGCCGCCTGTGTTGCGGCCAGCGTTTGTCTGATTTTAATGAATTTCTCCACCGACGACCGGGCGGTTGCCACCTCCCGCGCTTGGCTCAAGCGGATTTTCTTAAGCTGGGTGATCCTGAATGTCCTGGGCTTCATTATGACCTATCTGGTGAACCTTACCCAGGGCGGCGCTTGCACCGGTTAAAGATACGATCTGCTGCGTCGCAAGGAGGTGGTTGATTGGGGAGTTTATCCGACGTAGTAAGCTATCTGTTTGGGTTGGCGCTCAACCTGCTGGACGCTGCCATCAATGGGTTTCTTGGCGCTTTGGGCTTTGACCTGGACACCTTCGAACACTATTTCCCTGCAGCGGCCGATTACCATGAGGTGATTGTTGGCTTTGCCGTTTCGCTCCTGTTCATCATGCTGGTATTCCAGCTGTTCCGCAATTTCGGCGTGGTGCTGGACATGGAAGCGGAGGATCCCTTAAAAATCCTCGGCAAGACAGCGTTGTTCCTGGGGATGATCGTCTACTCCCGTTCGGTGGTGAACCTACTTTTACAGCTGATGGCCGACCCATATGCCATCTTTCTTGATGTAGCCCCGGCTCCCTATGAGTTTAAGCTGCTGACGCTGGCCACCGCCATGTTCGACAGCGTGTTTTCCAATCCCTTTATGCACATCGCAGCAGCCGGAGCCGCAGCAGCCGGCGGTGCGGGCGCTGCAGCGGGGACCGCAGTGGGCGGCCCGGCCGGTACAGTGCTGGGCGTTAGCCGGACTTGCTGTTGCCGTGCTCGCCAAGCCTGTTATCAAGGGGATCATTCTGGTTGTGGTTTTTCTGATGATGATTTTCTCTTCCATCCCCAGTATGTTTTTTGAAGAACCTGTGGATACCGCCGACAATACCGGACCGCAGGCGGTCTATCAGCCGTTTAAGGACTACGCTTTGCAGGCGTATCAGGAGGATATCGAAAAGGACTTCCAACAGCGTATCGCTGGCGGGGAGTTTTCAGCCTATGACCATGTGACCTACACCTATTCCTTCCTCCCCAGCGAGGAAACCTTTTTAGCAGAGGTACAGGAGGCGTGTGTGCTGATTATCGCCATGTTTGAGATCCAGACTGACGACTGGCGCAAGGCGTCCTTCGACCACTTCAAGGCGGCGGTTGATTCGGTAAACTTTTGGAACGATACAGTGGAGGTGGAAAAGAAGTCGGAGGAAACCGAGGTTACCTGGGAGGACGGCGGATCCACCATCCATGTCAGTATGACCTACAATATCTATGACCGGGGTGTGGAGCAGTTCCGTAAAAAATTTGGTTTGCAGGATGAAAAGGAATATCTCAAAAGCGTGGAGATGGCCTACAACACCAAAGTGTTCTTTGGCGAATCCGCGGATCTGCCGCTTGGCGGTATCACTGGCGGGGCATCCGGTTCCTATCCGGGCGGCGGTACACATAACGCGATCCGCAAGGCTTTGGCGGAGCTGGAAGAACCGGCTGGGACACGGCGGGGATCGGTTATTCCCGCGCCTGTGGGGTGCTGATGACGCCATCTTCCCTGCTACGGGTCTACCACAGCCGGGATGTGGCGATGAAATTTCAGATGACCGGTGAGCGGAACCTGCAAAACCTGCTTCTGTCTGACCAGTTGTTCACCGGGTACCAGCCGCCGGAAACAAATGCTGCTTTGATTTTCGGAACGGATTTTACAGCGGCGGCGCATATCCTTGGGCGCCACCTGGATGGGCCAGGCGCACAAAGGCCGATTTATGTAAAACGCAGAGGTGGAAAAGGGTATGCTGCCATAGCGGGGACAACAGGAGAATTGCTCCAGCCTGCCAATTTGGGGAATCCGGTCTACTATCTGCCGCTTGGCAAGGACAGTTTGCCGCTTCTTAGAACGATGGGCTATCCCATGTGGCAGGAAATGCTGCTTCGGGAGATCAGCAGGGAGTTATTTCATTTCGACAACCATCCCCGTTGGAGTTTTGAGCTGGATGGCCAGGATATCTATATACTGGTTTGCCTGAGCCTGCCGCAAATCAACCTGGCCTTGCGCAAGATTCGGATGGCTGCCGGGCAGAAAGTGAGGATCGTCTGTCTGGATTGGCAGGAGCCGCTCTTCCGTCTGTTGTTAGAGCCTTATGCCAAGGACAGGGATATCCGATTGACACGGCTGCCCGCCGCATATATGGAGGAACTGTCAGGACACATCAAACGCTGTTGGGAGGGAAGCTATGGAGCAACTGAAAGAACAGGTTCGTGAAGCAGCCAGCGCGATTCGCAACTGGCTGAAAGAGCCGAAAAACAAATGGCTGGTAGGGACTGGCCTGCTGGCGTTTTTCTACCTTGCCAGGCTGCTGGCACAGTTCCTTAACAACTGGCATGGCTGGGCGCCCGGTAAGGAGTTGTACCTGCCGAGTCTCAATCCACTGAAGAGGCTTGTAATGCTCTTTACGCCCTACGGTGTGCAGTCCGTCATCGGCCTTTTTGCATTCTGCCTGATTGCCTCCCTGCTCTACTGGATGAACAAAGAGGACTGCAGTGGTATGACCTATGATAAGGAGCGGAAATTCTGGATATCCAATAAGGGGGTCTATGGCACTGCCGGCTGGATGGATCAAAAGGCGCTGACGAACTGCTTTGACTTAACGCCGGTGGAAAAGGCCGGCGAGGTGAAGGAGATTATCTTTGGCGTCAAGGATGGCATGGTGGTGAGCCGAAAGGAGGATTCCCAACTGGGCCCCCACATTGCTGTGATGGGATCCAGCGGCTCCATGAAGTCCCGGACCGTCAGCCGGGGAATGATCATCGCCTGCGCCAAACAGGGACGCAGCTTGGTGGTGACCGACCCCAACGGAAAAGAAGTTTTAGGATATATATTGCAAGCAGTCCATTGAACACGGATACGAATAAAAGATGGAAAGGAGGTCAGAAAGTGCCTAAAATCAGGGATTTTGATAGAGTTACAGCCCTCTATGAAAGGCTGTCCAAGGATGATGAGCAGCAAGGCGAATCGAACTCGATACTGAATCAAAAGAGATTGCTCGAAGATTTTGCCTGCAAAAGTGGTATGACGAACATCAAGCATTTTACCTATGATTAAAACACTGTCTACTCCTTTTGAGCTCAAATTTCTTTCAGACAGGACAGAAAGGCTGCATTCTGCACCTGGCTCCCAATAGAAACGTGGGAAAAATCAAATGCACCGATGAGAATATTCCTTCTTTGCGCTTTGAGCTTTTGGGGATCCATATGGGCACCAAAATAGGAAAAGCTCGTTTGAGGCAGATAGACCTTACATCCCAGCTTTTTCATCTCTTTGGTCAGATAATCTTGTCCTTCCTTTACCATTTGATAGGAGCAAGAAAGAAAATCCCGATCACCCAAAGAGGTGACTGCCCCGGCAATCGCCTCCGTACTGGTATGAAATACGCCGGGAGATTGCATCAAATCACCAATGATCTCTGCGGCGGCCAAACCATAGCCCACCCGAATCCCCGCCATTCCGTGGATTTTAGAGAAGGTTTTGAGCACAATAATATGGCGGCAGCCTTCTAAAATCAATGGAACTGCCGAAGGAACGGAAAGGCCATCCACATATTCGATCGCGTCCATCCTCTGAGGAAACTCTAACTACCAGCAAAAAAGGGGGAGGTATCGCCCCTCCCCCTTTTTTAATCTTGTTCCAATATATGGCGTCCCATCAAAACGCCCATGACCGAAGCCATCATCAGGCCGCGCGTCCAACCGCTGGAATCTCCCAGGCAATGCAACCCGCGGATGCTGGTATCAAAATTTTGATCCATTTTAACCCGGTTACTGTAAAATTTGAGTTCCGGAGAGTACAGAAGGGTTTCTACCGCGGCAAAACCCGGCACAACATGGTCTACTGCCTGTATAAAACCGATGATGTTGACCATGGCCCGGTACGGCATAGCAGCAGTGATGTCACCGGCTATCGCATCCGGCAGGGTTGGGCGTACGTTAGAGCGGCTCAGCTCCTTTTGCCAGGTACGTTTTCCATCTAAAATGTCACCGAACCGCTGAACCAGAATATGTCCGTCTCCGAGCATATTTGTTAGTTCCCCGATTTTCTGCGCATATGCAATCGGCTGGTTAAACGGCTGTGTAAAATTGTGAGAACATAAAATTGCGAGATTGGTGTTCCCGGATTTCTGTGATTTGTAGGAATGTCCGTTGACCACCGCCAGATCATTATCGTAGTTTTCCTGACTGACAAATCCGCCCGGGTTCTGGCAAAAGGTGCGGACTTTATTTTTAAACGGCAGCGGATAGCCAATCAACTTTGACTCATATAAAACATTATTCACGTCTTCCATAATTTCATTTCGGACTTCCACCCGCACGCCAATGTCAACCGTTCCCGGCTCATGGGCAATGCCGTGCTCAGCGCAGAGCTTTTCCAGCCAATCTGCACCCCGCCGTCCCGTAGCAATCACGGTGGTGTCAGCCGAAATCTCCATGGTTTGAGACGGGCCGGAAGCCTTGTGCAGCAAAACACCCCGGCAATTTTCTCCCTCCAGCAGCAGGTTAGCGCAGTTCCATCCAAACAGGATCTCCACGCCGTTGGCTTGCAGGTACTCTTGGATTGCCAGATAGATTTCCTGCGCTTTTTCGGTTCCCAAATGGCGGATTGGACAGTCGACCAGTTTCAACCCCGCCTGGATAGCCCGGGACCGAATTTGTTTTACCTGCTCCGACGCCCCGATTCCCTCTACATGGGTATCGGCCCCAAATTCCAGGTAAACACGGTCAGTATACTCAATGGTCTTTTGGGCCAGCTCTTCTCCGATGAGTTCCGGCAGCTCTCCACCCACTTCACAGCTTAAAGACAGCTTGCCGTCCGAAAAGGCGCCGGCACCGGAAAAGCCGGTGGTGATATGGCAATACGGCTTACAGTTTACGCACCGCCCCGTCACGTTTTTCGGACAGTGGCGCTTTTGCACAGGATTTCCTTTCTCTACCATCACAATTTTTTTTCGGGTGTTCCCCCTCACCAATTCCAAAGCGGTAAAGATTCCTGCGGGACCTGCTCCAACAATCACAACGTCACATTTCAAATGAAGCGCCTCCTTTATTTTCAGATAGATTTTGGGTAAATACCTGTTTTTCGACGATCCGATCCAGTGAAAAAATACCCCTTTTTTTACACAGCAAAAAACCAGCATCTCGGAAAAACATATACTCGCCCCGCTGGGGGATTCGCATATAGTCAACCATTTCCGGTAGCTGGTAGAAACATTCATCCAATTATGAATTTATATAATGCCAATCCATCTAGTTATACTATCGGAAACAAATTGGTTTGTCAAGGAGTTTTCCATTCAGCAGGAGTAGAACATTTTCGGTAAAGTCCCATATTTCTTTTGCAAAAGAATCAATTTTTTTGGCAGGTTGCCAAAGATATGAAAATTCTCTAAAGAATTGAAATTTTTTGACTTGTTTTTCCTTTCAAAAATCCTTACACTATTGGCCATATGACAAATAAGAGAGAAGTGCTTTCATGAAAAAAGTCCTGAAACATACCATGTCGGCGGCCGCCGCCGGCGGGCTGCTGCTCGTTCTTTATGCAATGAAGGAGCTGTTCCCCTTTGGAGAGTTTACCGTTTCCTGGTGCGATATGAACCAGCAGGTCGTTCCGCTTTTGTGTGAATTCAAAGATATTCTGGAAGGCAAAGGAAGCCTTTTTCTCAATCTGCAAAATGCCGGCGGCATGAACTTCTGGGGTGTTTTTTTATTTTTTATCTCCAGCCCTTTTACTTTTCTGGTGGCTTTTGTAGAAAAATGGCAGATGATGCGCTTTGCCAATATCCTAGTACTATTGAAAATCATGCTCTGCGCCGGTTGCGCATCAGTCTTTTTTGACCGGATTTTTCCGAAATTGCGTCCGTTTTTTACCGTTTTGCTATCGATCAGCTATGCATTTTGCGGATATACCATGCTGTTTTATCAGAATATGGTATGGCTGGATATGATGTATCTGTTCCCGCTCTTTCTGCTTTCCCTGCATCATCTGGCAAAAACAGGCTCCTTAGCGCCATATGCTTTTTGCCTGGCCGCCATGATCACCGTGAATTTTTATTTGGGATATATGGTGGTTCTGTTTCTGATTTTGGCCGCCGGCATTTGGGTTTTCTTTTTCTCTCCGCATACCATCCGGGGAGAACGGATTATCCAGCTGGCTGCCGGCACGCTGGGAGCGGCTTTGCTCTCCGCAGTCGTCTGGCTGCCGGCGCTTTTACAGTATCTAATTTCTGCCCGCGGCGGAAACCTGTTCCAAAGTCTGGGCAGCGGAGCGCTCTTTAGCCCTCTAGATACGATTGGCATGCTGCTTTTGTGTACTTCTATCGTCATTCCTGCTTTTTTGTTTCAGTCGCTTCGCTGTGCCAGAGGGGAAATGAAAGATTCCAAGGAAGCTTATACCCTGGTGCTGTTTGTTTTGATGCTCATTCCCGTTGTTGTGGAGCCAATCAATAAAATCTGGCATACGGGCAGCTACCAGGCTTTTCCCGGCCGGTATGGGTATATTCTTGTCCTGTTGGGCCTGTGCCTGGCGGCGCAGATTCTGCAGCGTCCGGCGGACCCGCCGTGCAATCGTTCTTCTGCGCCTTGGACCGCGGCGCTGTTTTTCCTGTTGGGCTTTGTCATTTTCGCTGCCTTTTTCCTCTGGAATCGGTATCCGAAAACCCTTACTGCTTATACTCGCACGCTTTGGGGAAACGATCAGTCCCTCCTGCTTTTTCTGATTTTTTTCCTGTTGTCAGCCGGATGCTGCGCCTTGGGTCTGTTTTTATACCGACACCGCCTGCTCAGCCGTCGCCTGCTGGCAATCTGTCTGTGTGTGTTAACCATAACTGAATCTCTTTTTTACGGAACCTGTTTTTTTGCCTCTAAATCAGACGGAAGTTTTGTCCATGTCGCAAACCTGGAAGGAAAAATTGACGACGACAGTTTTTATCGGGTGAAAAACAACCGAAAAAACTACGATGTGAACCTCACAGGTGCCATTGGCTACCCGACTCTGAACCACTATACCTCCCTGACGTCGGAAAACTATATGCACGGCATCCGAAAGCTGGGCTACTCTGCCTATTGGATGGAAGTCAGCTCAGTAGGAGGAACCCTTATCAGCGATGCGCTACTCAATCAGAAATATACCGTTTACCGGCAGCACCCCGTGTCGGAAACGACGATTTATTCCGATGGAGAATATTCCATTCGCCAAAACGATCTTGTGCTTCCTTTGGGAATCGTCACCGATGCCAATCTTGCTTTGGAAGAGGAGCTGGAACTGACAGCCCGCCCCTATGCGGGAGAACACCTGCTGCGCACATTGGCACAGAGCGGGCAATCCATTGTAAAAGAGTATCCGCCTACCTATACTCATAATGTCTCCTTAACGCGGGACGGCGCATATTACAATATTACCCGGCAGGGCAGCGGCGATTCGATCATTGAATACCAGCTTCCCCCATCGGACAGCACCTGCACTTACTATTTTGATTGCTTTGACTCTTTGCAAAACAATCTTAACGAACCGTACTATAAGGCCTTTTCCATTTATATAGACGGGGAACTGGTCAATCGGGAATACCCAACGCAAAGCCTAAACGGTATATTCGAGCTGACGGTACGCGCCAATCAATCCGTCCGCGTGACATTAACGGTCCATAAAGATGTGTCGGTCCGGTCGTTTGGCGTGTTCAGCGTCTCTCATGATGCGTTGGCCCAGACCCTGGCGTCTATGCGCACCGCGCAGATGCAGACCGGCCGGGATACGGTATCCGGTACTGCCACCGCACAGCAGGACGGCGAATATTTATTTTTGTCGCTGCCTTATGACAAGGGATATACCGCAGTGGTAAATGGGCAAACGGTCCCAATTCTGCGGGTATTCGATACTTGGATGGCAATTCCGCTGGAAAAAGGGGAAAACACAGTTTCCCTGCGTTATCAGCCCCCGGGGATTGCAGTTGGCGGTGCGCTGAGCGTGCTGGGTCTTGGCTTTACTTTATGGACCGGGTGGCTTCTTTTCCGAAAAGGAGTCCGAATCCGGCCACTCGAAAAACCGGCAGGTGTTTTGTTTGCCCTGCTGACTGCAGGCGTCTTCGCCGTTGTTTACCTGATGCCGGTTGTCGTCTACCTCATCTACCAGTTTTCGGCTGGATAACAAAAAAGCCCTTTTTTACAGGGCTTTTTTTCATGATTCGGCGGGAGGAGGCTCCGGCGTCCCCCCCTTTTTCCTTTTCAGCGTAACCCTTCATTTTTGACTGAAAATATGCTATGATAACCCAAAGAGTTCATAGAAAAAAGGAGGGCGCCATGATGACCTTACCGGCTTATTGCGGTTTTTTCTGCGACCGTTGTCCGGTATATCAGGCCGCTGCCGACGGCGACAAATCCATGAAAGAAGAACTGGCACAGCGATATACAACTGCCGGACAACCCCTTTCCGCCGAGGATATCCGCTGTCAAGGATGTAGGGCGCAGGAAAGTCAGCTATCGGTATTCTGCCAAAAATGCTTTATCCGGTCCTGCGCCAGACAAAAAGGGCTGTCCCATTGCGGTACCTGTCGGGAGTACCCCTGTGACTATATGGAAAAACACATCCCGCCAGACAGCCCCAGCAGAATCTGGCTGGACTGGTATCGGGAAAGGCCAGCCAAACCGATGAAAAAGGAGGAATTCCATGGCGTCTGACACCAGAAATCTCATCAAAGCACAGATCACAAAAAAAGGGGAAGCCCACCTGCGGGCGGGCCATCCATGGGTATACGATTCGGAAGTTATCTCGTTGGAATCCCCCTGTGAGGACGGAAGCCTGGTCGAAGTGACCAGCCCTAAAGGCCGGTACCTTGGCACAGGATTCTATAACAGCTGTTCCAAAATCCGCATCCGCGTGATTTCTACCAACGCCAACGACCGGTTTGACCGGGACTTTTTCAGACGGCGGCTGTGTCATGCCTGGGAATACCGCAAAACGGTTATGGGAGCGGATATCAACTGCTGCCGGCTGATCTTCGGCGAAGCGGACTTATTCCCCGGCCTTACGGTGGACCGGTTTGGGGAGATCCTGGTAACGCAAACCTTGTCGCTGGGGATCGAGCGGTTAAAGCCGCTATTGTTTCCAAAACTGTATCGCCTGTTGGCAGAAGACGGACAGACTATCCGGGGCATTTACGAACGCAATGATGTAGCCATCCGAAAACTGGAGGGAATGCCCGAAAACAAAGGCTTTTTCCCGCTGGACGGAGTCTCTGTTCCAAACAGTACCAAAACGCAGATCACCGAAAACGGCATCCGGTATACAGTAGACTTTGAAAACGGCCAGAAAACCGGTTTTTTCCTGGATCAAAAGTATAACCGGCGGGCTGCAGCCGCCCTGGCTCCAGGAAAGCGGGTGCTGGACTGTTTTACCCATACCGGCTCCTTTGCGCTCAATGCGGCAAAAGCCGGAGCCTCTCACGTTCATGCGGTAGATATCTCCGGCGACGCGGTGGAAATGGCCCGGCGCAATGCGTGCCTCAACGGACTGGAATCCAAAATGAGCTTTGAAACCGCCAATGTATTTGACCTGCTTCCTGCTCTCTCCGGACACCCTTACGACTATATCATTCTGGATCCACCCGCTTTTACCAAATCGCATCAGACGGTGGAAGCGGCCATGCGGGGCTATAAGGAAATCAACCTGAGGGCGATGAAACTGCTTCCCCGCGGCGGATATCTGGCTACTTGTTCCTGTTCTCATTTCATGACCGAAGATCTTTTCTGCAAAATGCTGCGTGCGGCAGCCTTTGACGCAAAGGTTTCCCTGCGGCAGATTGAGGCGCGCCAGCAGTCGCCGGATCATCCAATTTTGTGGAATGTACCGGAAACCAATTATCTGAAATTTTACCTTTTTCAGGTGGTATAGTAAAAAAGCCGGGGGAAATCGCCGGTTTTTTGCTTACCGCAAGCGCCTCAACATGATACAATGAAAGAAACAGCAGGATGGGGCTTGTGACGGTTTTTCCAATGAATTTGCCTTTCAAAAGCCCGAAAAGACAAATAAACATCCGTTTTTTTCACCATGCCCTCGATCAAAAAATGGCGTTGGGCAAAAAAACTGCCATACGGGGATGGCTTGTCAACTGATGTATCTGTTCCACGCACCTATGGGGACGAAATCGACGACCTGCATTTCGCCATCGTCTGCGGTACGTAGAGGAAGCATACTCCGGCAGTCGTTATGCCCGCTGCCGCAACCTCAGATGATGCCGATCTCCACAGAATCTCAAGTATGTTTACCCGGATCACCAAAGAACTTCCGTTGCAGCATGGTCCGATTTTTTCAAAGGAAAGGATAAAATACGATGATTCACACCATACAAAACAACTTTTTGACCGTTCAGGTGAAAAACGCGGGCGCTGAACTGTGTTCGATAAAAGACAAAGCCGGAACCGAATACCTGTTTGACGCAAATCCCGCCTACTGGGGCCGCAGCGCCCCCGTTCTGTTCCCTTTTGTGGGGAGTTTGAAGAACAAATCTTTCGTCTATGAGGGAAAATCATATCAGATGGGGCAGCATGGTTTTGCCCGGGACAGGGACTTTTCTCTGCTGCAAAAAGAAGAAGCTTCCATTTGGTTTCGGCTCACATCGAACGAGGAAACGCTTGTCATATATCCCTTCTCCTTCGTGCTGGATATCGGTTATCAGCTGGAAGGCAATTCCATCCGTGTGCTATGGAATGTGCACAATCCTTCAGATAAAAGCCTTCTCTTCTCTATCGGCGCACATCCAGCGTTCCTCTGTCCTCCCTGCGGCGGCGGAATGGACGGCTGCTATCTGGGATTTGATCTGCCCGGCAACCTTTCCTATCGCCTGCTTAACAATCAGGGACTGGTGACAGAACAAACCCACAGTCTTTTGCTGCAGGATGGCCTTTTGCGCCTTTCTCCTTCTCTGTTTGACCGGGACGCACTGATCGTCGAAGGAAAACAAACTGGGCGGGTTTGGCTGGCAGACCGGGAGAAAAAACCATTCGTGACGGTAGAATTCAACGCTCCGCTGTTCGGCATCTGGTCGCCGGCAGGCAAAAATGCACCTTTTGTCTGCATCGAGCCCTGGTATGGCCGCTGCGATGCAGAAGATTTTTCCGGCGATCTGACCCAGCGGGAATACGGCAACTGCATATCTCCCGGACAGATATTCCAGGAAAATTACTGTATTCAGATCGGGCAAAAATGACCTCTTGGCTCAGATTGAAAAACAATACTCAACGAAATTTTTTCCAGATTGATTAAATTCATAGAACCAGAAAAATAATCGGTGGAACTTTTGAGCTTGCCAAAGGAGGCATATGGCATGGATTTTTACGAAGCAGTCTACCGGCGGCGGACCATTCGGGACTTTGCAGAAAAAGACGTACCAGCTGATACTGTAAATCGGATTTTGCAAGCAGGTCTTAAAGCCCTGCCAACAATCATCTTCGCGAATGGGAGTTTGTAGTGCTCCGCAGCAGGCAGTCAATCGAAGCTGTACTGGGGCAAGTTGGGGAAAAAGCGCAGCAGTAAATGCAGGCTCTGGCCTCTCGTCGGCTGGATGACTGTCAGCGCAGCATGTATCTGGACGCCTTGCCAAAGCAGGAGCCGATTGATCCGTTGAAAAAAATCCACTTGGAAAAATGGTAAGCACGGAATCTCCTTTATCAAAAATTCTTTTGGCCACATTCCTTTGCAGACCCTTTTATTCTAAAAATTTTGATCCGGCACGCCGATTCTCTGTAACGTTTGAAGCGGTGCGCCGGTTCTTTTTTATAAGATTTTTGCAATCTCGCAAAGCATAAAACAATCATTCATTCAAACACCGGTTTTACAGCAGGATGTTCTCTTGGAAAGGAACCATTTTTTAACAGTCAGCCCTTTACAGAAAAATCTGAAAAATTCAGAAAATTTTTCCGTTTGACAGGTTGAGAAATCCCATGTGAGCGGGTATAATATCCTTGGTATGCAAATATTCTGCCGCATCAAATCTGCTCGGTCAGCAGCGGAAAGATCTGCAGGGTAAATACAGAATTTTTTAAGTAATTTTACGAAATTCGAATAAACAAGGAATATCAAAGGGGGACGCATTTGTGTTTTTTACAAAAGACATCGGTATTGACCTGGGGACGGCAAATACCCTGATTTTCATGAAGGGGAAAGGCATCATCATGCGGGAGCCATCGGTCGTTGCGGTGGATGTGCGCAGTGACTCGGTTAAATTTGTTGGACAGGAAGCCAAAGACGTCATCGGCAGAACACCCGGTTCTATTGTGGCGGTTCGTCCGCTGAAAGACGGTGTAATTGCCGATTTTGACATCACGACCAGCATGTTGCAGCTTTTTATCAAAAAGGCGCTGGGCAACTCGATTTTTGTGCGTCCCCGCGTTGTCATCTGCATTCCGTCCGGTGTAACCGAAGTAGAACGCCGGGCCGTAAAGGAAGCGACCCAGAAAGCAGGCGCCAAATATGTGTCCATCATTGAAGAGCCGATGGCGGCGGCCATTGGAGCCGGGCTTCCGGTGGCCGAAGCCACCGGAAGCATGGTTGTGGATATTGGCGGCGGAACCAGCGAGGTAGCTGTAATCTCTTTAGGGGGCATTGTAGCAGCCCGCTCGGTACGCGTTGGCGGCGATGAATTTGATTCTTCCATCATTCAATATATCAAAAAGAAATACAATCTCCTGATTGGCGAACGCACCGCAGAGGATGTGAAAATCCAAATTGGTTCTGCTTTCCCGTACGAAGATGAGGCGCCGATGGAGATTAAAGGGCGTAATCTGGTAGACGGACTGCCGAAAAACATCATGGTTGAGCCGCATGAGATCCGCGAGGCATTGGCCGATCCTCTGGAACTGGTGATGGATGCCATTAAAACGACGCTGGAGCGTACTCCGCCGGAGTTGTCCGCCGATATTATCGACCACGGCATTACCCTGACCGGCGGCGGCGCGATGCTCAAAGGTCTGGATCAGCTGATCACCAAAGAAACGGGCATGCCGGTATATGTAGCGGAACGGCCGCTGGACTGTGTGGCAGACGGGGCTGGTACCGTACTGGAAAACTTGGAAAAACTGCGCGACGTTCTTGCGGAGGATGACCGGCGCGGTTAACCCGTTTTGAGTTTTGTGTTCTTTTGCGGCGGTGGCAGCCGCGTTTTCCCCTATTTATGCCGGAAAACGGCGTAATTTTCTTTCCATTGGGCAGGAGGGGAAAAGCGGCCCACGGCCGTTTTTCATTACGGCCTTACGTTTGACATCAAAAAGACAGCAAAGGAGGGGCAGGTCATAAAAGATTTTCTAAAAACAAAGACCTTCAAAGTCATCTTGGGGCTTGCCGTGCTGATGTGCGCTTTTATGCTGCGCGCTGCCTATACCGATGGAATTGCCATTTTCACACAGCGGATCATGGGAGCTGTGGTATATCCTTTTCAAAAAATCGCGTCAGAACTCTCCTCCGGCGTGACCAACATGCTGCAGGGGTATTTGCGAACCGAGCAACTGCAGGAGGAAAATGAGCTGCTGAAAGAGGAAATCCGGCAATTACAGGATCAGCTGGTCGATTACGAGTCGATCAAAAATGAAAACCAGCTGTATCAAAAATTTCTGGACATCAAAGAGCAAAATGCTGATTTTGAATTTTGTCCCGCCATGGTAATCGGCCGCGATGCCAACAGCCAATTCGGCAGCTTTATTATTGATAAAGGGACGCTTCAAGGCGTTGCCAAGCGGGATCCGGTCATCACCTCCGACGGGTTGATCGGAGTAATTGAAGAGGTGGGACTAACCTATTCCAGAGTCATTACCCTTCATGATCCTAGCCTGAACGTAGGCGCTTATGTTTCCCGTACCCGGGATACCGGCATTGTGGTAGGCGCCGTGGATTTGGCGCAGGATGGGCAATGTAAAATGACCTATTTACCTCGGGACAGCGGGGCGGCCATCGGAGATATGATCCTCACTTCTGGCGGTAACGTTTTTCCCAAAGGACTGAAAATCGGCACCATCAAAGAAATCCGGCAGGAAAGCCATGGCGTTTCCCTCTATGCGGTAATCGAACCATTTGCGTCTGTGGCAGATGCCAAGGATGTTTTTGTGATTACCTCCTTTGAGGGGCAGGGAATTGTTGTTGGCGAAGATTTAGGGCAGAATGACGCCCCAATAGAAGAATCTGAGGCGAATGAGGATACCTCCTCTTTGCCTGCAGCAGATTCCTCTTCTGTGGAGGCGGGCCAATGATTCGGAAAAAGAGAATTTGGATTTCCATAAAATACTTTTTATATCTGCTTATTTTAATTGTTCTTTATGCCATGCAAACCACGGCGGGCTTTTTTTCCTTTTTCGGCGTTCGTCCCATCTGGGTTCTCCCATTTGCCGTGGCAATTTCCATGTGCGAAGATGTTGTGTCCGCCGCTGTTTTCGGTTCTCTCAGCGGTTTGCTTTGCGATTTGGGCAGTCAGGCCTTATTTGGTTTTAACGGCCTGTTGGTGCTGTGCGGATGTGTGGCGATCAGCTTACTGAGTTTTTTTCTGATCAAGGTCAATTGGAAAAGCGCATTGCTTTTGGGCGGTGCGTTGGCGGCAATCCGCGCATTGCTGGAGTTTTTTTTCTTCTACCTGATTTGGGGATATGAGAACATTCAGCTGATTTTTATCCATTCTGTATTACCAATATTCATTTATACCACTGTTTTAACCCCGCTCTTTTTGCTTTTGATTCGAAAAATCAAAGAAAAGTGTGATGGACAGTGGCAGGAATAACTCCAGTATCCGTTTTTGCCGCTGCGGTCTGCAGGACAGTGTGCGTCCTATCTGGTTGAAAGGAGAGAACATGGGAAAAAAAATCAATTCTAATCGTGTTTGGATCCTGTTTGGCATCATTTTTGCAATTTGTCTGGTCTTCGGGCTGGTACTGATTGAAATTCAGATTGTCCATGGCCAATCTTATTCCGAACTGGCGACGAAAGGAGCCACCCGATCCCAAATCATCCAAGCCGCCCGGGGAGAAATTGCCGACCGGTACGGCCGGCCGCTGGTACAAAATAAGGTCGGGTATAATATCACACTGGACCGGGCCTATCTGACCAAAGGGGAGGAAAACGAAATCATCCTTCGCCTGCTGGATCTGTTAACAGCAGCCGGCGATCCATGGATTGATAAACTTCCAATTACCGACACGGAACCATTTGCCTTTCGGGAAGGGCAGGAATCAGAAGTTTCCAAGCTGAAAGATTTTTTAAAGGTCGGTTCCTACACCAATGTAGATGATGTAATGAGCTGGCTGGTGGAACGCTATCAGCTGGAAAAGTACACCCCCCTGCAGCAGCGGCAGCTTGCGGGGATTCGCTACGAAATGGAACGGCAGGGTTTTTCCATTACTACTCCCTATACATTAGCGGCGGATGTGGCGGTTTCTACGGTTATCCAGATCAAAGAACGTTCCTATGAGCTTTCCGGCGTTATGGTGGTAGAGAGCACCATCCGCGAATATGTAGCAGGTGATATCGCCGCTCACTTAATCGGACAGATCGGTCCTATTTATGCGGAGGAATATGCCGAGCTGAAAGACAAAGGCTATGCAATGAATGACATCATTGGGAAAAGCGGGATTGAAGAAGCGTTTGAATCTCAGCTTCGCGGGCAAAACGGCAAGAGAACCATTACGCTGAACTCCAACGGAGAGGTAATCGATGCCGCGGTGACTGAGCCGCCGGTTCCTGGTAACTCTATCATGCTCACCCTGGACATTGATCTGCAGCGGACCGCTCAGGATTCTATGGAACAAGAAATCCAGTGGCTGCAGGCCAACGGAGAAGAAGGCGAGGGCAAAGAGGCCACGGCAGGTGCGGTGGTGGCAATTGACTGTAATACCGGTGAAGTTCTCGCAATGGCCAGCTACCCAACCTATAATCTGGCCACCTACAATCAGGATTATAATGATCTTCTGGCCAATCCGGATAATCCCCTTTTTAACCGGGCATTGCAGGGGACTTATGCTCCCGGCTCCATTTTCAAACCGTTGGTTGGTACCGCCGGCTTACAGGAGGGGCTGATCACGCCCTCTTATACCTACACCTGTAATCATGTTTATACTTTCTACGAGGATTACCAGCCCAGGTGCCTGGGATGGCACCCGAATTTTACCGTTATGGACGCGCTGCGGGTTTCCTGCAATATCTTCTTTTATGATTTAGGCCGTCGATTGGGAATTGATACTCTGGTGGACTACGCAAGCCAGTTTGGCTTGGGCGAACCCACCGGTATCGAACTGCCAGAGGCCACCGGCCATATGTCCAGTCCCAAATACAGCGAATCAGTAGGGGAAATCTGGAATCCCGGCGACGTGCTCCAGACCTCCATTGGCCAGAGCAAAAGCCTGTTTACGCCTTTGCAGCTGGCCACCTACACCGCCACGCTGGCCAACGGCGGCGTGCGGATGAAAACCCACCTGGTCAAAAGCGTGAAAAGTTATAGTCTGGACGAAACGGTGGAAGATATCGAACCGGAAATTGTCGTCGATATGGGACTGTCAGAAACGGCGGTCAGCGCCATTCGGGACGGTATGATCCGCGCATCCGGCCAAAACGGATACAGCGGAACCTCCGGCGCATATTTTGGCAACTACCCCATTTCGGTGGCGTCTAAAACCGGCACTCCGGAAACCACTGGGTTTCCCAACGGCACCTATATCTGTTATGCGCCGGCGGATGACCCTCAGATCGCCGTGGCGGTGGTCATCGAAAATGGTTACCATGGTTATTGGGGTGCGGCGGTGGCAAAGGCCATCTTTGACGAGTATTTCTTCGGAAAAACCAACGATCAGCTGCCTACTGCGGCAGATACCCTTTTGCCGTAGTCTGTTGGGGAGAAATCTCCTGACGGCAGCAAAATTCATTGGGCTGATGGGAGGCGGGAAAATGCAAAAACTGCTGTCTGTTATTATACTGATTCTGATTATCATTGCCTCGCTGACCGGATGCCAAACAAAATCGTCTGCGGTCAGTGTGAAAAGCACGATTGACACAGGTTTTCAACCCTATTATGAAATGAGCGACGGTTCCTGGCAGTGTGATGGACGCACCTATCAGTATCGACTGGAAATCAGCGGCAAAACACCGCAGGCTGCTGCGGACTCCACCTTTGTATATCTTAGCAACTTAGAAGAAGTCTCGTTTGAACAAGCGTGGAAAGCCGCTGGATTCAGCAGCAATTCGGAAGACTATTTCTCCCCGAAAGAAGCGATTCTTGTGGAATGGAAAACAGAATAAGCAACATCATTTGCCAAAAAGGAAAAACCAGGCACAGCCGTTGGCTGCGCCTGGTTTGTTTTTACTGTTTATTCCCATTTTCTCCGATTGGCCCAACCGGAAAAAGCCAGTGTTTTACAGCAGATGTACCCCTCTGGCTTCGCAGGCGTCGATCATCTCGTTGGACCAGACGGCAGCCTGTACTTCGCCAATATGCACCTTGTTGAGCATCAGCATGCAGATACGCGACTGCCCAATACCGCCACCCATGGTAAGGGGCAGCTGCCCTTCCAGCAGCATTTTGTGGAACGGTAGTTCGGCGCGGGATTCGCAGTTTGCTTTGGCCAACTGCTCTTGCAGCGCTTTTTCATCTACCCGGATACCCATAGAGGATATCTCCACCGCCCGATTCAAAAGCGGGTACCATACCAGAATATCACCGTTTAAGGACCAGTCGTCATAGTCTGGAGCCCGGCCGTCGTGGGGTCTGCCGGAACGCAGCTTATCCCCGATCTGCATCAAAAATACCAGGCCATGCTCTTTACAGGCCGTGTCTTCCCTCTCTTTGGGGGTCAGTTCCGGATAACGGTCTTCCAGCTGCTGTGTAGTAAGAAAGGTGATTTTCTCCGGAATCACCCGGTTCAGAATGGGGAACCGCCGGCACGCCTGATCCTGGGTACGTTTTAGCGCGCCGACAATGGCTTTTACCGTGTCCTGCAGATAGGTGATATTGCGCAGCTGTGTCGTGATGACCTTTTCCCAGTCCCATTGATCTACGTAAACCGAGTGCAGATTATCCAGATCCTCATCCCGGCGGATGGCATTCATATCGGTATAAATGCCGCTGCCGGGGCCAAAGCCGTAGCGCTTGAGCGCCAGACGTTTCCATTTGGCGAGACTGTGCACCACCTGCACATCGCTGTGCATTTCCAACACGTCAAACTGAACCGGGCGCTCCACACCATTGAGATCGTCGTTGAGTCCCGACTCCGGCCGGACAAATAAAGGAGCGGACACCCGAATCAGGTGTAAAGCCTCGCCCAATTCCCGTTCAAAAGTATCCTTCACCAGCTTAATGGCAATTTCCGTATTGAGGATATCCAATTTCGAAGTATAATGATCTGGTAAAATCAGTTTTTGTAAAGACATGCCCCTCATCCTCCAAACAGCTTGCAGTTTTAACGGTTCTGTCCTGCATTTTACCACAGATCACCGCCTCTGGCAAGAAAAAACGGAGGAAAGGCTTTGCTATTCTCCCACGGCAATGGATTGCGCGTCTTTTTTCTCCGTGCGGGACCAAAACATCAGCGCGCCGCAGCCCAGCGAAACGACGATGGCAAATAAAAAGGGATACAGGCGGCTGACATCGCTCATAGCCCCCATCACCGTCCCGAATGGTGAGGTAATTGCCAGAGCAATAACATGCAGCATGGCATAAACCCGCGAACGCTCTTTTTTGTCCACATACAAAAACAGCAGAGATTCCTTTCTCGGAATGACAAACGCATTGGCGATGGCCTCGAAAAAAATATAAAAGACAGCTCCTGTCCAGGAAGCCCCTTGGAACAACAGCGGACAGGCAAAGGCAACCGCGTATAAAACAAGCCCGATCGTCAAAACCGTCCGATGGCTTTTTTCGTTGATTTTGCTTTGAGCGGTAAACATAAATAACAGGCACACAGCTGCCCGGATCATGGGGATGTATCCCAGCGAAGCGGTGGGCAGGCCCAGCCGTTCGGTGGCAAAGTCATAGAAAAAGGTATTAATAATAATATTGTTGATGCCAATGGTAATCACCAGTATCAGCAAAAGACGGGTTGCCGGCGTGGTAAAAATCAGTTTAAAAACCCTTCCATAGCCGGAAAACATCCGGTAAAGCGGAATGTTTTTGGTCTCAGTGATCCTCTTTTTGCCCTGTGCCGTCTCTTTCGCTTTCCAAAAAAGCAGCGTACATTTAAATGCTTGGGACAAAAAAGCAAAGAAATAAACGCCCCGCAACGCCGGGATGATACTGAATTTTTGCACCAGAATGATGGAAATCGGGGTCAGAAAAGTGGCGGCCAGCTGCACCATAGTAATACCGGAAAAAGCGTAGGGAATTTTTTTAGGCGGGCAGTCTTCTGTCAAAAGGCCATTCCAGGCATTGGTATTGATCTGCCAGCAGCCGCCCAATGCCATGGAAGCTGCAAACCACCAGAAATTCTTTGCGCAGGCCAAAAGCAACACTGACAGCGCACCGGACAAAAGATCAAAATAATAGCAGGTTTTTCTGCGGCCCAGTTTATCGGTGATGACGCCCCCCAAAAAGGAGCTGATAAACTGCGCGGCCAGCTGAATGGTGACCAATGTTCCCAGAAGCGTTCCCAGGTTGGCATTGTCCAGCCCGATGATCGCCTTTCGGTACTCCACCGCATAAGCCACATACAGCGCATTGGTAATCGCCCAAAATGGTTCGCACAGCACGCACCACTTGGCATTCCCCTCCAGCTGCATCAGCTGATCCATCAAGGGACTTTTTCTTAACAGCCGGGAAAAAGCGTTTGCCATAAAAAATTCACCTGCTTTCTTTTAATAGGACAGGATAATACATCCTTTTCTCCATCATACCGGAAAAAGGTGGTAATTTCAAGTCGGTTTTGAACAAATACTCTTGTTTTTTTACTTGAAATCAGAAAGTTTTTAGTGATCATTCCAAATTGGAAAGTTTTTCGCAGATCCTGCTTTTTCTCTTTTCTTTATTTTTTGTTTATGATAGAATAAAGAGGAATTTGTATACATTTATTTTGTCGGGCTGCTTGTTCAGTGGCCGACTTTATCTCAACCGAGGTGCTATTATGAAAATGAAACTGGCCCTTTTGCTGGGGAAGCTTTTGTATCTGCTGGGCAAACCGTTTGGAAAATCTACAAATCTGCCCGGCGAGCTGGCGCTGAAGATCTGCCCGCAGATGATGGGCAATTTCCGATTTGACGGTAAAATCCTTGCCGTTACCGGGTCGAATGGAAAGACTTCCACGGCCAATATGATTGCCTATATTTTGAAAAAGCAGGGGCATTCGGTGGCGCATAACGCCAAGGGCTCCAACCTGACCGGCGGGGTGGCCACTACGCTGCTGGCGGCGTCTACCATGGGTGGGCGTATCAAACAGGATTTTGTGGTGCTGGAAGTGGACGAGCGTTTTTCCCGGCTGATCTTCCGGGATTTTTCACCGGACTACCTGCTTTGTACCAATTTATTCCGCGATCAGCTGACCCGCAACGGAAATGTGGATGTAATCATCGAGAAGCTGCAAGAGGCGATCAAACCGTCGGTCAAGCTGATTTTAAATGGGAACGACCCGATTAGCGGCGATCTGGCCCCACAGAACCAAAGGGTTTATTACGGCCTTTCCAAAACGGAGCAATCATCGGAAAAATGCCTCAACATCACCCATGACGCAAAGGTTTGCCCCCGTTGTTTTGGCCGCATGAGCTATACTTACTATCACTACAACCACATCGGCGGTTTCCAGTGCTCCAAATGCGGTTATATCAATCCCCAATGGAGCTATACGGCCGACAATGTCGATTTTTCTTCAGGCGATTTTACCATCAACGGGTGCCGGGTTCACACCGATTATAAAGATCTGTTCAATATCCTCAATACTACCGCCGCTGTTGCAGCCTGCACAGAATTGGGCTTGCCGCTGGAGAACTGTTGTCAGGCCGTGTCCACTTTTGTTGCGTTGAAACAGCGATACGACGAATTCCAGGTCGGCAGCCGCCGTGCGGTGATGATCCTTTCCAAAAACCAGAATCCGGTCTCTTTTGACCAGTCCATTACCCATGTATTGGAGCGAGATGGGGAAAAGACGGTGGTCGTTTTCATCAATAATATCAACCATACCGGTCACCGGGATACCACTTGGCTTTATGACATTGGCTTTGAACGGCTGCTGGGCAAGGTAGACGCTGTTGTGGGCACCGGGCCCAGGGCCTATGATCTGGCAGTGCGGCTGAAGCTGGCGGGTTTTCCGCCGGAACAAATCCGCATCGAACGGGATTTGTCCCAACTCAAAGCAGTAGTGGATAAAACCCGCGGCGATATTTGCATTTTGACTGAACTGTATGATGCAAAGTCCATTCTGGAGGTGATCAGCAAATGAGCAAAGTGAACATTCTCTGGATGTACGACGACCTGTTGGATTTGTATGGAGACTGGGGCAACCTGCTTGCGGTGACCAAAGGGCTGGATGCGATGGGGATTCCATGGGAAATTGACCACAAAAGCTTGGGGGATCAGCCGGACTTTTCCCGCTATCAAATGATTTATATTGGCCCGGGAAAAGCGCGGAATCTGGCCGAAGCAGCAAAAGATCTGGCCTGTCAAAAACAGGCTGTGCTGGATGCGGTGGAGCGCGGCGTTGTGTTCCTGGCAACTGGGAACAGCCGCCTTCTGTTCGGCAAAAGCTTTACTGGTGCCGACGGGCAGCAGATACCCGGTATTGGGCTGTTTGACTATACGGGCGAAGAAACCGGCAACGTCTTTATTTCCGACGTATTGGCTCACCCGATATTCGCGCCGGAAACCGCATCTTATGGTTTTATCAACCGAACCGCCCATATTCATGGTAATGACCGGGATCCGCTCTTTACTGTAGTAAAAGGGGCGGGGGATGGCGAAATCGCCGGAGAATCCCACGAGGGGAATTTGTACCGGAACTTTTTCGGCACCTGGCAGTTAGGCCCTCTTCTGGTCAAAAATCCGGAGATTTTAAAGGAACTGCTCCGCCGGCTGGTAGGAGAAGCTTTCCGGGACTGGAATACAACTGCTGAGGAACTGGCACTGAAGCTGACTTTAAATGAACTGCAATAATCTTGCAAGCGGACGCGATTTTACAAACTGCCGTCCGCTTTTTCATAGGAGGACTTTTATGCGCGACAAAACCCTTTATCTTTCGGATCTGGACGGTACGCTGCTGCAAAATGACGCGTCCTTATCTCCGTTTGCTGTCCGGGAGCTCAACCGCATGATTGAAAAAGGGCTGTGCTTTTCTATCTCCAGCGCCCGCAGCACCGGTACGGTGATCGGGATTCTTGATGGGCTTCGTCTCACTGTCCCGATTGCACTGTTTAACGGGGTAATTTACTATGATTATTCCGCAGCGCGGTTTGTCCGGGTCATGGACATTGACCCGCAGGCGGCACGGCAGGTTGCCCGGGTCATGGAACAGTATGATCTCCACAGCACCATGTATACCTACCAGGATCAGCAGCTGTTCGCTTGTTACACTAGTCTGGATACGGAAAGGGAGCGCCAGTTTGCAGCCGAGCGCTCCCGTTTTCCTCAAAAAAAGTGGCGCCAGGTAGACTCTCTGGCTAAAACAGCAGAGAATGAGCGGGTGGTATTTTTCTCCATGCCAGGGCCAAAAGAAAAAATGGATTGCTTGTATGCCGAAATGGAAAAAATTCCAAATATTACGCTTTCTTATTATCTGGACACCTATGAGCCGCTTTGGTATCTGGAAATTCAGGCTGGCGGCGTGGACAAACGACTTTCGGTTGAGATTCTCCGCGAAATGGCTGGTGCAGACCACGTCATTGCTTTCGGAGATAATCACAATGATCTGGCGATGGCAGATGGAGCGGATCAGTTCTGCGCGGTGAGAAACGCCACTGCCGATGTATTGGCCCGCGCCGATCAAATCGTGCCTGCCAATACAGAAGACGGCGTGATCCGCTATCTGCTGGAACTGGAAGCAAAAGGAGGCTGGTAATACAGCCGCAAACAGCAAGCCCGCTGTTTTGATTCCCGTTGACCCAAACGGATTGAGAACTCACCTCCAAACACGGGAGCCCTTTTCCACGTAAACCCACCAGATCCCTTGGCAATTCCTTCGGCTCTTCTGCGCGAACTGCTTTGACTTGATTGCCGGTATCCTTTCAGAAAATGCCGCCTTTTGGGAAAATACCAACTTTTTACCGAAAAGTCCTGTTGCCTTTTTATATAGATGTTTGCTATAATAAAATTAGAAAGCTGGAGTTTAGCGGTTTAGCCCCCTTATCGCCGGAAAGAATAAAAAAGCGGTTTTTTAAGGGGCAAAAGGGAGATATTTCCCCTTCGGTTTGACGAAAAAAATCCAGCTTTGGCGCAGAGGGAGTGAGGGACCTTGAAAGAGAAAGAAAAATCCGGTTCGACTCTGGAATCCATGAAGAAAAAACAGTCTCCCAGTCGTTCTTTTAGCAGAGGAAGAAACAGAAAGACAAAAGGAGGGGTTCATATGGTACGCATCAACATGCTGTCCTCAGCGGGAATGACCAAAGGCCATGGCGTTCTCTCTGCTTTTGAAGAGCAGACAAAGCTGGTCAGCGAGGGACTCGGTCCCAATTATACAGTGGTGATCAACAGCTGGAAAAAATCAGATATTTTGCATTTTCATACAGTAAACCCCAATTACCTGCTGCGCAGCTGGTTCACTTCTGCGGTAAAGGTGGGGTACGTTCATTTTCTGCCGCAGACGCTGGAGGGGTCCATCCGGCTGCCCCGGCCGATTCAGAAACTTTTGTGCAAATACGTTTTGCTTTTTTATAAATCGATGGACAAGCTGATCGTGGTCAACCCATCTTTTATTCCCAAACTGGTAGAGTGCGGTATTCCAGCAGAAAAGATTGAATATATCCCGAACTTTGTGGATGATAAGCATTTTTATCCGATGCCGCAGGATGAGCGATTGAAAGCACGACAGGCTTTTGGGCTGGATACGGAAAAGTTTACGGTTCTGTGCGCCGGCCAGATGCAGAAACGAAAGGGATTTCTGGACTTTTTGGAGACCGCACGCCGCTGCCCGGATATGCAGTTTGTCTGGGCGGGAGGGTTTTCCTTTGGAAAAATTACCGATGGATATGAAGAAATCCGGCACGCGGCAGAACATCTGCCCGCCAATGTAACGCTTACTGGTATTGTACCGCGGGAAAAGATGAATGAACTTTACAATGCAGCGGACGTGTTTTTCCTGCCGTCTTTTGACGAACTATTCCCCATGACGCTGCTGGAATCCATGTGCTGCCACAAACCAATTTTGGTACGGGACTTGGACTTGTACCCCTGCATTCTGGAAGGATATTACACAGCCGCCAGCGACGTGGACGGCTTTGTAAGTCAGCTGCGTGCGCTGACCGATCCGGCGGTTCATTCGGCGGCCGCCGCCCGCTCTGCCGAAGGGCATCAGCGCTATACAAAAGCGGCGGTGCTTTCTTATTGGAAAAACTGCTATGCCTCTTTATTGCCGCAGGCGCAACCGGTGCCGCAGGCGCGGGGTGATTTGCATTTATGAGTATCTGCGGAGGAAAAATTCTCAGTGCGACAGTAACCATTGTTGGAATTCTGATATCGCTGGTGCTGGTGATTATCGGACTGAAAATGGGGGTGTTTACCTCCCCGGAAACGTTGCAGATGTTTCTGCGCGGCGCTGGGCTTTGGGCCCCGCTGGTTTTTGTGGGGATTCAGGTGGTGCAGGTCGTGTTTCCCATTATCCCAGGCGGGCTGACCTGCATAGCCGGTGTGCTTCTGTTTGGCCCTGTGTGGGGCTTTGTATATAATTACGTGGGGATCTGTATCGGTTCCTGCATCAATTTTTCGCTGGCAAAACAATATGGCCGTCCCTTTGTGGAGCGGTCTGTTTCGGAAAAAGTGTGGGGAAAATACATCAAATGGCTGGATTCTCCAAAATTTGATTTGTATTTTGCGCTGGCAATCTTTTTTCCGGTGGCCCCAGATGATTTTCTCTGCCTGCTGGCAGGGCTGACACCGATGAAATTTCGTCGCTTTGTCGCTATCATCCTGCTGGGCAAGCCGCTTGCTCTATTGGCTTACAGCTGGGGGCTGGCCACTGCGTTGAGCTGGCTGGCGCAATTTTTAGGCCGGTAAAGCAACTCTGTCTGGATGGTAAGAACAGGAATTCCGCCGGATTTTTGTGTTTCACCGATTCATTTTCGCGGTCATATTGTTTTGGCAAACTCGAAAAAAGGAGGACAATCCATGACCGAGCGGGAAAAAATGCTGGCAGGACAGCTGTATGATCCTTCTGACGAAGAGCTATCCCATCTGCGAAAACGTGCGTTCCAGTTGGTAGAGCGGTTCAACCGTCTGCAAAAAGAGGACGCCGCAGCCCAGCGGGAAATCTTGCAGGCACTTTTGGGCAGTATGGGCGATCATGTGACTTTTCGGGCTTCTGTTCGGTTTGACTATGGCTGCAATACTTTTGTGGGAGACAACTGCTATTTTAATTTCAACGCAGTATTTTTAGACTGCGCTCCTATCCGTATCGGCTCCAACGTAATGGCTGGGCCAGGAACTTCGTTCTTTACCGCACTGCACCCGTTGCGGGCGGAAGAACGCAACGCCCGTACCGACGAAACGGGCCGCCGGTACAATTTGGAATACGCCAAACCGATCACCATAGAAGACGACGTGTGGCTGGGCGGCGGTGTAATTGTCAACGGCGGCGTGACCATCGGCCGTGGCGCAGTGATAGGGGCGGGCAGCGTAGTAACCCGGGATATCCCGCCGGGCGTTGTCGCCGCAGGAGTGCCCTGCCGAGTCATCCGGCCGATTACAGAAGCGGACCGGATGATGGTTTAGCAAGTGCTGTTTGAAAAATCATAAGGCCCCGGAAAAGGATTTTTCTTTTCCGGGGCCTTTTTGACTGCGATCGCGCAATAAAACCGATTACTTGCGGCGTTCCACCGCCAAAATATACGGGCATTCCGGTACGTGGATCAGCCGGTGCAGCAACACGTCGTACCGCTTGGGATCTAGGCCGGAAAGTTTTTGCTGAAGAGCCTCCCCCTCCAGCCGTCCTTCCTCGTGGCCGGGATAAATCACAATCACCAGCACGCCGCCTACCCGCAGCAAAGGCAGAGCCTTGTCCACTGCTTCTAGGGTAGTTTCTCTCCGGGTGGTTATTGCCTTATCCGCCCAGGGCAGATATCCCAGATTAAACACGCCGGCATCCAGCGGAGTCTGGATATAACGGTCCAGATTGCTGTGACTGTCCAAAATCAGCCGGACGTTCCCGCCGGCGCTGTTGTTATCCAAAAGGGCCTGGGTCGCTTTCAGCGCCGCTGGTTGGATATCAAAGGCCCAAACCTGTCCGCCGGGCAAAGCGCGGCTGAGGAACAGTGTGTCGTGGCCGTTTCCCATGGTAAAATCCGCCGCCGTACCGCCAGGCCGAAGAGCTGGAAGCAACAGCTCCTTGGCCGTATGAAGAATACTTTGCATTAAAAATCCGCCTCCTTTTCACGGGACAGTTCCGAACAAAACCGGGCTCCCTGTACCGTACCGCGCCGGGCCATCTCCCGGTCTATGGCATTGAGCACCTCCCGTTTGCGAACGCTCCACATGGGGCCGACCAACAGCCGGCGGTCCCCATCGCCAGTAAGTCGCTGGATCATGGTCTCTGGCGGCAGCAGCTCCAACTGATCGCAGACGAGCTGGACATATTCTTCCCTTTCCAAAAGCCGGAAAGGGTCCGATTCATATTCAGCGGCCAGCGGTGTTCCCCTCAAAAGGTGCAGCAGATGAATTTTGACCGCATAGGGCCGCAGCGCCGCAACTTGCCGCGCCGTTTGGAGCATCATCCGACGGTTTTCGCCCGGCAGTCCGTTGATGAGATGAATACAAACCCGAATGCCACGGTAGGTCAGCGCCCGATATCCACACAAAAAGGTTTCGTAGTCATGTCCCCGCCCAATCCGCCGGGCGGTTTCATCGTGGACGGTCTGTAACCCCAGCTCTACCGTCAGGTCGGTGCGGCGGGAAAGATCGGCCAGATAATCCAGCACCGGTTCCGGCAGACAGTCGGCCCGGGTAGCCACCGCCAGCCCGACCACATCGGGGAATGCCAGCACCGGCTCAAAAAAACTTTGCAGCACATCCACTGGAGCATAGGTATTGGTACCCGCCTGAAAATAGGCAATATACTGCGCACCGGGCCACTTTTTGTCAAATACCGCCCGCATCTGCGCAAATTGCTCTTCAATGGAAAGGGATGGATCTCCGCCGAAATCGCCGCTTTGCAATCCGGAGCAGTAGGTACAGCCGGAAATACCACAGGTTCCGTCCCGATTGGGACAACCGAATCCGGCATTCAGCGGAATTTTACAGACCTTTTGGCCGTACCGGCGACGCAGCTCGCCGCTCCAGGTGCGATAGCGCTTATGATGGTCGTAAAGCGTGTATTCCACGATTATCCCTCCCATAAACCGATGAGATTGATTTCCCAGGCAGGGATATAGGGAAACCGCCGAAGATAGAACCGATAGCCAGGCTGGATGCGCTGAATTTGCAGCGGCAGGGCAAACAGGTCCTCGCTGCGGTGGTAAGCAGAAATCATCAGTTTGGGCTTATGCCGCCGGATGGCGTTAGCCGATCCCAGAATCGCTCGGGACTCGCTGCCCTCCACATCCATTTTCAGAAAGGTAAGCGGTGCTTTTCCCAACAAATTATCCAGAGAATCCGCCTCGATCCGGCGGCCGCTGTCTGCCACGGCGGAATTGCGTCCGGCCCGGGGTGCAAAGGTCAGAACATCCCGATCGTCCCAGGCGGCAAGATTCCACAGACTCACCCGGTCATCGTGGAAAATGCCCAGGCGTTCGGCTCTTTCGCAGAGTTTGCGGTAGTTTTTGGGGTCCGGCTCCATGCCGTATACCCCGGCAAAGCGGCCGCCAGTATACTGCAAAAATTCCTCGATGGTATCGCCGTTGTAGGCGCCCAAATCCGCATAGAACTCCTTTGGACCCAGCTGCAGTAAATCGGAAAAAACCTCCTGCCGGGAGCTGGCGGTGGGAACCAGATAGGATAGCTTTCCGGTGAGCTTATAAGCGATGAGATCCCGGTAAACTCGCCGGGATCTCTCGTCTGCCCAAAGGGCGTCTACAGCTTGGACCTCAGCCAGATGAGCTGCTAAAAACGTCTGGTCAAACAGATTCTCTCCCGCTACCGGAACGTCCGGGGCATACAGTTCATACTGCTGGTCCAATCGTTGAATGGCGGTCATCGTAGGCTCATCCTGCACAGCAAAAGCAGTAACGATAACAAAATCCTCGTATTGGGCCTGAATTTCCGAAAGCTTTTTCACCCGCCTGCCATGAAAACTGTGGCCGCGGACAAATCTATCACTGGCAAAAAACTCCTGAACCGGTACGCCCATCTGATCCAAATATCGCAGGATATGATCGGCGCCGTTGCCCATTCCATACATCGCGACCGGTTTGTTTGTCTTTTGTAGCTGTTCCCAACAGGTGGAAAGTTCCAGCAGTGTCGATAGCATCCGGATTCCCCCCTTTTTTCTGCCCATAAGTGTATCATATCCGGCGGCGAACCGCAACCAGAAACCTTTTTGTTTTTGGGACGCGCACGATTTTCCAACCGGCGCATAAGCTGACAATAGGGCCTCATGCTTATTACAAAGAGGACGATTTTCGGCGGGCCGCCGGCCGGAACCGGACGCGGTATTGACCTTGTGCTGCAAGGCCAAACAAGGAGGAGACATGTTATCAGTCTGGCTATCCGCCCTGGCGGGCGGCTTTTTGTATTTTGCGCTGCATCTGACCGCATCCGGTTCCTTTCCCCGCCCCTTAACAGTTGCACAGGAGCGGGAATGCCTTCAGAAAATCAAAGAAGGGGATCAGCAGGCTAGGGATTATTTTATTGAACACAACCTGCGGCTGGTGGCTCACATTATCAAAAAATACTATGCCTCTTATAAAGAGCAGGAGGATTTGATTTCCATTGGGACAATCGGACTGATTAAAGCAGTGGGAACCTTTGACAGCAATAAGGGCATCCGTTTTGCGACCTATGCATCTAGATGTATTGAAAATGAGATTTTGATGCATTTTCGCGGGCGGAAAAAATATGCGCAGGATTTATACATACAGGATCCGATTGATGTGGATACAGACGGAAATGCTCTGACGCTGATGGATATTATGGCACAGGATGGCGATATTCTGGAAGACGTGGACCGCAAATTGAAAGGCGATCGGCTGCATTCTTACATTAATCAGGCGTTGGATGCAAGAGAACAGCAGGTGATCTGCCTGCGATATGGTCTCGACGGCAAAGCCCCGATGGCCCAGCGGGAAGTCGCGGCGCTTTTAGGTATTTCCCGTTCTTATGTATCCCGCATTGAAAAAAAGGCAGTGGGGATTCTGCGGAGGTGCTTTGCTGATGAGATCCCTCATGGGCTGTAAACTGATTTTGATGGAAACAAAACAGGCGCTGCTAAAAAAGCAGCACCTGTTTTGTTTCTGGGGGAAGTTCAGCAGAGAGGGGTCGCTTTTTTCAGAACCTTGAAAACAGCGCCTATGGCAAAAAGAATCTGATCTTCTGTATTGCGGACTCCGACAGAAAAACGCACCGTTCCCTGCGGAAAAGTTCCCGGCGTTTTATGGGCGTTAGGTACGCAGTGCAGCCCGCATCGGGTCATAACCTGATGCTCACTGTCCAGCAGATAAGCAATCTGGGCATTGTCATACCCAATAAAATCCACCGATACCACTGGCGCCCGTTTTTGAGCATCCGCAATGCCGACAATGCGTACACTTGGAAAAGAAGACAATTCCTGCTGCAACAATCCACTCAAATTCTGCTCATGCGCGCGGATGGAATCAATCCCAATCTCTTTCAGATATCCCAAGGATGCATGCAATCCCGCAATTCCCGGCAGATTCATGGTACTAGACTCAAACCGGTCCGGCAAAAAAGCCGGAACGCTTTCCTGATCCGAGATACTGCCGGCACCTGCGCTGATCAAAGGCGTAATCTTTGCAGCCAGATCGCCCGTCAGCAAAAATCCGCCGATGCCCTGCAGCCCCAGCAGCGATTTATGCCCGGTAAAAGCCAGGGCATCCAGCCCAAGGGCTTTCATGTCAATAGGGAAAACGCCTGCGGTTTGGGCCGAATCCAGCAAAAAAAGCAACTTGTGCTTTCGGTAAAAGACACTCACCACTTCCAGTGGCATTAAAAGTACCACACACATTGGAAGCGTGCAGCAGTATCATCGCTTTGGTGTTGGGCCGCACCAGCTCATCCAACTGATCGGTCAGCAACTCTCCCTGTTCGCTGCACGGCATCTGGGTAAACGTCACGCCGATATCTGCCAACTGAGTGAGCGGGCGCATGACTGCATTGTGCTCCATTGCGCTGACCAGCACATGATCCCCTGGCCCCCCAAAACCCTTTTTCAGAAAATTCAGCGACTGGGTAATATTCATGGTAAAAATTACGTTCTGCGAACGGTTAAAATGAAACAGTTCACACAGCATTTCTCTTGTTTCCAATACCATTTCGGCAACAGGTGTTGTATGCTCTAAAAGACTTCTTAATCAAGCGGTTGGGAAGTCTCTTAGAACACACAACCTAAAACCGAAGAAAGGAGCGCAAGTTATGAGAAAAAACGAGAAAATCACAGCTCTGTACGAACGACTGAGCCGTGATGACTTTGGCAAAGATGATGACCAACAGCGTGAGAGCAATTCCATTTCCAA